>DATDNK010000290.1:0-7166 GCA_036518275.1 Candidatus Acidiferrum sp.
AAGCGCACCTCGGCAACACCATAGCCGCCGGGGTGACCGGGAAATTTTACGCGAGCGACTTCTACATGCCTGGCAAAATCAACCACGGCAAATCCGTTGAGGTTGGAAAGTTGCACGAAGATGCGTTTCGTGGAGCCGTCGGGGTTGGTGTCGAAAGCCATCGGGCGCACGCCATTATCGAACTTGACTTCCCACGCAACTTGCTCGGTCTGAAGATCAATGACCGTTGTGGACTTGGATTCGATGGAGCCGGCTACAGCATATTTCCCGTCGGGCGTGACGTAAATGTTGTGGATGCTTCGGTTGATGGGGTTGGTCTTTGCGAGAGTGAGAGAAGTTGTATCGACGACGTCGACAGCCCCAGGGAGCGTTCGGATGCCAATCAGCACCCGGCGGCCATCCTTGGTTATGGTGAGATTGTTCGGGCGGCCGCTGAGCGCGATTTTCTTGACGATTTCTCCGCGCTCGCGATCGATGACGTCAAGCATACTTCCCGACTCATCACTGACATACACACGCGACCCATCCGGAGAAAAGTTGACCCCGTGCGGCAGTTCGATGCCGCGAATCACCTGAACGACGCTGTTCGTGGCCGAATCAACGACGTCGATTGTTTCTCCAGCGCTGTTAGTAACGTAGATGAGCGGCCCGCTCGCCGATTTGAGGCTGGAAGGATCACGAACACGGCGGACCCAATCGGCGATCGTGAGCCAATCAGGATCGTTTTGCGTCTCAAACTGTCTGCCACCGGAGTGAAACGCGTCGCCACCCGCTTCCGGAGCCAGTGGATGCAGCAAGAGCAAGCTGAAACGCGGATCGCCGGGAGCGACGAGTCTTGTTACCGTCGCAAAGTTCAGCCGCGATTGCTCCTCGGTCCATTCCTTGGCTCCATCCGACAAGCGCTCCAGGTGAAAAACCCTGTTCGGATCGGAGTGGCAAGCGTAACAGCGAGCGTGGCCCGGACGCTCCTTCAGAAAAATTGGTTCGACCTTCGATTTGAAAAAGTCGAAATCGAAAACGTCTTTCGACGAAGAAGCAGCTTCGCGCGATTGGCTAGAATTTGTCGACTGCGGCGTGTGTGCTGCGCTTTGCGGATGAGTCCCAGCGCTGGCCAATATGTTCGCATCGGGACACAGCCTTGCCGCCGCGGCAACCAAGAACATTCCGAATCCAGCTTTTCGTAGATTCAGCATTTTCCTAACCTAGTTTCGTTCGCGGCTTATATTAGCTCACTCTCGGTGTAAAAAGGACGATGAGCATCGTCACCACTCGTCGCGACCGCATTGTCTGGCCGCAAAAATTCAGCACAGTCTTCGCCAGTCGAGTTGTCGGCATCAAGGAATTCTTACAAGGAGAGGCCAGACCTGGTTATTCTTTGCTTATCTGCCTTCACCGACCAAAACAAAGGGAGCCCAGAAATACGGGTGGCTCCACGTCACATTCTTGCCATGCAGCAGAGCAAGTTTCGCTTGCCGCAAAGCGGCGCTCTTTGGCAAGCCCTGATTCAGGTTTCCGTAGAACGACTCCATGAGAGTGGCGGTTGCGGAGTCATTCACGTTCCACAGGCTGACCGCAACGTTGCGCGCGCCGGCGTAGAAAAACGCGCGGGTCAAGCCCAGAACACCTTCTCCATTGACGAGCTTTCCCAGGCCGGTGCTACATGCGGAGAGCGTCACCAGGTCCGCATTCAGCTTTAGGCGAATAATCTCCCCCATCTGCAGAACGCCGTCTTCGCTGGAATTAGGCACGCGCGAAAACAAGATTCCGGAACGCTCTGGATGAGATTCGTCAATGAACCCGTGGCTGGCAAAATGAATATACCGGTAAGCATCGAGCTTTTCTGACTTCACGGTTTCTTCGCGCGCGTCTTCTCCGAGATAAATCTGACGTTGCGACGCGGGATACAGTTTGCTGATTCCGAGCACTTCGTCGCGAGTGAAGGGAAGCCGCGAGAGTGAAAAACCGCGTTCCGCATATTCGGAAGAAACGGTGTCGGAAGAAGGCGCAGGCGCCGCAGGGCCGGTCGCAGAAGCAGTCTTCTCGGTATTGGTATCCACCGAAGTGTCTACGGATCGCGTAGCTCCACTCGCTGATGAGTTTCTACCGAGAATGCTTTCTGTTTGCGCTAACGGATCGCCGAACGCCAGGAGCGTCTTGGTGCGCTCCTGCGTCCCTGTGCTCGCTTCCCGAACCGCCACAAGGGCCGAAGCCGACGGGCCGTAGTCGATCGCAAATTTGTCTAGCATGTATAACGGCTGGACCTCACCCGAAGGCGTGTGGCGGCTTCCCATTACCAAGCTTTCGAATGGCAAGTATCCGAGATTTCCATCGGGCACGATCAGCAACGTGCTGCCGGACGGAATGAAATTCTCCACTGGCTTAAACAACGAGCTGTACAGCTGTTTCCCACGCCGCTCGATTTCGCTGACCGACGTTTGCAGTGTAAGCGCCGAGGTCTTTTCCGTTAGCGTCTTGCGATAAGCTGCGACTTCTTCCTCAATCTCCTTGCGGGGCGGCAAAACGCCCACGCTCAGCTTTTGCTTGGAAACCACCCAGAGGAGCGAGCGTTTTTCGCCTAACAGAAATTCCAACAGCACGGTGCGATTATCTAGGAGACTCTTCTGAATCAGGCTGACGCTGACCGGCTCCGGATAATGAACACTGGCATAACGCGGATTGGACTGGCGCACTTCGACATGAAACTTTTCCAGGTCGTCTTCGGCTGATGTCAATTCCGCCTTGATCCTTTTCTCGTCGGCGGGCGAGAGATCGGGTTTCCATAGTTGCTTCTGTACCGCGGTGATGCGCGCCAATTTGGAATCTTCCTGCTGGCGTTGTTCCGGCGTTCGTTCGTCTGGGACTCCGCTGCGGGACATGGCCAACATGTCCAGGAACGCTCTGGCGCGGCCACGCTCGGCCATTTCCAGGCTTTCTCCCGGGCGGCCCAAGTCGTAAAGTAGGTCGGCGGTTTCCTCATAGACGGTTTGACTGCGGGCTGAGAAGCTGGCGAGGCCGCCCTCGGTATTCAACGCACTGGCGCGAAGAAGTTCGATTGTGTGGATGGAGTTTTCGTAATGAGCCAAGGCCTCCTCGCCCTTGGCAAGCGTGCGGTCAATGTGCCCGATGCGCCTTTCGATTTGCCAATCGTCGTCGGGGTTTCCTCCGGTCTTGCGGAGCATAGCCAAGGCGCGGTTTTCCGAAGCCAGGGCCTCGCTCAATTGTCCGAGCGATTCCTGGGCTTCGCCCAGGTTGGCAACGAGTTGCGTGGAGTACGCACTGTTCGCTTTCTCAGCAATGGGCATGGCTTCTTGAAGAACTTCGGCGGCCTTCTGATATTCGCCGAGCCTTTGGTGCACCACCGCCAAGCCATCGAGTAGCTCGATTTGCGCCTGAGCATTATCCGGATGGCTTTCGCGCACCTGGTCCAAATATTTCAAGGCAGGCTGAAAGCGCTCTCGGGCGATCTCCATTTCAGCAAGGACCCGCAATGCCATCTCCGTTGCCACCTTGGAGGGGTTGCTTACCAAGTCGCTATGCTTGAGTCCACGAGCAAGGCGGAGGGAATCGAGCAGCGGAGCTTCCGCCTTGTCCGGGTCGCCCAGCCGAATGTAGAGCTGGCCGACATTTATCAGAGCGGTGAATTGCATTGGGTCGTCGGCCAAAACTCGTGCCACGTCCAGGCATTGCAGGAGGTAGCTGATCGATTCTTCGTAGCGTCCCATCTCGCCGAGCACACCGGCAGTATTGTTCAAAGCGCGGGAGAGGCCTTTTTGATTCCCCGTCTCGCGCGCAAGCGTGATGCTGTTTTGGAAGACCTCCAAGGCTTCCGGTCTCCGGCCCTGGCCGTAATAAGCGGAGCCGAGGTACAGCATTGCCACGAGAACGCGCTTTTTGTCGCCCATCTTCTGGCTGAGTTCTAGGGCTTGCTTGGCGGTCTCCTCGGCTTCTTTAAATTGTCCTTTTACGTTTAACTGCTCATTACATTTCTTGATGAGCGCGTCTTCCTGGGCAGCGAGATCGGAGGAAGGAGCAGTTTGCGCTTGCGTGGCCGTTGGGGAGGTGCTCGGTTGTTGCGCCCAAGAACTCGCCGGCCCAAGGGAAGAGAAAACACCAACACTGACAACGTACAGAAGGCAGTTCCTGAGGCAAGCTTCCATCGTACCTAGCCGCGCTCTACGGCCTGCGGATTTTTAACTTGTACTCTGCCAATAGGCTCGCGGGGGATGGTTCTTCGCCGAAGAGCTTAATCCGAAACTCTCCGGGCTGCAAGCGCTCCGCGGGCAAGCCGACCGCCAGCGCGCCATAAGAATTGCGAGCGAGTTGCTTCAGTGTTTCGACAGGTTTGTCGTCCGTGCGGTAAATCTCCAGACGGTAAGTCCGGTAGCGCCCCGATGCCACATCCATCCACAAAACAAGATGTTGCGCTCCTGGAGGCAGAACGGCCTCGCTAACAGAGGCCTGAGCGTCGCGCGTGGCTTGCAGCATGACCAATGGCACGTTGGGTTCGATTTGTGTCGCCGAGGCTATTTGCTTTTCGAGAGCGGCGATTGCCTGGCGCTGAGAGTTGGCGTCCGCAGAAGCCTGATTGACTTGCTGGCGGAGTTTCGGCATCTGAAAGAAGAGCGTCCACGCAGCGAAAACCGCCAGGGCGACCGCAGCGCAAGAACTGGCCGCCAGCGCGGGAAACATCCAACCGCGCCAAAGCGCAGGAACACGCACGTAATCCGCGGAACGGTGATCCTCCAGCATACCGCGACTGGCGGCATCGCGAATACCCGCGACGAAGCGCTCCGTGGCTTGCACCTTCTCGAAGCATTCCTGGCAGTCAAAGAAATGTTCCTCGAAAGCCTGCCGTTCTTGCGGCGCAAGCTGGTTACGAACGTACCGTTCGATAATCTCCTGGTCCTCGATTTCCGGGTGCATCATATATAAGTGTTCTTTCAGCCGCGTCGTGTATCAAGTTTTTTGGCGCCCGTTGCGGCATCCAAACGCCTGTAAATCTCCCGAAAATGCTGCAAAGCCCTGGACTTAACCAGCCGGACGCGCTCGCGGGCGACGCCAATTCTGGCTGCGATCTCCTCGGCTGGCAATTCTTCATAAAAATGCAAGCGCAACATGTCGCGCTCCCGCGGCTTGAGCCTGCCGATGGTCTGTTTGATCGCTTGCTGGACTTCGGAATCCAAGAACAGTTTTTCGTGGGAGGGCAAGGATAAGTCTAGGTCCTCCGGATCTGTTGTCCGGCCTGCTTGCTTCCTGCGGGAGAACAACTCATATAGGACATTACGAGCCGTCCCCAGGATGAACGAGGAAAGGGCGGAAGGCGAACGTAGCTCGCTTCCGCGGATGGCTTGAAGCACGCGCAAGAAGGTTTCCGCGCACACGTCCTCGGCGTCATGTGTCGAGCGGGATTCGCGGAGCGCTACGTAATAGACTTTAGCGCGATACTTCTGGTAAAGCTCCGCCTCCGCCTGCGTGTTCCCATTCTGGATGTCAGCGACGATTTGGGTATCCGTCAACGCAGGCGCATGGTCTTGCGTCATGCAGCGCTTCTCCCACGAGCCCCCGGGGAATGGCAAGTCATTGTAACTCCAAACCTTGCAACGAACATCGGCTAAGACCAGACAGAAACCGCTCCAAATTGCGTAAGGTAGAGGGACGCTTCTAGCTAGTACCCGACTCCCGGGCACCTTCCATTGATACATTTCCGGTCTTTTCCTCACTCTATGACGGTTTTCCAACAGAAAAGTGGAGGGGACCGAAATGAAAACTCGCTTTGCATTCCTAGCGATTGCTTTCACCCTGGGATTAATTCCAGCCAAGCCTGCTCGGGCACAAGGTCGTACATACACTAGCATCGATTTCCCCGGCGCGGTAGAAACGGGCGCCGCAGGAATTAATAATCTCGGCCAAATTGTGGGCGGGTACGCACTGCCGGATGGAAGCAGACATGGTTTTCTCTATTCCGGAGGGGTTTTCACTACCATTGATGACCCCAACGACCTGATATCTTCGGAAGCCTTGGGCATCAACAATTCCGGGCAGATCGTGGGCGCTTACCTACTCGATTCGCCGGAAGAAGGCCATACATTCGAGGGCGCGCATGCTTTTATCTACAACGCAGGCGTCTTCACGACGCTTGATTATCCGGCTGCCGGCGTCGATCACACCACTGCCACCAAGATCAACAATGCCGGCAACGTCGTCGGTGTTTATCGGATATCCGGCAGCCCAGGAATCGGTTTCCTCTACGTTGGAGGTACTTTTAGCACTGTCAACGTTCCAGCGGTGCTGGGCTGCTGTACGCACAATAACGGAATCAACGATGCCGGAGACATCGTCGGGCAATACAAGTTTCCCGATGACACTGCGCCTCATCAAGGCTTCGTCAGTCTTGCAGGCGTTTATTCGACACTGGATGTCCCCGGCGCCTCCGACACCGTTGCTGAAGACATAAACAATTCGCGCGATATCGTCGGGTCTTACAAAAGTTTGATTGGAAATGCCGGTTTTCTTTTCAGCGGGGGAGCCTTCTCAAACATTGCTTTTCCCGGGGCGCGCCGCACTGAGGCCGTAGGTATCAATGATCATGGCGACATTGTAGGACTGTACCAGGATCAAAATCGTGTGATGCACGGCTTCCTGGCCGCAGCACCCGCGGCTATTCAAGTGGCGATCGATATTAAGCCACAAAGCTGTCCGAATCCATTCAACGTCGGAGCCCAAGGGGTGCTGCCTGTGGCCATTCTTGGCACGGCGAACTTTGATGTGACCACTATTGATCCTTCTTCCATTACGCTGCAGGGCGTACCCCCGCTGCGGTCAGCCCTTGCAGATGTGGCGACAGCGTTCAACGGACAGCTAGTAAGTGCCACAAGTTGCACGACGGCCGGGCCGGACGGCTTCCTGGACCTTGTGATGCAGTTTGACGACGAAGCAATGTCCAACGCCTTGGGCGCAATTGCGGACGGCCAGGTGCTCACTTTCACGCTTACCGGCAATCTCTTGCCTCAGTTCGGAGGCACAGCCATCAGGGGCCAGGACATCGTGATTATCCGGAACAAGTAGTAGGGCCCGTAAAGAAAGTCTCGTTCGGGTCGATCATTTTCATTTTGGATTGTGATAGGAGAGCGGCCATGAAATCTAGCCAGCGACACTTGCTTGACGGC
>DATDNK010000291.1:0-4950 GCA_036518275.1 Candidatus Acidiferrum sp.
AAGTTTTAAGTTGAATGAAAGATTCTTGACATTGCGATGAGAAAGCGGCGGAGAAGAGTGATGGATACATGGGGCTGGCAAAGGATCGACGCTTTGAGCTTTCTTCTCCTCCATTACTGCGCACTTACAACTTAGAGCGAAAAAATAGGAAGCGAAAAGACTTAGAGAAAGAGCGGATGGATAAGTTTCTGATCAAGGGCGGGAAGGCGCTGCGGGGAACCGTGGCCGTCAGCGGAGCGAAGAATTCAGCCCTGCCGGTGATGGCGGCGGCGCTGTTGACTGCGGACAAAGTGGTGATCCGCAACGTGCCGAAGGTGCGCGACTTGGTGACGATGAGCAAGCTGCTGGCGTTCATGGACGCGAAGGTTACGGCGGCGGCGATTCCGGCGAGCGATTACGAGATTCAAGCGCCCAAGCTGAATCATGCGGAGGCGCCGTACGAGCTGGTGAAGACGATGCGCGCGTCCATCCTGACGCTGGGGCCGCTGATGGCGCGTGTGGGAGTGGCGCGCGTTTCCCTGCCTGGCGGATGTGCAATCGGCGCGCGGCCGGTGGATTTGCACTTGAAGGCGCTGGAGCAGATGGGGACGGAGATTGTGACTTCGCACGGATACATCGAGGCGAAAGTGCAGGGCAACGGTTCGCGCGGGCGGCGGCTGAAGGGCGCGCACATCGTGTTTGAAAAAACCACCGTGACGGGGACGGAAAATATTTTGATGGCGGCGGCGCTGGCGGATGGTGAAACGGTACTGGAGAATGCGGCGCGCGAGCCGGAAGTGACGGATTTGATTGTACTGCTGCGAAAAATGGGCGCAGAGATTTGTGGCGATGGGACTTCAACGCTGCGGATTCGCGGAGTGAAAGAGTTGCACGGAACGGAACATACGGTGATTCCGGACCGGATCGAGGCGGGAACTTTTTTGGTTGCGGGAGCGATTACTGGTGGCGACTTGACGATTACGAATTGTGAGCCAAAGCATTTGGGCGCTGTGATTGCGAAACTTCAGCAAGCGGGAGCGCGAATTGACATCGTAGACACGACCACGATTCACGTGCGGGGCGCGGAGAAATTAGTGGCGGCGGACGTGACGACGGAAGAGTATCCGGGATTCGCGACCGACATGCAGGCGCAGTACATGGCGCTGGCCACGCAGGCGGAAGGCACATCGGTGATTACCGAGACGATTTTTGAGAATCGCTTCATGCATGCCAGCGAGATGATGCGGATGGGAGCGAATATCTCGATTGAAGGACATACGGCAACCGTGCACGGTCCCACAGCACTTTCCGGAACAGTGGTGCAGGCTTCGGATTTGCGGGCAAGCGCGGGCTTGGTGCTGGCGGGATTGGTGGCCAGCGGCGAGACGCTGATCGACCGCGTGTATCACATTGATCGCGGGTACGAGGGAATCGTAGAGAAGCTACGCGCTGTGAGTGCCGATATTGAGCGCGTACACGCCCTTGGCTCCTGAGCCACTTCGTGAATCCTGCAGCTCGTGCAATAAAAGGGCGGACCAAAACTGACTTGAATGCGGTAGCGGCATAGTTCATCCCCACCCTTCTGGAACCTTCCGACATAAACTGGCTCCAGCACCTTGCCCCGACCTACGGAGCGTCAGGTCTTTTCCCTTGACAACCAGTAGGAGAAGTGTACGCTCCTCTTGGCAGCCAGTAGAAGGGGTCATAATGGGAGACAAGTCAAGCGATCTCGTTCAGGGGACTCTGGACATGCTCGTTCTCAAGACGCTGGCACTGGAGCCCATGCATGGATACGGGATTACTGTCCGCATCGAGCAAATGAGCAAGGGGGTTTTCCGCCTCAATGCTGGTTCGTTATTCCTCGCGATTCAGCGATTAGAGAGGGATGGCCTAATCGACGGCGAATGGAAGCCGACCGAAAAGAACCGGCGAGCGAGGTACTACACTTTGACTCAAAAGGGTCGAAAGAGGCTGGATAACGAAACGCGAGAATGGGGCCGGCAAGCAGCTGCAATAGCAAGGATTCTGGAGGCGTCATAAGAGGTGAGCTATGTCATTGCTCCGAAATGTCGCGCACGGGGTCCGCTCACTGTTCCGAAAGGAACGAGTTGATCAGGAGTTGAATGAGGAGCTCGGCGCTTATCTGGAGATGGCCGCCGGAGAAAAGATGAAGGACGGTATGAGCCGTAAGGATGCCCATCGCGCAGTGCGCCTGGAGCACGGCAGCATGGACGTTACAAGGGAAATCGTGCGCGCTGGCCGTTGGGAATCATTTGTCGAGACGTGCTGGCAGGATTTGCGGTTCGCTGCTCGAATGTTGGGCAAATCCCCCGGCTTCACCGCTACTGCGGTGCTCACCCTGGCCCTAGGCATCGGCGCAAATACTTCCATCTTCAGTCTGCTGAATGCTGTCATGCTGCAGTCGATTCCAGTCCGCCATCCCGAGCAATTGGTGGTTCTGCGTTGGAACGTCCGCGAGCTGCCTGAGGAGTCTCATATCGGTACGAGCAGCTACGGAGACTGCCTGTGGGTGCCCGGAGTCCACCAAAGCTGCTCTTTCTCGTACCCGATGTACAAGGCCATCCTCGGTCGCACGAACGTTTTCTCCAGCGTGCTGGCGATGGCTGACGCCGACCAGCTGGACTTGAGCGGCAATGGTCCAGCCGGCTTGGTCGGAGGCGAACTTGTCTCCGGCAATTACTTTGACACGCTGGGTGTTTCCTCCACCCTTGGCCGCACGCTAACGCCTTCCGACGATCAGCCTGGTGCAGCGCCTGTAATTGTGTTGAGCTATGCTTATTGGCAAAGAGCATTTGGCAGCGCACCCGAAGCGGTTGGCAAGACAATACGGTTGAACGGCACCCCTTTCACAATCGTCGGTGTAATTGATCCCCGGTTCACACGGCTGACGCCGGGAAAGTCTCACGACCTTTGGGTACCCCTTTCACAGGCGGCGTCCTTAAAGCCGGGCGGGGACGCCCACGGACGGACCATTGAAACAAACTGGTGGCTTGCCATAGTCGGAAGACTGCAGCCGGGTGTCTCGATGGCGCAAGCCCAAGCGGCGACAAGTCTCGTCTTTCGCAATGAAGTGTTGCACGGGGCAAAGCCACTCCTGAAAGAGATCAACGAGCCTCAACTCACCCTTCTGCCAGCACAGAAAGGCCTCGTTGGATTTCGGCAATTTTACGACCGGCCGATCCACATCTTGACTGTCGCAGTTGGAATCGTCCTTCTCATCGCCTGTGCGAACATTGCCGCGATCCTGCTCGCGCGTGCGAGTGCTCGCGAAAAAGAAATGGCCGTGCGCTTGGCGCTCGGCGCTGGAAGAGCGCGAATTATTCGGCAGCTCCTCACGGAGAGCTTGCTGCTTTCCTTCGGCGGGGCTGCGCTCGGCATTGTGCTCGCCGATTGGGGCGCACAGGCTCTCGCGGCCTTTATTTCTAGGAATGCTTATTCAACTCTGTTCATCGATACGCGGCCCGATGCACGAGTTCTTGCTTTTACTCTAGGCATCGCCCTGCTCACGGGAATTCTTTTCGGAATTGCGCCTGCGTTTCGCGGCAGTCGCATCAACGTGGCTCCGGCGTTGAAAGAAGGCGGTAGCGGTTCCGACTCGGCCAAAGTGCCTGGTCGCCGTTTCGGCCTCGGAAGTTCGTTGATTGTTGCTCAGGTTGCGCTTTCCGTAGTCGTGCTCACCGGCGCTGGCTTGCTCGTACGCACGCTCGCTAACCTCCGCAAAATTGATCCGGGATTCGACACACATAACGTCCTTCTGTTCGGAATCAATCCCAAGTTGACCGGCTACAACACCGACAGAATCCAAACTCTATACAGCGAACTGCAGACTCGCCTCGCTTCTATACCGGGCGTGATCTCCGCGAGCTATTCTGGGGATACGCTTTTGAGCGCCGGGCTGTGGACTTCTGGGGTCCACGTCGAAGGCCAGCCGGAGAAAACCACCGTCGAAACGGATATGTTCGCGGTCGGCCCTGAATTCTTCGAGACAATGCGCCTTCCACTCCTCAGCGGGAGAACTTTCGCCGCGTCGGACCTGCGGTCAACGCAGGCCGTTGTTATCGTCAATCAAACTTTTGTTCGCCGCTTCTTAGAAGGCAAAAGTCCTATCGGTTTACACCTCGGCGGCACAACTCCCGGCGGAAACAAGGTCGAACGCGAAATTGTTGGCGTGGTCGCGGATGCCAAGTACGATGAATTGCGCAAGCCTTTCGAGCCTACCGCGTACATCCCGCTTCAAGAAGGCCAAGCATATTTCGCGCTGCGTACGTCCGCCCCACCCGAGACCCTGATTCCTGGTGTTCGCCATGTGGTCGCGGGCTTCGATGACAATCTGCCGCTGTTTGATATGAGGACGCAAACCCAGACAATTGATCGTCTTCTCTTCAACGAACGCCTCGTCGCGCGTCTCTCCTCTCTCTTTGGAGCCCTCGCCTTGATTCTCGCTTGCGTCGGACTCTACGGCTTGCTTTCCTACGATGTCGCCCGCCGCACTCGTGAAATCGGGATCCGCATGGCTTTGGGTGCGCAGCGCCGCGAAATCTTCCGTCTCGTCCTGAGCCAGGGACTCATTCTCGCTATGGTCGGCACCCTGGTTGGCACGGGAGTCGCCATCGGCGTGACGCGTTACCTTGGCTCTTTGCTTTACGGTGTCCGCGCAACTGATCCCGCCACTTTCGTGATCATCGCATTTCTGTTGATCGGCGTCGCTTTGCTCGCCTGCTATATCCCCGGCCGGCGCGCTACACGCGTCGATCCCTTGGTGGCCTTGCGTTACGAGTAAAAGCCCATGTCGCATTAGGGCGCAGCCACTACAAGAGGGCACGATCCTTCGACGGCGCTCAGGACAGGTATATCGTGCCCCTACAAGAAGAAGAGCCGGCGAGACGCCGGCGCTACGAAATGAACGAAACGGCTCGAAGCAAAACCCTGTTGACTGTGTGAAGGTCTTGC
>DATDNK010000292.1:0-11267 GCA_036518275.1 Candidatus Acidiferrum sp.
CAGCGACATCGGACGACAAGATGACATTCCGGAGAATCGTCATCGACCACCGGAACGTGCTTCAATGCCTCCCATGCCTCTCCCTGCCAGCTTCCGCAAAGACTTCCTCAAGTGATATGCTCGCGGCTGTCCGAGGTGGGAGATGAAAAACACAGAAGCCCCAAGCAACCGCAAAGTCATGACCAGAAAGCCGGGGACTTCTGTTAGCCGCCGCAGATTCCTGGAGCAAAGCGCGGGCGCGGCGGCGGCGTTTTCCATCGTACCTCGCTATGTGTTGGGCGGGCCGGGCTTCGTGCCGCCGAGCGAGAAGGTCAATATCGCGTTTATCGGTGTTGGCGCACAAGGCTTGCGCGTGATGCTGCACTTCTTGAAGGAACCTGACGTCCAAGGAGTGGCCGTTTGCGACGTCAACAAGAGTAGTGCAGATTATCCCCAGTGGGACACGCATGAATTCTGCAAGTCGGTAAGGGGGCTGCTCGGCGTGGATTCGGGGTGGGATTGGCTCAGCCCCGATCAGCCCATTCAGCTAACGCATTCCATGACTGTCACCAGCGGCATTGCCGGCCGCGAGCCCTGCCAGCAGATCGTGAATGCCTTATACGCTTCGCGGCAAACGTCGGGCAAATATAACGGTTGCGCCGCCTACAGCGACTATCGCGAGTTGCTCGAGAAACAAAAGGATGTGGATGCCGTGGTTGTGTGCACTACGGACAATCTGCACGCCGTCATTTCCGCGGCGGCGATGAAAAAGCGCAAACATGTGTTTTGCCAGAAGCCGTTGACGCACACGATTCAGGAAGCGAGGCAAATCGCGGAGATCGCGCGCCAAACCGGCGTGGCGACGCAGATTGCCGTGGGCAATCAGGCGTCAGAAGCGACGCGGCTGCTGTGCGAATGGATCTGGGACGGCGCCATCGGGCCCGTCCGCGAAGTGCAGAACTGGTCCACGCGTCCCTTCTGGCCGCAGGGCGTAGAGCGCCCCAAAGAAACGCAACCCGTACCTGAAGGCCTGGATTGGGAGCTCTGGCTGGGGCCAGCCCCCGAACGCCCGTTCCATCACGCATACCTTCCCTTCGCGTGGAGGGGCTGGACCGATTTTGGCTGCGGCGCTCTCGGGGACATGGGCTGCTACAGCTACGACACCATTTTCCGTGTTTTGAAGCTCGAAGCACCCGTGAGCGTGGAGGCCAGTAGCACTGACCGCTACGATGAGACCTACCCAATGGCTTCCATCATTCGATACCATTTCGCTCCGCGAGGCGACATGCCCGCGGTGAATTTCTCTTGGTACGACGGTGGCTTGCGCCCGCCAACTCCCGAAGAATTGCTCGAAAACCCGCCAGCGAAAACCGGCGACACGGAAGAAGACAACGAAGGCCTTTTGTTCATTGGAGACCGCGGCAAGATTCTGTGCGGGTTCAGCGGCGCGAACCCAAGACTGATCCCACAGGCAAAGATGGATGCTTATAAGCAACCGCCAAAAACTTTGCCTCGCTCTCCCGGTAACGAACGCGAATGGTTGGATGCCTGCAAGGGCAGCAAAGTAAAGCCTGGAGGAAATTTCGAATTCTCGGGAATGGTCACGGAAACGCTGCTGCTCGGCAACCTCGCTATCCGTACGGGACAAAGATTGCAGTGGGATCGAGCGAACCTGAAGGTGCCGAACTCTGAAGCGGCGCAGAAGATGGTCGCTCCCGAACGCCGGAAGGGTTGGGAGCTTTAACGCTGGCTCACTTCATCAAGGGACGCGGAACCTCATAAAACAAGAACTGCACGCCCACGCCTGACTTTGCGTTGTGCCGGCTTAACCGTTCCACATGCGCCACGCGGCCTGTGAAACTCCATTCCTCCATGTCGTCCCCGACAATTTCCCTAGGCATTTTCAAATGCAACTGAACCAATAAACCCTGGGCGACTTTTTGATCCGTGGCGAAATAGATCCCCTGCTTGGAAATGTTCATGGAAGAAACAGATTCCTCCCGGAGCACTTCCTCCTTGGTCGCATGAAACCGCAACGGAACTCGCATGATGAAGCGGTGTCCATGACGACGCTCGTGTTCCTTCATAGGCATCCTTTTGCTATTCGTTCTGAAGCAGGTTGGATTGGGCGGGAGATTAAGTTTTACGGAAGCAGCGCAGAACGGTCAACTGTTTTTTAGTACTAAATGAAGAACCTGAGGGTTCTGCATGGGTAGTGGGTTATGCGAGGGAAAGGCCTGGGTGGCGCGCGGGGTGTTTTTCGCGGGTGTCGTGGTGCGCCCACCATTCGCGCCAGGCTCCGGCATTCTTTCCGAGGGAGGCGCCGGTGATGGCTTCCAGCGTCGAGTAAACCAGGTTCTGCGTCGCGGCATCGAGAGAATCGTCATCGAGAAGATTCAGCAGCTGGGGAACAGCGGTCAGCCGCTGCTCTCCGGTGAGCAGGCCCGTTCGCGATAAGCCATTCGCCGCGCGCTGGCGGATTTGCATCGCCGGGTCGTGCGCCAAAATGTCCAGCAGCGCATCAACGGATGCGTTATTGGCCAGCATCGCCAGACCTTCTACAGCCCAAAAGCGCACTTCCTGGTTTCGATGGTGTGCATAAAGCTTCAGCGTGCGGAAGGCTTCGGCTGGTTCGACGCCGCGATTGCCCAGCGCACCAAGTCTCCAGAGCGCCATAAAGCGCTCTTCCGTGCCGCTCTGAATCTGCCGCTGCAGCTTTTCGACGCTCTCGGGGGACTTCATGAGCTTGTTGGCGGCCAAGTCAATCTCGACGGCAGCCACGCGTACGCGCGGATCATCGGAGTTCAATGCTTGCAACACCAGGCGGAAGAGGCGGTCCGAATCTTCCAGATGCCCGCGCCAGGAAGTCAGGTTTCGGTGAATCAGCCCCAGCGAAAGATCAGGCTGCTGAATGGCCAATTCCAGCAAGCGCTCGGCCTGCTGCTGCGGCGCGAGGCGCAAAATCTCATCAACATCACTCTTCGTTCGCGGCTGAGGTGTTGAAACTAGTGCGGAAGTGCCCCTCTGCGAATCCGCGGCCACGGGATGAATCTTCAGCCAATTCACGACATTTCCTTGGAAGCGTGCGGCCAGGAAGCCTGCCAACGTCGAGAGAGATGCCAATGTCAGGAGGACCGACAGAAACGAATACCAGCGTCGCGGAACAACCGCTCGTTGCCGAATGGTTTCTGTCGTTTCTGGAGCAGTCTGGGTAGGGCCGGTGGAATTTGCCAAGGGTTCGTCCTGTTGGTCGGTTTTCCGCGCGGGCTTCTGCGCAGCAAAAGTGAAAATACGGAGTAGGAAGGAAGCCAACAATGGTACGGTGGGGCAAGGGCCGGAAGTTTTGGGGGCAAACTCTGTCGCTTCAACGCGTTGCAGGGGTTACTAATTCGCGGCGCGTGCTGCAAACCCGTCCGTTGGAGCAGGGTATTGCAAGAGACGATGAGGGCGCTTTGTCGGGAGTGGACCCTCTGTTAGAATGAGGAGCTTGGTTTTGCGACTCCAGAGAGCAATAAATCCAGGCTTAAACCAGCTGAGTAGGAAAATCGAATGGCACTGAAGTGTGAATTCTGCGGCAAAGCGCCGGCCTATGGAAACGTCATCAGCCACGCCAATAACACGCGGCGGCGGCGGTGGAATCCGAATTTGAAGCGCATGCGCGCGGTGGTGGCGGGCGTCAAGAAGCACGTCCGTGTGTGTACGGCGTGCATACGCGCCGGCCGCGTGAAAAAAGCCGTCTGAGCTTCCAACCTTGAACATACCTTTTGTGGACAGGCGATTGGTGGGGCGTCCCATGGACCGCTCAAAAGGAAATCTTCGCGGCGTAGCCTTGCTGCCGTTAGCCGCCCTGGCCCTTTCTGTCGTGGCCGGTTGCATGAAGCAGACACAGCATGCGCCAGACGTGTGGGCTGTCGTTAACGGGAAAGAGATCAAACGCGATGAAGTGGACAAATACTATCGGACGCGCGTAAATCCTGAAGGCCAGGAGCCGTCGCAGGAAGAAGCCCTTTCGCTGAAACTCAACGTCCTTGATGAGCTGATCTACAACGAGATTCTTCTGGAGCGCGCCAAAAAGCTGGGCCTGGAAGCCAGTGACGGCGAAGTGGAAGACAAATTCTCCGAGCGAAAGAGTCCGTACACGGAAGAGGAATTCCAGCGGCAGTTGAAGGAACAGGGCATCACCGTAGACGACTGGAAACAAGAGACCCGCCGTCAGCTATCCATCCAGAAGTTGCTGAATCGCGAAGTTGTAGCGAAAATCTCCATCACCGACCAGGAAGTCACTGAGTTTTACAATGCGAACAAGGCGCAGTTTAATTTCGCCGAACCCACGTACCATTTGGCGCAAATCGTAGTTACGCCGCGCAAGGATCCGCAAATCCGCAACCGCAAGAACGACGACGCCACCACCGAGTCCGAAGCGCTTCGCAAGACCAAAATGCTCACGGACCGCTTGAACAGCGGCGCGGACTTTGCGCAACTGGCGATGGATTACTCCGAGGACATGAATACGGTTTCGACCGGTGGGGACCTCGGTTACGTGCCGGAGTCCGCCTTGAATTCGACGCAGGTCGATCCGGCGCTCAAGCGAGCGGTTCTGGCGCTGAAGCCTGGACAGGTGAGCCAACCCATCGAAGCGCGCGATCAGGCGGGCATCAGCTACCGCATTCTGAAGCTCATTTCACGCGAAGCGGCCGGCCAACGCAGCCTTTCCGAGCCGCAGGTGCAGCAGAACATCCGCGATACTCTGCGCAGCCGCAAAGAGCAGCTATTGCGGTCCGCATATCTGGCCATCGCGCGGGATGACGCTCAGGTTACCAATTATTTGGCGCAGCAGGTGATTGAAGCTGGCGGCAAACTCCCGGACGCCGCCAAAACGTACATGCCGCCACGCTCCATCGGCCACTGAGTTTCGGATTTGTCTTTATTGTTTCAAGCTAACCACTTAGAGTTTTTTGGAGATTCTCTCTACTCAATCCCTCTGGGGTTTCCCCGCGGTTGACGTACTTGTATCCGAGGCCGACAGATCCCTCCGGGAATCCGAGAGCGTTTGCCAAATCACGATGTCGCATCACTTCGGCAAGGTACGCAAATGTGACTCTGAGCAGGACTGAAACCAGGCCGAGAACGCTGTGGGGTCGGCGGAGTATACTCTTCACCTGACGTTCCTTCCCCGGCTTCTCAAAGATTCTGCATAAGACCTCCGCTACTGCGCCTATGGCCGGAAATTCGTTGCCATCTTCAAAAAGCTTTCTCTCTGAGGCATAGCGCGTCGTCAATGCTCCGTTCTCATACGCGCCGAGCCAGAGGACATCGTCGTCGGCATTAAAACTTGCCAGGGCAGTGCATGACAGCCGCATGGAAAGGGTCATGGTCAGCGATTCCAACTCATTTAAATCAAACTTGTCCGATTCTTGATCGTAGACAACGATCCACCCGTTGACCTCGGGTGTCACGTAAGCGCGGCGGCCCAACTCGTCAAGTGCCGACACCACAAGGCCTTGCTCCGAGCCTTTGATGCAGACGTTGGTGTACCAGTTCCCCATCCCGGTTCAGGCAACAGTGCAAAGCACTTCGCCAGCGTTTACGGCTTGACCTGCTGCAACCAGGACGCGCTCGACCGTTCCTCTCTTCGGCGAACGAATCTCGTTTTGCATTTTCATGGCTTCGACGACAAGCAGGCCCTGGCTCGCTTCGACGTTGTCTCCTGGTTTGACGAGCAGGCGCACGACTTTGCCGGGCATCGGCGCGGTGATCTGTTGGCGGCCCTCGGCCTCCGCGACGCCGTGCCGGCGGCCCCTCCAGGAACGTGGATCGAAGACCTCCGCTGTAAATTCGAATCCGCCGGTTTGCAGTTGTAGCATGGCGCCGGAAGATGGCGTCACGTAAACCTCGTAGGAGCGGCCGGAGAGCAAAACAGAAAGAGTGTTCGGCGCAGCTTCGACGACATCGCCCTCGGCGGATGAGCCCTCGAGCCTCGCCCGCCAGGCGTCCGAGTGGCGTTCGACTTCCACCGTGTGAGTCTTGCCGGAGATGCGGACTTCGTACTTCATGGCATACGGTCTAGCTGCTCCCTGCGGCCCTCCATCTTCCAGCGGGAGGGAGTCTCACTGGCAGAAGATGCAGCGAACGCTTGTGCCAAGTTTTGATTTGCTTGCCAGATGGCCGCGGCGATGGCGGCAGCTTCGCGGGCAGCATTCGCATCGGCTTCCTCTTTGAAATCCCCGCTCGCTGCGCCAGTCGCCACCGCGCGCGGGCGCCGCAACAATTCATCGAGCCATCGCGTGTGGATTTCGCCACGCAGGAACTCGGGCTCGTCGAGAATGTGCCGAAAAAGCCCTGCGTTGGTGCGAATGCCTGTGATCGTGTATTCATCAAGTGCGCGCCGCAGCCGCGCAATCGTTTCTTCCCGGCTGTTGCCCCAGGCGATAAGTTTGCTGAGCAGCGGGTCATAGTCGTTGGGCACTGTCCAGCCCTCGTACACGCCTTCGTCCATGCGGATCCCCGGGCCCGTGGGAGTGTGGCGCGAAAGAATTTTGCCTGGCGAAGGGAAAAAATTGTTTTCCGGATCTTCGGCGTAAAGGCGGACTTCCATCGCATGCCCGCGCGGCGTGATGGATTCCCACGCAAACGGCAAGCGGTGCCCCGCGGCGATGGCGATTTGGAGTTTGACGAGATCCAGGCCGGTGACCTGCTCTGTAACAGGGTGCTCGACTTGCAGGCGCGTGTTCACTTCTAAAAAATAAAATTGCAGGTTCTGGTCTACCAGAAATTCCATCGTGCCGGCGTTGATATAACCACCCGCCCGCGCCAGCCGCACGGCAGCTTCGCTCATTTTTCGGCGTAATTCCGGCGTGACTACGGGCGAGGGCGCTTCCTCGATCACTTTTTGGTGGCGCCGCTGAATGGAGCACTCGCGCTCGCCAAGCGAAACGACGCGCCCGTGAGCATCGGCGAGAATCTGGATTTCAATGTGCCGCGGGCGCTCGAGGTATTTTTCAAGGTACAGGCGCTCATCGCCAAACGCATTCATCGCTTCCGAGGCGGCGTCGCGGAACGCTGAATCAAATTCCGCGTCGCTGTAAACCAGACGCATGCCCTTCCCGCCGCCGCCCGCCACTGCCTTCAGCAGAACGGGATAACCCATCCCCTGCGCTAGCGCCTGCGCTTCGGCCTTCTCGGTGGGGTTGTTGGTGCCGGGCACGGTGGGTACTTCGACACGCCGCGCAAGCTGGCGTCCTGCGGTTTTTGAGCCTAGGGCTTCCATCGCTTCGGCAGCCGGCCCGATAAAGGTAATTCCCGCTTCGTTGCATGCTCGCGGCAGCGCGGGGTTCTCCGCCAGGAAACCGTAGCCGGGATGCACGGCGTCGCAGCCTGCCCGGCGCGCTACGTCCATGAGCTTGTCAACGCGGAGGTAGCTTTCGCGCGAAGGCGCGGGGCCGATGGCGTAAGCCTCATCCGCGAGACGCACGTGGAGCGATTTGCGGTCAACTTCACTGAAAACAGCCACCGATTGGATGCCCAGCTCGCGGCACGCGCGAAGAATGCGCACGGCGATTTCGCCGCGATTGGCAATCAGGATTTTTTTGAACATAGAAACGTGGAGCGAGGGATGAGTGTAACACGGAGAAAGACAAACTCCGCGAACCCGCAGGGCAGATGTGTTTCGGTCAGCACGTCATTTCAAGAGTTTTTGCAGATCCTTCCATCTGACGAGGATGATGTGATTTTCCTCGATGGCCTTCTTGAATTCCGCACTGGTCACAAGATCATAGTCGCGCTGGCGCCACGCCGCCCCGTAATCCGGATGGTCGAGTGTCACAGCTTGCAGTTCGGAGTCGTCATGACCGAGATGGACAATCATTTCCGTGAGTCCCGGCTTCAAATTCCTGATCGCATTTCCGTAGAACTCTTTCCATTCGTCTGCGTGAACCGTGGGATTCGCAATAACCACAGAATCCACTACAGGATCTTTCTCCGAGAGCTGAGAGAGAAATGTTGAAGGGGCACCGGGAATGCGCGGCGCCAGAAAAGGCAGATGATATTCATGAGCGACTTTCACGTAGATCGCGAAGAGGTCGGGTCGCGCAAAGAGTACGCCCATGTGGCTATCCAAATGAGTCGGATGAATTCCCGCCGCCGTGGCACGCTCGATTTGCGCGCGAATCTCGCGCTCTGCTTCTTCGGCTTTAATGTTTTGCGCGGCAGGCGCTGTTTCCGGCCACAAGTAGCCTGAGGGATCAAGAAGACTAGCCACTTTGTCTTTGGCTTCAACGGGCCCCCAGCGGTAAATTCTCCATTCGCTCGTTAGCGTGAGATGCAAACCCAGATCCGCATCGGGATGCTCCTTAACGTAAGCCGCGACTTCGTTGAGCCAGGGACACGGGACCATCAAGCTTGCCGACGTGACCGCTTTCTCGTTCAAAGCGTCAAAGCTGGCCGCGTCCACGGAATGTGCCACGGCAAGATCGTCGGCGTGAATAATGAGCAGCTTGGAGTCCGCCGGGTAACCCAGCCGCTCCGCGACCGTTTTGGTTTGCGCGCGGCCGGCTGGCATCATGGAAAAGAACAAGACCGTTGCGGCGACAGTTGTGCGCAGGTGCATATAAGGCTCCCGTCGGTGATCTAAGAAGGTCAAGGGTAACATGAAGGCCGTCGTAGGAAGATGCGCGCCGGCAGCGTTTTCCTTCGCCAGATTGCTGGCGTAGCTTTCCTCGACATTAAAATTGTTTCGCGCTCCGCCTGCGCGATGGTGTATACACAATCTCTTGTTCTGTTCGGGAGGGAACCATTTTGATGAAACGACTGGGTCGATTGTTCGCACTTCTATTGCTGGCGGCTTTGCCGGTTTTTGCGCAGGAGCCGTCGCTTGCTCTGCCGGAAAGCTTGGTCATCGATGGCGTGCCCAAGATTCCCGCGGCCCTTGCGGAGACCGCGGGGCGTTACGCATCGTTTCGCAGCGCAAGCCTGTCCGATTGGCATCCCAGCAAGCACGAAATCTTGATCGCCACGCGATTTGCGGAAACGCCGCAACTCCACCTGGTGGCAGCGCCCGGGGGAGCGCGGCAGCAACTGACTTTTTTCGCCGATTCTGTTTCAAATGGCCGTTTTCACCCCAACGGGGGCGACTACATCGTGTTCATGAAAGACGTTGGCGGCGGCGAATGGTATCAACTCTACCGCTACGACATGAAGACCGGCGACGTCACGCTGCTCACCGACGGAAAATCACGGAACCTGATGGGACCGTGGTCGTGGGATGGGGACCGCATCGCGTACATGTCCACGCGGCGCACTGGCAAGGACACGGACTTGTGGGTCATAAATCCCGCCGATCCCAAAACCGATCGTTTGTTGACGCAATTGAGCGGTGGCGGCTGGCGGCCGCAGGATTGGTCTCCGGATGACAAGAAGATTTTGCTTCTGGAAGAACTTTCCATCAACGAGTCGTACTTGTGGCTCGTGGACACGGCAACCGGGCAAAAAACGGAGTTGACGCCGCACAACGCGACCGAAAAAGTGTCTTACGGAGAAGCGCGCTTCAGCAAAGACGGCAAGGGAATTTACGTAACCACGGACAGGGATTCGGAGTTTCACCGGCTAGCGTACATCGATTTGGAGACCAAGCAACCCACTTATCTGACGACCTCGATTCACTGGGATGTAGAGAACTTTGACCTGGCTCATGACGGGAAATTGCTTGCCTTTGTTGTCGATGAAGAAGGTTTAAGCGTCCTCCACGTGCGCGACACATCGAACGGAAGAGAGATGCCGCTGCCGCACGTTCCGGCGGGAGTTATCAGCGGGCTACGCTGGCACAAGAACGGGCACGAACTGGGCTTTTCGCTGAACAATTCGCGCGGGCCCGGAGACTGCTACTCATTGGACGTGGACACGGAAAAACTCGAGCGCTGGACCAACAGTGAAACTGCTGTGAAGACTGAATCGCTACTCCAGGCAGAATTGATTCACTGGAAGAGTTTCGACGGAAAGATGATTTCAGGATTTCTATACAAGCCGCCTGCAAAGTTTGCCGCTAAGCGTCCAGTGCTCGTTGTCATTCACGGCGGCCCGGAAGGACAGTCTCAGCCGACTTTCTTGGGCCGCAACAATTATTTCCTGAATGAGTTGGGCATTGCGCTGATTTATCCCAATGTGCGCGGCTCGACGGGCTACGGAAAGGCTTTTTCGCTGCTGGATAACGGGTTCAAGCGCGAAGACACTTACAAGGACATCAACGCGTTATTCGACTGGGTCGCAACGCAGCCGGAACTCGACGCCAGCCGCATCGGAGTGACCGGAGGAAGTTACGGCGGGCACATGACGCTGGCGGTTTCCACGTTCTATAGCGACCGCATCCGCTGCTCCGTGGATGTGGTGGGCATGTCCAACCTGGTGACGTTCCTCGAACACACCGAAGCGTACCGCCGCGATTTGCGGCGCGTCGAGTATGGTGACGAACGCGACCCGAAAATACATGAGTTCTTGGAAAAAATTGCGCCGATGAACAACATCGAGAAAATCAAGAAGCCGATGTTCGTCATCGCTGGAAAAAACGATCCGCGCGTTCCCGTCAGCGAGTCGCAGCAAATTGCCGATGCATTGAAGAAGCAAGGCACGCCCGTATGGCTGATGATAGCCAACGACGAGGGCCACGGCTATCGCAAAAAACCTAATCAGGATTTCCAGTTTTACGCCACGGTAGAGTTCTTACAGGAATACTTACTGAAGTAGGCCCTCGTTAGAGAATGGGAATACCCAAGTCGCGGCAGATTTTACGCGCGAGAAATTCGTCCACTTCTGGGTGACGAGGAACGCTGGTCGTAGCGCCAGTGCGTGGATTCCAATAGATGGAATGACGACCACCTTCCCGCAACAATTCACACCCGTGGGCAATCAAATGACGAATAAGCTCACGACGCTTCATTTGTCCGTGCTTAGAGATTGACCACGATTGGCTCTCTTAGGGCGTCGGGAGAGCGTCCTTTAGCGGCCAATTCACGGTTTGCTTCAATTATCATCGCCAAGGCTTCTTTGAGGTTGCGCCGAGCCTCCGAAAGAGTCCGGCCTTGTGTGTTCACGCCCGGAATCTCTTCCACATAGGCGACATACCACTTACCGCGCTTTTCGATGACGGAAGTGAACCGGTGTTTCATAACCGGTATTGTAGCAGACCCGAATGAGAATTCTTCCTAAAGCGGGATGTTGCCGTGTTTCTTCTTGGGGTTGGTGTCGCGCTTGTTTTCGAGGGCGTGCAGAGCGGTGATGACGCGGGCGCGCGTGTCGGC
>DATDNK010000293.1:0-19962 GCA_036518275.1 Candidatus Acidiferrum sp.
ACAACCAACGCGAGTCCTGCGACATAGAAAAGCACGAGGGCGGTGACGGTGTATCGCAAGGCCTTGGGAACAGCTTCTTTGGGATTGGCGGCTTCGCCCGCGGTGCTGCCCACAACTTCGATTCCGAAAAAACTGAAGAGACCTAGAATCACGCCAAGGCCAACGCCCTTCCAACCATTGGGAACAAAACCGCCATATGCTGTGTAGTTAGCGAGTCCGACCTTTGGGAATCCGATACCGAACAGCAACGCGGAACCTAAGAAGAGAAAAGCAAAGATAGTCACAATCTTGACCATGGAGAACCAGTATTCGAAGGTTCCAAGATTCGCGATATTGATGGTGTTGACGTAGAGAATCAGCAGAGACAACAAGCCAATCCAAATCCACGCGGGTGTTTTCGGGAACCACAGCTTGCAGTAGATCGATGCGGCGACCACTTCGCTGCCAACTACAGCCATCATGCATAACCAATAGGTGAGCCGTACGGCAAATCCCGCCCAGGGGTGTAGATACATCTCCGCATAAAGTCCGAAGGATCCTGCAGTCGGATGCGCCGCGGCCATTTCCGCAAGAGCCCACATCATCGGCAGGGCGATCAGCGCACCGGCGACGAAACTCAGAATCACCGCAGGCCCGGCTAGTTTGACGGCGATGGCGCTGCCCAAGAACAAGCCGGTGCCGATGGTGCTTCCCAAGCCCAGCATGGCGAGCTTGGCGGGCGTCAGGTTGCGCTGCAGCCCAGACTCGCGCGCCGCGATGGTCGCGGGCCTGCTGCTGTCGGGAGATGCGGGGATATCGAGTGAGGGTTCGTTCACGGCGAGGCATCGTAGCAGAAATGCGGAGTATCTTCTCCTTTTTGAACTTCCTCTCCTGTTGACCTGAACGTTGGGACAGTGAACGAGTGGAACACAAACTGTTCTTCAAGGCAGTCGCGCCAAATCGTGCGCGTTTCCTAAAATCAGGAATACGGCGCGGACCCCAAGGCACCGCCCACGGAGATGGTCATGAAGGCCCTTCTTGCTTTGATTGTCATTTACATCGGCACATTTTTCCTCGTCATTCAGGGATCCTCACAGAATTCTGTGCAAGCAGCGCAGCAAGGCTCCGCATCCCCGCAGTCCAGCTCCGGCATTGACCCGGCCAAGGAAGCCGATATCCGTTCGTTGATGGAACTGGTCGGAGCGCGCGACATGGTGCAAGACGGTGCTAATAATGCCATCGAGCAGTCACGGGAAAAACTTCTCGCGACGGTGCCGAATAATGAAAAGGGCCAGGCCTTTGTAAATGCGTTCTCCGCCAGCTACCAAAAGAAATTTGCCGTCGACCAGGTAACCGAGCAATTGGTGGCGATTTACGACAAGCACTACACGGATGACGAGATCAAGGGGCTTTTGCAGTTTTACGGCTCGCCGCTGGGCCAGAAAGTGGCCGCCGAGTCGCCGAAGATCAGCAGGGAGATCCAGGCTGCAGTACGCAATGCGAGCGGCAAGGCGGCGCGAGAAGCGCTGGCGGAAGTGAAGCAACAGAACCCGGAAGTGGGACAGTCCGCGCGCCTCGGCCAAGGGCAGGGCCGGTTGCAGCAACGACGTGCACAGAGGCAGCAAATGCAGGCCGCCCAGCAGGAACCTGATCCGCAGTAGCAAAGCAAGCTTAGGCGTTTTTTCGAGAAGCGCTTCTAGCGAGCTAGAAGCGCTTTTTGATTTTGATGTCGATGCCGAAGGTTCCATTCTGGTCACGCAATCCTACGATAGAGACGTTGCGGTCCACGTTGTACTCCACTTGAATGACCTGCTGTTGGGTCGAACTGACATTGGAAACGTACGTGATGGTGAGATTGCGGGCGATTTGCTGCTCAACGGTGACGCGCGCAGCGGCGTTTTGTTCCGATCCTGTAGAACCAACTTCCGCCAGACCAGGATCCACTCGGAAGCGGGTGATGCCAAAAAGGCGCTCGAGACGCCCGCCGAGTTGGCTGGAAACCGCTTCCGAAAGAATGGCCGACGCGCTGGCGGTACCGCTTGGCGAAGCGGCGCCGCTGCGGGTTGCCGCCGACTCCGCTGTAGTTTGCCCTAACGCCAACAGGGTAATGATGTCCTCGGTGGGCAAGGGGGGATCCGAGCGATAGGCGAGCGTGAGCTTGCTGGCAGGGCCATTGAAGTTCAAGGTGATCTCATACTGTTCGATGGTGGTCGTTGCTTCCACATTGAGGACCGGATCCAGCCGGAACGGATTCGCAAAGTTTAAATCTCCACGAGACACACGATACCGGTTCCCCGCGAAATTCAAGTTGCCAGAAAGAATATGGATGTGGCCAAGCAGGATGGGATGCTCCCAGGTCCCGCGCACACGAAGATTGGCCTCAGCTTGAAGTTCCGCGCCGGGCCACTCCATGCGGGCATCGGGCGCGGAGAATGCTTCGAGGTCGAACTGCAAGTTGCGCATATAGGGGGAAGTGGTTGAGGGTCCGGTGATTCCTTCTTTTGCGGAGACGAGCATGCCCGCGACTTGGAGGCCCTGTGAGAGAGTGACGCGCTCGATCATCACGCGGCCCGAGAGCACGGCTGCAGTCGAGGTGCCAGTCAGCCGCAACGCCCCGCCGGCCAGCCAGCTCATGCCTTCAGGATAGCGGATGCGCACGCGGTCGGAGCGTACGTTGACGTCATAGCGCAGCGGGGTCTCCGCGTAATTCACCGAGCCGGCAAGGTGCAACGTCCCTCCGCCGGATTCGGCACTCACATTTTCAAAGTAAAGACGCGTCGCATCGAAGACCAAGTCGCCCTGCAAGGCGTTGAGTCCAACGGGAAAATCCGCGGCCCGAGCGGAAGCGTCTTCAATATGCACGCGTCCAGTGATACGGGGATGATCCAATGTTCCTTCGAAGGAGGCATTGACCTGCGCCTGGCCGCGCGTGTCCAGTTCCGGCACATAGCCGGTAAGGAGGCGGAGATCCAATCTGCCATTCATATGCAGTCCCAGCGTGCGGCGTCCGGCAAATTGGACGGACCCCGAAACCTGGAGATTGGTGTCCTTGCCCTGGAAAGTGACAGGTTCAATCTCGAGAGAATCCCGCGTCGAGCGAAAGTGCACCACGCCCGCGTTTTCCAAGTGGACGTTCGCGTAGTTCATGGCCATGCGCGAAAAATTTGCGTCCAGGACGATGCTCTCAGGGTGGCGAAGCGCACCGTTCACGGAGATATCGCCATCGGCATTGGCGTGCCCGCTGAATTTCTCCAAGTGCAGAGTTGTGAGCAAGAAAGGATCGAGGTCGATGTTCTTGATGGAAATCTTTCCATTCAGGTTGTAGGGCTCGGAGAGCGTCAGCGTGGAACCGCCGGATATTTCACCGGTGGCCATGGCGGAGCTCAACTCGAGATGCGCCGTCGCGCCGTCGGACTTCAGATTACCTTCGAAACTGCCGATCACCGACTGCCCCACCCGGAGATCGACGACGCGAAAGGTTCCCTCGCTTGTGGGCGCTTGAAACGGGCCACCGGCTTTTAGGCGGAAACTCAACTGGCCTCCCACCGGCAAACGGCGGGATTGCAACTCTTCAAAATTCTCCAGCGGCAGGCCTGCGCCTACAAGGTCCGCGGAAAAGATTCTCTCTCCGAAGCGATAGCTTGCGGAGCCGGTAATGATTCCGGCGCCGCGGTTGGCTTCCTTTCCAGGCGGGAAGAATCGCAATTCGGCATTGGCGATGTGGGTTTCGTCCGCGCCGAGGTTGAGCTGCCCGCGGAGGCGGTTGAAGGAAAGTCCATACACTTTGGCATCGGCAAGGTCAAAAAGGCCGGTTACACTTGGCTCTGCTCGCGTTCCACGTCCGTGAAATTGCCCCGTCAATGACCCCTTAACGGGGTAGGACATACCCAGGAACTGCTGCAAGTTTTCCATGGGCACTTTTTCGAAGCTGACGTCCGCCATCCACGCGCTTTGGGGTCGAAAACGCCATTTCGTAAGAGACAGATTTGCTTCGATGACAGCTTGTATTTGCCCGCTGCGAGCCGTTCCGCGCGTCAAGGCCAGTTGCGTCGGGGAGTACGTCAAGTCGCCTTCGAGAAAATCCGCAAAGGCGCCGTCGTAGCGGGCCTTTTCTGCTCGAACGTGGCCTTGAAATGTGGCGCCGGAAGATGCGCTGGTAATCTTGCCTTCCCATTTCACACTTCCTGAGATGGGTCTGGAGGCTTCTTGCGACCCAGGGACGACATTGCGCACGCCATTGATGAAATCCTTGTAAGTTTCCAGTGTCTGAATCTCAAACTTCACGTTCAACGCGGAGTTTCGCGGTGCAAGCAGGCCATCGACAGTGCCGTAGGAAGAGGGCGTTTCAAATTGGCCGGAGCTGATAAAAAGGGTGTTGAGGTCATAGCGATAGTGAAGTTGCCAAGAACCGCGGACCGGCTGGTGCCGTTCGGCAAGCTGCTCGGGGTAATCCCATGTACTTTTAGCGGCAACTTCGAAGTGCCGGAACGGGCCGGTCCAGGTCTCCACGGAATCCGCTGAAATGCGCGCGTCCCAGTGCAATTCGTCCACGGGAAAATTCCGATGTTCGATGCAAGGCAAAATGGGCGCCAATTTCATGCCTTCCACGTGAGTTTGCGCCCGGAACTTCAAGTCTTCCCACTGCATGTTCACGCGGCCAGTTACGTTGCCCCCAAACGCGTCGGCGGAAAAGTCAGGAATCTCGAGACCGCCGTTGTCCATGTGGTAAGTTCCGCGGCTGATCAGCCCTTTGGCGTGAAAAACCTCGTAAGGTAGCGCGATGTCTTGTGAGGCATAGCTTCCGCTACCTTTGAATTTTTCACCCTCGAACCAGCCTTCGCCGTGAAGGTCAACCCGACCGGTTGGTATTTTGGGATTGCGCAGAGTGTCGCGGAAGTCGACAAGTTCCAGCCATCCGCGGTAGCGATAATTCCACTTGGGACTTGCGAAGCCGTTCATCTCGGCTTGCGCATCAACGCGGGAATGGCCTGCGTTCAAGACTCCTTGTTCCAGGGTAAAGCCATCGCGCGAAAGGGTAAATTTTGCAGTCAAGCCCACGGGCAAAGGCATAAAGCGTTTCGAATCGAATTCCACGGTTTGCCACTCGAAACTGCCGAGATATAAGGGATGGTCCCGCGTCCCCGCCGCATCCAGCGAGAATTGCAGGTCGCCCCCATGGACCGTGATCGGCGTTTTCACGTCATTGAATAGAACCCATCCGTCTTCCAGAAGAAGGCGATGTACACGCAGTTGGAAAAGCGTGTCGTTCCATTGGCGCTTGGCCGAAGCAGGGCGCGCCGGTGTTGGCACATTGCTGGCGCCGTTCTTTCCGACGACGATATGGACATGCGGCTGCCTAACCAGAAGTTCGTCCAGCGAAATTCTCCTGCCCCAAAAAGAATCGATGCGTAGCGCGGCCTGAACTTCGTTTGCCGAAAACAGAGGCTCGCCGTCGGACTCAGTTCCGTGGATCACCAAGCCATGGAGGTTCACACGCATGGCCAGCCATCGAATGGACATGGCGCGGAATTCCACTCTCCCACCGGACGCCCTTTCCAAGCGGCTGATCAGAAGCCGTTCAAGCAAGGGGTTACCCGCTCCGCTGCCGAAAAAGATCATCACGCCCAAAATCGAAAGAACGGCCAGCACCCAAGGCGTGTGAATGATCCAGCTCCAAATCGGATGGCGGCGCTTTTGCTTCACTTCGCCACCTCCTGGAGCAGGTTCTCGATGTGCAAGCGCAGCCGGCTTTCTTTCAGCCATTGCTCAGCCTGCTGGTTGATCCCGTTCTGGATGAGCGCTTCCTGAATGGAATCCCTGGCTTCGTCCAGCGTAGGCGGCTCCTGCCCGCGCGCCTTGGCGCGGGGCACGATAGCGCTCTGGTAAAAGTCTTCCACTTCTTTGGGATCGATTTGCACTGCGGGGCGAAAGCGGGAATCCAAGTAATTGCTCAGGTAGAGCTGCGATGAGACCATGGCTCGCACGTCATGCTCGTTGAGCCCTGCCTGTTTCCTTCGCGTTTCATATTCCTGTTCCGAGGCGAACGAATTCCTGACACGGACGAGACTGCGCTCGATTTCCGCGTCCGAAGGCTGCGGTGCACGGGACGCGTCAGCTTCCGTCCGAACGATCCATTGATCAATCAGGCGATCGAGAATTTGAGGGTCGGTTTCCGATTTGCCGTCGAGGAACTGCTGGTAGCGGCTGAGGGCGCGAATGTCGCTCAACAGGATGACATCATTCTCTACACGCGCCACAATGCGATCCACAACTTCTTGTGCTGGGGCCCGGTCTCGAGTGGCAGCAAGCGCGGCCACCAGAAAAATTCCGCCAATGAAAATCCTTCGCATTAGAAGGTGGACCCCAAGTTGAAAAAGATCTGAAACCCGGGCAGTCGCGTGCTCTTCTGACCGAGTGACCCAAGCACGCAACTTGGCGTATTGGGAGGGCAAGGAATCGGGACGATAAACAAAGGCCGATTGAGTTGATATCCGAGATCGATGCGAATCGGTCCGACGGGCGTCTTATAACGGAAGCCGAGGCCCGCGGTGTGAGAAAAATAGTTTAGCTCGTTGCTGAAATCAGTTTTGCAAAGCGGCTGAGTCGCCGGGCACGGTGTTTCGTTTGAATTGGCAGCTCTGAACACCGGGGCGGGAAGATTGGTTCGAAACGAGATGCGGCTCAGGCGGCTGTACACGTTCCCGCCGTCGTAGAAGAGCGCTCCGCCAAGAGACGTACCTATGAACGGCAACCGCATGGGAAAGCGAAATTCCTGGTTGAGCACGAGCAAGGCCTGGCCGCCGACCGGGAAACCGGTGACGGAGTCGCGCGGGCCCGCCTGATTGAGTGCAAACCCACGCAAGGACGTTCCGCCACCTGCAAAGAATCTTTCTGGAAGTGGAATGACCGTTGGCAGAGTGCAGTTGGTTGATCCCGTCGGGCAGGTGGGCGCCGGAAACGTTAAAGAAACGGTATCGCGGTAAGGTGCGAGAATTCCAAAACGAATAGACCGCGCAAAACTGAACCGCCGCTTGATGGGATGGTAGGTGGAATTCTGTAAGAAAAACCGCAGAAAACTGGCACTGGAGCCGAAATATGTGTCGGCCACGCCGAAATCGGCGCTATTGAAGCTGCCCTTGGAGGCGTCGGCGGGATTGTTGCGCGAGTCACGAAACCAAGTGACCCCGAATTGCGACACCAGTGTGGGCTGGTTGAAGAGGGGAATTTCCTGGCTGGGAATTTTCAGGTCGGAGACGCGCACCTGCCGGAAAGCGTAGCGAAAAAGTACGGTTGTCAGCGCGGTCGCCTGATCGGTCAGCTGCACCGAACCTTCATAGCGTTGTTCGGTGAAGGTATTGATATCGCGCGTTTTTTCAGCGAAAGCGGTGGCCTGAAAACTGAGATGGTCATCGCCGAACGTATTCGGCGCAGAGTATCCTAGCAACGCGCGCCCCTGCAGGGTACTTCCGCGCAACTTGAAGGAGAGCGTATCCGCGCGGCCTGTGAGATTGAGCTTGCTGATCTCCAGAATGCCGCGGGGCGCGGCCTCCACTTGGCCGCCGGTCGGATTGGTGGTGCTGGCCAGCCGCTGCACTTCGAATCCTCCTCCGTAAGCCAATGTGTAGCGCTTTGCTTCCTCGACGAGAACGGCGATGTCTTTGTCCACATCGGTCCCTGTGGGATTTTGGGGCTCGATGGTCACGCGGTTGAAAATCCCGAGGTTGTAAAGGCGCCGCTGGGACTCGACGACATCGCCCTCTCGCAACGGCTCGTGCACTTTGATGCGCACTTCCCTGCGGATCACGCTAAGCCGCGTGTGCTCATATCCGCTGATCAAAAGGCGGCGTACTCGCGTTTGGGGGCCTTCTTGAATGCGGTAGACTAGCCGCACGGCTTCGGCTTGCTCGACCGGGAGTTTTGATTCCTTCTTTGATTCTTCTTTTTTCTCCGTCTGCGGGGGCGAGCCGTGATGAGCATCGGGGGATGTTTCCCGGGCGGCCGCATTTGTTGGAACGCGCTCTGCAGTCGCCGAAAAGGTGGCTTCGGGAAACCCTTCATTAAAATAAAGAGCCAGGATATTGTCGCGGTCAGCGGTCACACCGAAATCGGAATAGGGCTGCCCGGGAGTCGACCCAACGACTCCCAATAACTCTTCTTCCTTGAAAGCGTGAATTCCTTCGAATGACAGTGAAGCAACTCGTGTCTGCTTTCCTTCCCGGACCGTGAAGCTGATGAACAAATCTCCTTCTTTACCCTTGTAATTGTCTTCCACGCGCGGCGTGACTTTGGCATCCAGAAAACCGTTTGCCTGATACAGATTCTGCATGGACTGCGCATCGCTATCCACGAGCCGCCGGCTGAATCGGCCTGGCGAACCAAAGGCCCCTTGAAAAATCTGCAGCCGGCTCTTCAGCAACTCCGTGTCGAAATACTTGTTCCCTGAAATCTCAATACCCACCAGTTTGTGCTTGTCGCCGCGTTCGACCGTGTAAGTAATCGTTTCTTGCGTGCCCTGCCAGGCACTGGTTTTCACGTCATGCATTTCGATCTTGTAGCTTGCGTCCGCGTCGAAGTACCCCTGGCGCTCCAGCCGCTCACGAAGATTCCGCTTCCCTTCTTCGAGGAGGTCGGGGTCGACCGCGCCTTCCTGATAAATGGGTATCAATTTCTTGAGTTCGCCTTCGGAGAGCTTCGCGCCATTCACGGAGACCTCGACGCGGGGCCCTTGCGTCACCTCCAGGTTAATCGGAACGGCCTTCTTTGCCGCATCGTAGTCTCCCCGCCGGACCGTGACACGTGAACTGAGATGGCCCTTCTTCGCAAGGAATTTTCTGACGCGCTCCGTTCCGCGCTGCAATCGCGCTGAGGTGATGGGCTGGCCCGCCTTCATCTTGAACCGCGAGAGAATGGCGGCATCGTGATACGCCGTGTCATTCTTCAATTGGATGCTTGTAACGTGTGCCCGAGGGCCTGGCTTCACGTGAACGACAATATCCATTTGGTGCGTTTCGGGATGCGGAACCGTCTCCGCAGAGAGTTCGGCCTGATACAAGCCCTCTTCGCGAAGGGTTTCGTTCAAACGTTCCAAAGCTTCGTCTACGATTTGTTTTCGATAAGTCTGGCCCAGGCCAATCTGCATCGCCGCGGCCGCAGAAGCTTCGGTGGGCGGCGGCTCGAGTCCTTCGAGCCGTACCAGATTGAAGAACAAATTTTCGTGCACCACAAAATCAAGCCTCACTCCATCGGTTACCGGCGTCAATACCGCCCGTATATCTGCGTAATCCCCGGTTCGATAGAGCGCCCGCAGGCTTTCCGCGACTTTTTGCCGATCCAGCGGCTTCCCGGTCTCCACGGTGATGCCGGAAGGTGATTCCGCAAGGACACTGCCATCTTCTCGAACGATGCGAACGGCAACGACCACAGGGTCGTCCGCTACTTTGTTGGAAAGAGTCGCCTGCGATGCCGGCGAAGGGATCGGCATCGCTCCCGTAAGGAGCGCGAGCACGATAATTCCGCGCATCTTTTTGGCCCAGCGCAATTTCATTCTTCCTTTTGTTCAGACGAAAGCGTAGCACAGGGGCGTTGCCTGGCCCCCGCACTTTGGAGCTATGATGTTAGTCGGCAGGCCTGTCTGTTTGGCCAATAGGGGCCGCACCATTCGTGACAGATCCTCTCCAAGAAAAATACTCGCGCCAGATACTCTTCGCCGGGATCGGCCCCGAGGGTCAGCGCCGACTGCTCGCCTCACGCGTGACCATCGTCGGCTGTGGAGCCATTGGAGCCGCCGCCGCCAACCTCCTTATTCGCGCGGGAGTGGGTTCCACCAAAATCATTGACCGGGACTTCGTGGAGCCGTCCAATCTTCAGCGCCAGACCTTGTTCGACGAGTCCGACGCGCGCAACGCCCTCCCCAAAGCGGTGGCCGCGGAACAAAAACTGCGCTCGATCAATGCCGGCGTCGACGTGAAGGGCGTTGTGGCCGATCTTGGCCCGCAAAATGCCGAGGAACTTCTCTCCGGCTGTGACCTCATCCTCGATGGCACCGATAATTTTGAAACCCGCTTCCTTATCAATGATTTTGCGGTCCAGTCCGGACGGCCCTGGATTTACGCCGCGGCTGTCGCCAGCTATGGCTTGACCATGACCATCCGCTCAGGACTCACTCCTTGCCTCGCCTGCCTCCTCGAATCCGGAAACTCCTCGTACTCTCTCGAAGAAACCTGTGACACCGTCGGCGTGCTCGGGCCCATCGTGAACCTCATCGCCTCCTGGCAAGTTTCGGAAGCGCTGAAGACTCTGGCCGGTCACGCCGAAGCTCTCCACGGTCGGCTGCTTTCCTGCGATGTCTGGACCGGCCGCACGCAATCCATCCGGTTTGCACGCGACCCGGAATGCCGGGCCTGCGCCAGGCACGATTATTCCTATCTCGAAGGAGAAGCTCAGCCTCACATCACACTCTGCGGCCGTGATTCTGTACAAATCCACGAGCGCAGCCGGGCTCTCGACCTCGCGGCGCTCGCGCTACGTTTGCGGCCGGTGGTCGAGGATGTTCGTCAGAACGACTTCCTCATCCGCTTCCGCGTTGCGCCTTACGAAATGACCGTATTCGTCGATGGCCGCGCGATTTTGAAGGGCACTAAGGACCCGGCGGTGGCCCGTTCGCTCTACGCGCGCTACCTGGGAGCGTGATCCTTCTTCCCGTCGATCGCGAGATTCAGTTTCAGCGGGGATGACTGGAGCGCCCAAAGGAACTGCGCATGCTGGCGCGATCCAGGTTCTCGCGCAGGTTCATCAACGTCAGAAAAGTGCTCAGGATCCGAGCCTTCAGATCATCGGTCAAGTGCAACCCGCTGGTCGCCACGCGCGCCAGCCGCTCGCCGTGCTCGGTAATGAAGCGCATGATTTCGCGCTGGCGTTCCTGAGGAGTATTGCCCAGCGCCGTTTCACGGCGCATGTCCCCACAGCTCGTTTCCAGAGCAAGAGTGAAGTGCAGGACGCACAGCTTCTGCTCACCGAGAGCCGGGGGCGAGTCGTTCTTGCATCCTGCGATTTGGCAAGTGGTTCCCATGGGACCCGAGGCGCACGTCGATAAGTAACATTCCCCGCCCCTAAAATCCAGTGGCCATCGGGGCAGATGCGCCGAATCTTACACAGCCGGGGTGACCTGTGCCCCGCAGCAAATCTGTAACTTTCTGTTGACAAGAATATGCAAGAACCTGCATAAATATACATGCTTTGGGAGAGGCGATGGGAGCAGGAAAAACATTTCGGCAAGGCCAGATCCTGCGGCTGGTGACTGGTCAGCGCATCTCCAGCCAGGAAGATTTGCGTCGGCACCTGGCCGCGCAGAAAATGCGCGTCACGCAGGCTACGCTTTCCCGCGACTTGCAGGAACTCCACCTGGTGAAGACCCAGGAGGGATACAAGCAGACCTCGGCTTTGCCGGAAGAGCCCACGCCTTTGCCCCCGCTCGCTCGAGCGCTGGCCGAGTTTCTGCTCGATATTCGCCCCGCAGAGAATCTCCTTGTGTTGAAAACTCCGCCGAGCGGCGCGCAACCCCTTGCCGCCGCCGTTGATGCCGCCAAATTCGAGGAACTTGCCGGAACCATTGCCGGTGACGACACGGTCTTGATCATTACGCCCAGTAAGAAAACGCGCGAGTCCCTTCAAAAGAAGATAGAAGCTTTGGTGAAATGAGAGATCCCCGACAGATCGCGGTTGTGGGCGTCACGGGCTACAGCGGCCTGGAATTGGCGCGCATTCTGCTGCGCCACCCCGCGCTCCAGACTCCGGTCTTCTACGTTCGTGATGCCAACGGCACGAAATGCCTGTCCGAACGCTTTCCGCAGTTTCGCGGCTGGGGCGAAGCGCCATTGCGGCCGCTTTCGGTGGAGGCCGTTATTTCGAGCAGCGCAGGCACGGTCTTTCTTGCCACGCCGCATGAAGTCTCAGCGGAGCTTGCGCCGCCATTGCTGCAGGCGGGATTGCGCGTCGTAGACTTGAGCGGCGCGTTTCGCTTTCGGGGGGCGGAGACCTTCACTTCCTGGTACAAGCTCCCGGCTCCTCATGCGGAATGGTTGAGTGAAGCGGCTTATGGCATCCCGGAGCTTTATTCGAAGGAAATCGCAGCGGCTCGAGTGGTTGCGAATCCCGGCTGCTACGCCACGAGCGTCATTTTGGCGCTTCGTCCTCTCACCGAATCTGGCTGGATTGCACCGAATACTTCGGTCGTTTGTGACTGCAAGTCGGGCGCCAGTGGGGCAGGCAAAGATCCCCGGCGCGACTTGCACTTTGTCGAAGTGGATGAGAATTTCAAGGTCTACGGCCTCTTTACCCATCGCCACACGCCGGAAATCCTTGAGCATACCGGCCTGAGTGAGTCTCAGGTTGTGTTTTCAGCGCACTTGTTGCCGCTCGCGCGCGGGATTCTTTCGACTATCTACTTGACTCTTGACAAGTCGCGAACCGCGGTCGATGTCGAAACACTCTTTCGTCAGTTTTACGCCGGGCGGCCGATGGTTCGCATCTGGCCTGCGGGGTCGCTGCCTGAGTTGCAGCACGTCGCGCATACGAATTTCTGTGACATCGGCTTTGCTTTGGATTCCTCTGGACGTCGCTTGGTCCTTGTCTCCTGCCTCGACAATCTCGGGAAAGGTGCTGCTGGCCAGGCGGTCCAGAACTTGAACCACATGCTGGGTATCGAGGAGCAGACCTCACTTCAATGAGAACGGTAATCAAATTCGCGGGAGCATTGCTCGAAGATGACGCCACAGTGCGCGATCTCGCGCGCCAAGTTGCAACACTGGCGCAAAAGGGCCACGAGATCCTCGTGGTGCACGGCGGCGGAAAGCTTTTCACCGCGACGCTCAAGCGTATGGCCATTGAGAGCAAGTTTGTAGGCGGCCTGCGGGTCACCGACCGCGAGACGCGCGATGCCGCCATCATGGTTTTTGCTGGCCTGCTCAACAAGAAACTAGCGGCCGCCATTTCTGCGGAGGGTCAGCCTGCCGTCGGAATTTCCGCTGCGGATTCTCACTGCTTCCTTGCCGAACCGATGGTGCACAACGAAGTAGAAGGCGGTCTGGGGTATGTCGGGTATCTCACGAGCCTGAATCTGCCTTTTATCGAGTCGTTGTGGCGCGAGGGGCTCTTGCCCGTCGCCCCTTGCCTGGGTATCGGCTCGGACAATGAACTTTACAACATCAATGCCGATCACATGGCGGCGGCGTGCGCGGAGTTCCTCAACGCAGATCAGTTGATCTACCTGACGGATGTGGCGGGTGTCCTCGATGGGGAAAGAGTTCTTTCCGTGGTCGCTTGCCAGGAAATCGACCTCTTGGTCCGGAGTCGCGTCGTTTCCGGCGGCATGGTCCTGAAGCTGGAAGCCGCCAAGCGCGCCATCGAGGGCGGCGTGCGCCAAGTCCACATCGTTGGCGGCACGACTCCAGAAGCGTTGTTGCTTGCTGCATATCCTGAGGAAGTTGCCTCGGTTCCCGGCACGCGCGTGCTGCAGCATCTCCATTCCCCCGCACAGACTGCTTTTACGGCGGCATGATGCGCAACTTGTCCATGAAAAGCTCGAGAGCACAACCAATGCAGAAAGCCAAGAAATTGTCGGCGGCTGCATCCAAGCCCGACGCGCGCCTGTTGGACGCCGAAAGGTTTCTGGTGCCCACTTACAAGCGGCCTCCTGTACTCCTGACCCACGGCCGCGGCGCTTACGTCTTCGACTCCACTGGTAAGAAGTATCTTGATTTTCTTGGTGGCATCGCCGTCAATGCGCTTGGCCATGCGCATCCGCGCATTGTGAAGGTGATCCGCCGCGAAGCCGCGCGCGCCATTCATCTCTCCAACCTGTATCACCACGCTTTTCAGGGCCCCTTGGCGCGCAAGCTCGCTGCATGGTCCGGCCTCGACCGCGTCTTCTTCGCCAACAGCGGCACGGAAGCCATTGACGGCGCCATTAAGCTGGCACGTCTTTTTGGGCGCAAGCCTGAAGAGCCAGCAGGCATGTCCGCTAATAAGCATCGTTTCCTCGCTTTGGAAAATTCCTTTCACGGGCGCACGTTTGGCGCCATCAGCGTCACGGCTACCGAAAAATATCGGCTGCCTTTCGCGCCGGTGGTGCCTGGCGTCGAGTTTGTCCGCTTCAACGACATAGCTGACCTGGAATCGAAATTCGATGACACGGTTTGCGCCATTCTTCTTGAAACCGTTCAGGGCGAGGGAGGCATTTACTCTGTCAGCGATGCTTTTTGGAACCGCGCCCGTTCTCTTACCACGCAAAATGGCGCGCTGCTAATTGCCGACGAAATTCAGTGTGGGCTTGGGCGCGCGGGCCGCTACTTCGCTTATCAGAAGTTTGTTTCCAAGCCGGACATCGCTTTAATCGCCAAGCCGCTTGCCGCTGGCCTTCCACTGGGCGCTATTCTCACGACCGAGGCTGTCGCCTCTCGCGTATCTCCCGGCATGCATGGCACCACGTTTGGCGGCGGACCGCTGGCCTGTGCGGTTGCGCTGGAATTTCTAAGCGTGATCGAAGAGGAAAAGCTTCTCGAGAATATTTACGCCCGCGGCGAAGAGTTGCGCGAGGGCCTCGCAAAGCTCGCTTCCCATTTCGATTTCATCCGCGAGATTCGCGGCGAAGGTCTGATGATTGGCATTGAGCTTTCCAGGGAAGGCGCGCCGTTTGTTGCCGAAGCGATGGAGCGGGGCTTGCTCATTAACTGCACCCACGACTTTACACTTCGGCTCCTGCCGCCTTTTATCATCACGCGAGCGCAGGTCCGCGAATTTCTCAAACTCTTCGAAATTGTTTTTGCAAAAACTCCAAGGCAGGCCTCTGTTTCGGATACTGGCAAGCCCGCTATTCCGCAGGCCCACGCCGCGGCAAGGGGATAAAAAGGAATGACTACATCGACTCTCGTCGCACCCATTTCATTGTCGACCGATCTCCTCACGGGGGCGGAGTGGAGTCCCGCGCACACCCGCGAACTTCTCCGTCTCGCGGCGGACATCAAGGCGCGTCCCATTCGTTACGCCTCCACGCTGCACGGCAAATTCATCGCCCTGATTTTCGAGAAGCCGTCGCTGCGCACGCGCGTCACATTTGACGTCGGCATCCAGAGCATGGGTGGAGCCGTGGTGTTTCTGGATCACACGCAAGCGTCGGCCTCTCTCGGCAAGCGCGAATCCATCGCCGACGTCGCGCGCAATCTCGACCGCTGGGTCCACGGCATCGTGGCGCGCGTCTACTCGCAACGCGTGCTCGAAGAAATGGCTGCGAACGCCAGCATTCCAGTAATCAACGCTCTTTCCGACAAGTTCCATCCCTGCCAGGCGCTGGCGGATTTCTTCACCCTCGAAGAGCGGTTCGGCGCTTTGCGCGGCTTCAAGCTGACCTATGTCGGCGACGGCAACAACGTCTGCCATTCCTTGATGTATCTTGCGGCTCGGCTTGGAGTTCATTTGCGTGTGGCAACGCCGCCGAATTACGCACCTGACCCGGAGGTGGTATCGGACAGCAAGCGCGTTGCGCGAGAGACGAAAGCGAAGATCGAACTCCTGAACGATCCGCGCGAAGCCGTCACCGGCGCGATGGCCGTTTACACCGACGCCTGGACCAGCATGGGCTTTGAAGCCGAAGAAGCGGTTCGTACCAAGATTTTCGAGCCTTATCAGGTCAATTCGGAGCTGATATCGTTTGCAGCGCCGGATGCTGTGTTCATGCACTGCCTGCCGGCGCATCGCGGCCTCGAAGTGACGCCGGAAGTGCTGGACGGTCCGCAATCCGTCGTCCTCGACCAATCCGAAAATCGCATGTACGTGCAGAAAGCCATTCTGCACACGCTGTTCTGACACCGGGATGCAGGCGCTCGTTTCGTATCGACTTTCTTGGTTTTTTTGTAGGGCGCAGCATGCTGCGCCCCAGTCTGGCCACACGCAATTACAAGAGAGGAATTGTGAAAACTCAGCAGAATAAGCCAAAGAAGGTTGTCCTCGCCTATTCAGGAGGCCTCGACACCTCCATCATTATTCCGTGGCTCAAGGAAAACTACGGCTGCGAAGTCATCGCGGTGATCGGCGACGTCGGCCAGCAGGAAGACCTCGAAGCCGCCCGCAAAAAAGCGCTCGCCACAGGCGCATCTTCCGCTTTCGTCGAAGATCTCCGTGAAGAATTCGTTCAAGATTACATCTGGCCGACGTTGCGTGCCGGAGCCATCTATGAGCACACGTATTTGCTCGGCACTTCCATGGCGCGCCCCGTCATCGCCAAGCGCCAGGCTGAAGTTGCACTGAAGGTCGGCGCGGACGGCTTGTCGCACGGCTGCACGGGCAAAGGCAACGACCAGGTGCGCTTCGAGTTGGCCTACAAGGCCATCGCGCCAAACCTCCAGATCATCGCACCCTGGCGCGAGTGGGACATTGATTCGCGCGAAGACGCCATCGCTTACGCCCAAAAGCACAACGTCCCCGTCGAACAGAGCAAGAAAAACATTTACAGCCGCGACCGCAATATCTGGCACCTCAGCCATGAAGGCGGTGAGCTGGAAGATCCGGCCAACGGGCCGAACGAAGCGATGTGGCAATGGGTCGCTTCGCCGGAAGAAGCTCCGGACAAAGCCGAAGAGGTCGAAATCGGGCTTGAATCCGGCGCGCCCGTTTCCGTGAACGGTACAAAACTTGCCCCCGTTGACCTTTTGAATAGGCTTAACGAAATCGCCGCGAAGCACGGCATCGGCCGCACGGATCTGGTAGAGAACCGCCTCGTGGGCATGAAATCGCGCGGCGCCTACGAAACTCCGGGCGGAACTTTGCTCGTCAAAGCACATCAGGAACTCGAGCGGCTAACCCTGGACCGCGAGACCGCCCATTTCCAGCAGGCGCTCTCCAACCGCTACGCTGAGCTTGTGTATTACGGCTTGTGGTTCTCGCCGTTGCGCGAAGCGCTCGACGGATTCTTCACCGTCGCGCAGAAGCGCGTCACCGGCGCCGTCGGCCTGAAACTTTGGAGAGGCACGCTCAACGTCACCAAGCGCGTTTCGCCTTTCTCACTTTACCGTGCGGATCTGGCCAGCTTTACCATGGGTCGCTACAACCCGAAGGACGCCGAGGGCTTTATCAATCTGTTCGCGCTGCCTGTAACTGTGCGTCCGAAAGCCAAAGCCGAAGGCAACAAGTCTTGACTCATGCTTCATATCTTTTTGTTTGTCATCCCGAGGCGATCCGGCAAGGATCGCCGAAGGACCTCAACGGGCGCGCAAGCAAAACGGCAGACCGCGAACTGAATACTGATGACTGAAAGCTTCCAATGACTGAACGCAAAGACGACCGATTATGGGGAGGACGCTTCGAGCGTGAGCCTAATGCTCAGTTCGATGCGTTCCAGCGCTCCTTTGCGTTCGACAAACGTCTATTGCCATACGAAATCGCTGTCGACCGCGCCTGGGCTAAGGCCCTCGAACCGATCGGCATTTTTACAGGCACAGAAGTGAAGCAAACGCTCGCCGCCCTCGACAAAATCGCCGAGCGCGCAAAAACGGATCCTGCGTGGGTCGACTCCTTTGGCGCAAACGCCGAAGACGTTCATCACTTTGTCGAAAAAGCGCTGGTCGAAGAACTCGGCCCGCTCGGCTGGAAACTCCACACCGGCCGCAGCCGCAACGAACTGATCGCCACCGACTTTCGTCTTTGCGTGATTAATTCCGCCGCAGAAATCTGGTACCCCCTCTACGCACTGATCAGCGCACTATTGGCGCAAGCTAAAGCCAAGCTCGGTGTGCCGATGGCCGGCATGACGCACATGCAGCACGCGCAGCCGATCCTGCTTTCCCATTTTTTGCTGGCGCATGCGGAGGCCTTCACGCGCGACAGCACGCGCCTGCAGCACGCAGCGGCGAGCGCTGACGCTTGCCCGATGGGATCGGGCGCACTCGCCGGAAACTCGTTCGGCATCGATCGTCACGCCATCGCCCGCGAACTCGGCTTCTCGCGGATCACCGCAAACAGTCTGGACGCCGTAAGCGACCGCGACTTCGCGCTCGACTATCTCTTCGCGCTCACGGGTATTGCTATGCATCTTTCGCGCCTCGCCGAAGATCTCATCCTTTTTGCCTCGCAGGAATTTTCCTACGTGATTCTTCCTGATGAATACTCCACCGGCAGCAGCCTCATGCCGCAAAAGAAAAATCCCGACGCGTGGGAACTGCTCCGCGGCAAAACCGGACGCATCACCGGCGCTCTTCTCAGTTTGTTCACCACCCTGAAGGGTTTGCCGTCCAGCTATCAGCGTGACCTGCAGGAAGACAAAGAAGCGCTTTTCTCAGCTCACGACCAAATCACTGACATGCTTCTCGTCGCAGCCAGTGCGATCCTCGCCACCGGCTTTCGGGACGACGTTCTTCGCATGAAGGCACAAAACCCCGCCCTGCTTGCTACGGAAGCTGCGGACTATCTCGTGCGCAAAGGCATTCCGTTTCGCCAGGCGCATGACATTGTGGGCAAGGTGCTTCGCGAAGCTGAAAGACAAGGCGTCTCGTTCACCACGCTGCCAGTTGAAAAACTCAAGGAGATTTCTCCCGCATTCGAGGCCGATTTTGCGAAGAGTCTTAGCCTTGAGGCCGCGCTGGCAGCGAAAAAAGTTCCCGGCGGCACCGCGCCCGAAAGCGTCCGCGCGGCCATCGAGGATTTGGAAGCGCGCCTCAGCAAGAAAGCCAACAAAACAGGAGCTAAACCATGAGTATGCAAACTACGATTCACTTAGGAACCTTTCCACTCATTTCAGAGGATTGGAGGTCCCTTCCGGGAACGCTTCGCTAGCTCCCGAGACACGCCCCGAATGAAGCAAGCTCCCTCCGAAGCCGCGCTGCCGCACGGATTCCGCTTCGCCGCGACTGCGTGCGGCCTGAAAAAAACCGGCGCGCTCGATCTGGCGATTTTCTCGAGCGATGTTCCCGCCTCCGCCGCGGCCGTCTTCACGCAAAACCTGGTCGTAGCTGCGCCGGTCACTCTGTCGAAAAAGCATTTGCAACTCTCCAAAGGGCGCATGCGTGCCGTCGTGGTGAACGCCGGAAACGCCAATTGCGCGACCGGTGCGCAGGGCGACGCGGCCTCGCTTCGCACCGTGGAAGAAACTGCTCGGCGGCTTCGCGTGCAGCCTCAGGAAGTTTTCGTCTGTTCTACGGGCGTAATCGGCGTGCAACTGCCCGTCGAGAAGATTCTTCGCGCGCTGCCATCGCTCACGCGAAACCGCCGTCCGTCGGCACGCTCGTTCGCGGAACTGTCGCTGGCCATCTGCACGACGGACACGCGCCCAAAAACCGCTGCGGCCTCGTTCAAAATGGCCGGCAAGCGGATTCACCTGGTCGGCTGCGCAAAGGGCGCGGGTATGATTCATCCGAACATGGCCACGATGCTGGCGTTTGTTGCCACCGACGCGGCAATTTCGCCCGCGCTGCTGCAAAAGTCGCTCAACGAAGTGACGCGGAGAACCTTCAACGCCATCAGTGTGGACGGCGACACTTCGACCAACGACACGCTGCTCGTTCTGGCGAACGGCGAGGCTGGGGCTCCTTTGATTAAGAAGGGCAGCAAGGGGCATCGCGCGTTCACCTCAGCGCTCGAAGAGGTTTGCCAGTCGCTCGCGCTGCAGATCGTCGCCGACGGCGAAGGCGCGCAGCGCGTCATCGAAATCGAAGTGCGCCAGGCGAAGAGCGAAGCCGCGGCGCGCCGCATCGCGGAAACCATTGCCACTTCGCCGCTGGTGAAAACGGCGTTCGCGGGCGGCGACCCCAACTGGGGCCGCATCTTTGCCGCGGCAGGTCGCTCGGGCGTGAAATTCGACCCATCCCTGGTGGACATCAAAATGGCGGGCATTCCCGTTCTTCGCAAAGGCCAGCCGCTGGCCTTCAACGAGCGTGCCGCCAGCAGCAAACTGCTTGGCGACCACGTTCTGCTGCTTGTGGACCTGCACGCCGGCGACGC
>DATDNK010000294.1:0-10649 GCA_036518275.1 Candidatus Acidiferrum sp.
CCAACGAACTCGTGGCAGTGTATTCCAGAACCGCGACCTTCCAGGAAAGCTCCATTTCCTACCCGAATTTTCTTGATTGGCAAAAAGACAATCATTCCTTTTCTTCTTTAAGCGCTTTTCGGTCGGACGACTTCAATATGACCGGCGTGGGAGAGCCCGAGCGTTTGCACGCGCACATGATTTCCGCGGAGTTTTTTCCGGCGCTGGGCCTCCAACCGCTGCTTGGCCGCAACTTCCAGCCCGAGGAAGACCGCGCGGGCGCGGGCTCCGTGGCCATCCTCAGTGACGGAATCTGGAAGCGCAAATTCGGCTCGTCGCGGGAAGTCCTGGGAAGGAGCATCACGCTAAACGGTAAGGTCTATACGGTCATCGGGGTCGCTCAAGGTCATATCACGGGGTTGAGTCCCAGCGATGTCTTTGTGCCCATTGGCCAGTGGAACGATCCGACATTTCGCGACCGACGGATCAGTATGGGCATGAACTCTATCGGGCGACTGAAACCAGGCGTCAGCATTGACCAGGCACGGGCAGACATGAATCGCGTTGCCGAGAATCTTGCGTCCGCCTATCCCGAAGCCGACAAAGGCTCCGGCATCACGCTCGTGCCGCTCAAGACCGACGTAGTAGGCGACGTCCGAGGAATCCTGCTGGTCCTGCTCGGCGCAGTCAGCTTTGTTTTGCTCATTGCGTGCGCCAATGTGGCCAACTTGCTGCTAGCGCGCTCCACCGGCCGTGCCCGCGAATTCGCGATTCGTTCCGCCTTAGGAGCCGGCCCTGTCCGTGTGGTTCGCCAGTTACTGACGGAGAGTGTGCTGCTCGGCCTCGCGGGCGGCTGCATTGGCTTAGCCCTGGCCAAGCTGGGAACGAAAGTGATTCTTGCGGCATTGCCGGGAACGCTCCCGCGGGTGGAAGAGATCTCGCTCGACTCGCACGTAGTCTTGTATACATTTGGGATCTCCCTTTTTACAGGCATTGCGTTTGGACTCGTTCCCGCACTGAAGGCCTCGCGGCCCAACCTGCATGACACCTTAAAGGAAGGCGGGCGAGGCGCCAGCGGGGCGCGCCACCGCACGCAAAGCATCTTTGTTGCAGTCGAAATGGCTATGGCCATAGTCCTGCTTATCGGCGCAGGGCTCATGATCCGCACGCTTTCAGCACTGTGGGGTGTCAATCCTGGCTTCGATGCGCGCAATGTTCTCACATTTGAGATCTCTTCGACTTCAGGTCCGTCAGCTACGGCAGACCAGCTTCGCGCCAAATACCGCGCGACTCTCGCGCAACTGGAAAGCATTCCCGGAGTCGAGGGAGTTTCTCTGTTGGGCGGCTCGCTCCCCATGAGCGGGGATTCTGAAGTGCCGTTTTGGCGCGAAGGCCAGCCGAAACCCCAGCACGAAAACGACATGACTTTCGCCTTGTTCTATTTGGTGAACACCGACTATCACCGGGCCATGCGGATTCCTGTCCTACAGGGCCGTACTTTCTCCGAGCAGGACAATGAGCATTCGCCCACCGTGGCAATAATCGATGCGAGTCTCGCGCGCAAGTTCTTTCCAAACGAAAACCCAATCGGAAAACGGATCAACATCGGACTGCTCGAGATGCAGGCGGAAATCGTGGGCGTAGTTGGGCACGTTCAACACTGGGGGTTGGCCGCGCGCGAGCATGAAACTTTGGAAGCTCAGGTTTATCTTAATTTTTGGCAGCTTCCAGACAGGTTCTCGCCACTCCTCGCCAATGGCGGCCAGTATGTCGCACGCACTTCCGGCTCGCCTGTAGGCCTCGCGACTTCCATTCGCCAGGCTGCGGAAATGGTGGACCCAAGCGCGGTGGTCTACGATGTGCGCCCGATGGAGGACATTGTGGCGCGTTCCATTTCGACGCAACAGCTGACCATGCTTCTCCTAAGCGTGTTCTCCGGGCTCGCGTTGGTCCTCTCCGCAATAGGAATTTACGGTGTGATTTCCTACTTGACGGGCCAGCGTAGACACGAAATTGGCGTCCGCGTAGTGCTCGGCGCCTCTCGTAAGGACGTCATGCGGATGGTTTTGGGACAAGGCATGAGGATGACGCTGATTGGAGTCGTGATGGGCATCGCTGCCGCATTTGGGTTGACGCGGTTGATCACGAAAATGATTTATGGCGTGGGCACCACCGATCCGCTTACTTTTGCGGGAGTGGCCGTTTTGCTGTCCGCAGTGGCGCTGTGCGCCTGCTACATCCCCGCAAGGCGCGCCATGCGCGTCGATCCCATGGTCGCTCTGCGTTACGAATGAACGCGGGTAACATTTACAAGGTCTGCCTCTAAAACAGTTGCGATCAACCCGCCGCAGTAGTACAAGTATTTGCCGCGTAACCATGCCAAGAGCTCCTGCAAAGGAATTGCCGCATCTCCTGCGGTGGGGAGATGTCTACAGTGAAGCCGAACTCTACAAAGCGGCTCTACGCGTTTATACCAAGCCCGTGTTTCAATGGCGCAAAGCTCTATCTACTTCCACGGACGGGAAAACGCTTTATGATTTCGCAGCGCGCGGGTTGGCCCGTCTGGATGGGATTCACGGTTCCTTGCAACGAGGAAGCTTCGAGTATCGTCCAGCAGTAGCGCTGCATTACAACTTTAATGGCAAGCACCGCACGCTCTATATTCCGCCATGGGAGGAGCGCATCGTCGACCTGCTGCTCTACCGCGTATTGAACCGCAGGCTGCACAATTGGTTTTCGCAAAGCTCGTATGCTTACCGCGACCGCAAATATAGCCTGGATTCATGTCAAGCGCGCATCGCGAGAGTGCTGCGTTCGGTCAAGGCCCCGCTGTATGTAGTCAAGCGGGACTTCGCTGACTTCTTTGCGAGCATTAATCATGGTTTGCTACTGAACAAATTGGCTTCGCTATTCGATCCGGCAGACTACCTGTACCGGCTTTTGGCACAGAGAGTGCGTTTTTCGTATAAGGAAGGCCAACACCTGCAAACCGCGACGATTGGCATACCTTTCGGCACATCGATCGCCTGCCTGTTAGCCAATATCTATCTTACGGAGTTGGACGGCGAAATCGAGAGAGTTCCCGGATTACATTGTTTTCGCTACGCGGATGACTTGCTTCTGCTCTCGCCGAGTCGCTCCGCGGCAGAGCAGGCTTCGCAACTTCTTGAACGGCAACTGATTAATCTCCACTTGAAAACAAAGCCGAGTCATCGGGCCAACCTCTTGCTCACCAATGAACCTGCGTCGGACGAAGCGTTCACCGTTACCCGTGGCTTTCGTCATTTGGGACTGCTGTTCCGCGCTGGCGGCGATGTCGCGCTTTCACGCGACAAACTGCGCAAAATCCGCAATTTGTTCCGTTTCGCGTTTCGCCGCAAGCGGCGTTGGAGGCGGGAGGCCGATCCCCAGGTCCGCGCTCAAGTGCTGGTCAACACAGCATTAGATACAATCGAGAAAGGCGTCCGCAATGTCGCTATTCTGGACTACTACCTCAAGCATGTGAATGACGAAGGGCAACTGCGTCTCTTGGATCGCTGGCTGGCCGAGGAAGTGTTGAGCCGCGTCTTTGGCGGGCACAGAAAGGGCCATTTTCGGCGAATCAGTTTTGGGCAGCTTCGCGCGATGGGGCTGCCTTCCCTGCTGCACCGGCATCGAATGATTTGCAGGGGGCAGATCGAGAGTCCATTCTTTATTTGGCAACAAGAACGGGCCACACGAGCATTCAGGGGGACGGTTGCCAGGCTGTGCCGGTCCGCCGGCGAAACAGCTTTCTCTCCGTTCCCAGAAGCAGCAGCTGGCAAAAGCCCGTGAGAGAGGGTGGCTGCCTGTAGACGGGTGTTATGGAAGAACGATGACCGCTAAAGCGGATCGTTCGTTTTCTTCAACCGCCCCCTGAATGCTCGGCCCGAATACCTGGCGGGGTGAACATGGGACTCCTGGACTTCCTGTTCGGAAAGGTCAAGTGCCCGCAATGCGGCACCAAAGGGGCGCGCACCTCCGATGGCCGGATACGTTGCCCGAACCCTCTTTGTCAGTACTTCGATGGCACACTGGGACGCGTCGGACGCCTCCGGCTGGGAGGAACTCGCACTCCCAGGCGGTCGGATTATTCTCCCGCGAGGGCTCTCTACATTCGCTATCGCAATTTTCAAGACCAGGAGAGGACGTTCACTGCCGACAAAGGGTCCCTTCGGCGAAAAGGCAATCACATGGTTGCGCGCGTAGCTCCTACGGGAGAAAACATCTCGCTGTCGCGTGATCGTATACAAAATCTAACCGAAGTGGAGGACGCTCTGCCTGAAGTAAACGAAGGCGCGCGGACGGGCCCGACCGCGCGCGAACGGCAAGTGCTGGCCTTCCACAAGAAATACAAGTCCACTTCTCCGCTGTACGAACGGATCCGTGCCAAGTACCCGGATTGGTGATTTCTCCTGTTATGAAGCGGAATCCGCGAGGATGAAGTAGAGTCCGCACGATCTCTAAGCATGACCATTCAAACTCCAGCGTCCAATTCTGCCCACCAGTCAGCCTCCGGCTCAAAATTGATCCTCTTGAATGCGCCGACGATTTTCGTGAGCGCGTTCCTTTTGTTTCAGGTCGAGCCCCTGATTGCAAAAATCATTCTTCCATGGTTTGGAGGAGTCGCGGCGGTTTGGACGGTCTGCCTGCTGTTTTTTCAAGTGGCCTTGCTGCTCGGCTATCTGTATGCGCATTTGCTGACGCAACACCTCGGGCCGCGGGTCCAGGGCTGGCTCCACGCTGGTCTGCTTGTTATCAGCCTGCTGGTGCTGCCGATTCTGCCTAGTGATTCTTGGAAGCCAACCGGTCCGGATCATCCTGCATTGCACATACTTGTAGTGCTAGTGCTCACGGTGGGGTTGCCGTTCTTTCTTCTCTCTGCAACCAGTCCGCTCTTGCAGGCTTGGTTGGCAAGCATCCGAAAGGACAGCGGCGTCTATCGTTTCTACGCCCTCTCGAACGCAGGCTCCCTCCTGGGCCTGCTGAGTTACCCGACGCTGGTCGAGCCTCAGCTATCGACACGGCTGCAGGCTTGGAGTTGGTCGGTAGCGTACGTAGCATTTGCCGTCGCCTGCGGAGCAATCGCCGTTTCGCAGCGCCGCGGCGAGGACACGGCTCGTCAGGAGGAAGTGGAAATAGCGCCCACCGACCGGGACAAGCGCGCGCTATGGGTCGGACTGTCAGCTTGCAGTTCCGCTCTGCTGCTGGCGATCACGAATCACATTACACAAAACATTGCGGCCGTTCCGTTTCTCTGGATCATCCCGCTGAGCCTATACATGCTGAGTTTCATCTTGTGTTTTGGCAGCAGCCGCTGGTATCACCGGATGTTTTTCTTGCGGGTGCTGGGCGTGGCGCTGGGCTGCTTGGCCTACGCGCTGTCTCCCTCGCTCATGTCACTCCCGCTCTGGATTTTGATTTCCCTTTTCTGTGCGGGCCTGTTTATCTGCTGCATGTTCTGTCACGGCGAATTGGCGCGGCTGAAGCCCGATCCATCGCAGCTCACGTCATTTTATTTTTGGAGTTCGCTCGGCAGCGTGCTGGGCGCGGTTTTTGTCGCCATTCTCGCGCCGCAGATTTTCTCCGGATTCTACGAGCTGCACGTGGCTCTGGGGGCTTGCGCGCTGCTTGCCGTAATGGTTCATCGCATGGATCCTGCAAGCCCCTTTCAACAGGCAACTTGGCAACCTGGGCTATGGGCCCTGCATGGTTTGGCCGTGATACTGATCGTGAGCTTATTCTTTGTCGCACGGGCAGAATCTGTCTACGCCGATCGCACCATGCGCAACTTCTATGGAGTCCTGCGCGAAAGTGACGAGGTCGCGCCAAACGTCGTCTTGCTGAAAGACGACGCACAAGCGGAACATAGCGACCTGAGCTTCCGCCGGCTGATGAACGGAACGATCACCCACGGGCTGCAATTCTTAGCGCCAGCGCGCCGCGATCTGCCCATTTCCTATTACGGTCCGCATTCCGGCATCGGAGTGGCGTTTGTGGCGCTGGCCTCGCGCGGCCCGCTGCGCGTCGGAGTGATTGGCCTGGGCACGGGCACGATTGCCGCGTATGGCCACGCCGGCGACGAATTCACGTTCTACGAGATCAATCCGTTGGTCGTGCAAGTCGCGCAGCGAGACTTCACGTTCCTGCGAGATTCAAAAGCGTGTATCGCGTTCGAATTGGGAGACGCTCGCCTCACGCTGGAACGCCAGCCGCCACAGCAATTGGATCTCTTGGCCGTCGATGCCTTCTCCAGCGATGCCATTCCGGTTCACCTGCTGACCATCGAGGCTTTTCAACTTTACTTTCGCCATCTGCGCCCGGATGGCATCCTGGCGGTCCACATTTCGAACCGGCATTTATACCTGGAACCGGTCGTAGCTGCAGCCGCGCAAAAACTCGGCAAAGACGCCGTGCTGATCGTCAATCCCGATGACGACGCGAACGAAATCTTCCTAGCCCGCTGGGTCTTGCTTGCCAACCCCGGCGTTTTCGCGGGACTTCCCAACATCAGGAAAACCGGAAGGCCGCTCGCCTCCAACGCGCGCGTAAGGCTTTGGACAGATTCCTACAGCAGCCTTTTCCCCGTGCTGAAGTAGCTTCGTCAGCAGAAACAAATAACGACAAAAAACTGCGGAGAAATGGCCGGAGATACCTATAATCTCTCGGCGATGCGCATCCATCCGATTGATCTGACCATCGTGATCGCTTACCTGCTCGGCGTAACGGCGCTAGGCATGCGTTTCCGTCGTATGCAGCAAGCCGATGCAGCGGTAGACGCGGGGGCCGCCGGCCGCGAATATTTTTTGGGAGGCCGCACCGCGCCATGGTGGGCGCTAGCTTTTTCCATTGTGGCCACAGAAACCTCGACGCTCACGATTATCGGCGCGCCTGCGATTTCTTACGCCGATAATCTAACGTTCATTCAACTGGTGTTTGGCTATCTCGTCGGGCGCGTGCTGATTGTGTTGTTGTTGTTACCCGGCTACTTCCGCGGAGAATTCCTCACCGCCTACGCCCTCATTGAAAAACGCTTTGGCGAAAAAATGCAGGCAGTGGCCGCCAGCACGTTTCTCATAACGCGCGCCGTCGCCGAGGGCGTGCGCGTTTCAGCGATTGCGCTTGTTGTAAGCGTAGTGCTCGGCACTTCCGAGCGGCTCGCCGTGGTGATCGTCATTTCGCTAACCATCCTTTACACCTTCGAAGGCGGCATGAAGGCGGTGATCTGGACCGACGTCGCGCAACTGCTTGTCTACATGACCGGCAGCACTATCACTCTCGTCCTGTTGCTGCACTGGATTCCCGGCGGCTGGAGCGAAGTCACGCAGGTCGCCGCCGCAGCGGGCCACAAACTCCGGTTCCTCGATTTCTCCTGGAACCTCGCGACCAAATATACTTTTTGGTCCGGCGTCATCGGCGGCTCCTTTCTCACCATGGCCACCCACGGCACCGACCAGACCATCGTGCAGCGTTTGCTCGCCGCCAAGAGTCAGCGCGACAGCAGCCGTGCGCTGCTAGCCAGCGGTGTCATCGTTCTCGTTCAGTTCATTGTTTTTTTGTTGATTGGCGTGCTGCTCTTTGTATTTGCTCAGCACACGCCGCTTCTCGCTCCGGGAGACAGGACGGACCGCATCCTTCCGCTCTTCCTCGTGCGCAAGATGCCCGTCGGCCTGGCCGGTCTGCTGCTCGCATCCATCGTGGCCGTGGCGATGTCCAATGCCAGCGGCTCGCTGAACTCGCTGGCTGCCTCGAGCGTGCTGGATTTTGCGAAGCTCCGCGGACGCAGCACGGATACGCGACAATTCCTGCGCGTGTCGCGTGGCATGACCTTAATATGGGGCCTTGTGTTGATGGCTTTCGGCTTCGTCAAATGGGGACCGCTGCTTGAAGCAGGGCTCACGGTGGCGTCGCTTCCCTTTGGCAGTTTGCTTGGATTGTTTCTCCTGGGAACTTTCGACCGCGGCGCAAATGCGCTGGGCGCGCTCATCGGAATGTTCGCTGGTCTCGCGGCTGTTTTGAGCATATTTCAGTTCACGAACGTGGCCTATACGTGGTACTTCCTTATCGGCGCGTGTGTGACGTTCTTCATTGGCTCGCTCGTCAGCCGCATTTCGATCACGAAAGCGGCATCGTGAAATAGCTGTAGCGAAGCAACACCCGCAGAGAGACGCCTCGAACGCTGATGAATCGCAAAGCCGGACTAGAAACAAAAACGCGGAGGGACATGAGAGAAAAGCGTCCGGAACTCGTCCAAGGACTGGGCACGTGGGCCGCGATGGCCATGGTGGTTGGCCACATCATTGGCACCGGAGTGTTTCTCGTGCCAAGTGCAATGACGCGCGCCACCGGGTCGGTGGGGCTGGTTTTCCTGGTTTGGATTGTGGGCGGCGCCCTTTCGCTATTCGGCGCATTGACGATCGCCGAGCTTGGCGCGGCGATGCCCGAAGCTGGCGGAGCCTACGTTTACCTCAGGCGTGGCATAGGGCCGGTTTGGGGCTTTCTCTTCGGGTGGATGAACAACCTAGTCGGCAAACCCTCCTCGATTGCCACGATCGCTGCTGGTTTTCTAATCTTCCTGGGCTTCTTTGTGCCCGCGCTTCGCACGCCCATCTTCACGCTCCACCTGCGTGTCCCATTTATCGCCCACGCTTCGGAGTTCGTGTTCACCTGGGCGCAGCCCGTGGCCGCGGCCGCCATCGCGTTCATGAGCTTTATCAATTATCTCGGCGTCCGCCTGGCCGGCCGGCTGCAAGTTGTGCTGACGGCTCTCAAGATCGGCGCCATCCTCGCGGTCGTGGTTCTCGGCTTCATATTTGCAGGCAAGCGCCCGCCCAGCGCGCAGCCGCTTTTCCCGTCTTCATTCCATGCAGACTTGCTCACAGGATTCTTGACCGCGATGGTCGGCGCATTGTGGGCCTACGACGGATGGATGGACTTGACGTTTGCAGGTTCGGAAATCATCAACCCACAAAAAAATATTCCCCGTGCTCTGGTCGGCGGCACAATGACAGTGGGCGTGATTTATCTGCTGGCGAACGCTGTCTATTTCCGCGTGCTGCCAATGGAGGCGGTAGCCGCGGCGCAAAACGTCGCGTCGGAAACGGTGCGCGTCTTTGCGGGAGCGCGCGCCGCCGCGTGGATCACCGCAGCGATGGTTGTTTCCGCGTTTACCACGCTCAACTCATCGGTTCTCACCGGATCGCGCGTACCGTATGCCATGGCGCGAGACGGACTGTTCTTTCGCGTGGCCGATGGAATCAACCCGCGTTTCCGCACACCTGCGGGAGCCATTGTTTTTCAGGCGGTAATCTCTTGCCTTATGGTCTTGACCGGCCAGTTCGAGGATCTCTTCTCTCTGTTCATCTTCGCGCAATGGATTTTTTATGCGCTCGCCGTTGCTTCGGTTTACGGCTCGCGCCGCAAAGAGCCTGATTTGCCGCGGCCCTATCGCTCCTGGGGGTATCCCGTGGTGCCGGGAATTTTTGTGGCGGGCGCTTGCGCTCTAACCGTGAATCTCTTCATCCAGCGGCCCGTCCGCTCGGCAATTGGGCTCCTGCTGATTCTCGCCGGCCTTCCCTTCTATCGCTACTGGACAAAAGGACTTGGCTCAAATGGCAGAGCTGAATCTCGAGCTTAAAGCCAACACTCGACAGCAGGGCTACTCGAAGATTGATCTGGGCTTTGCTGTAGTTCGTGCGATTGCCACGAAAGCAAGAGCTAAACCGAGGCGGCGCGTCGTACAGCCCTCTCCGAGGGAATCCGAAGAATCGCGGATTCCGCTTCCTCGGAGACAGTGACGCCCGGCTGGATGATCTTTGCCAGAATTTCGATCCCGCTGATGAGCCGCGGTCCGGGTCGAGAAAAATAGCTGCTGGCTTCCAGCGCATAGACGCGGTTATTTTGTACCGCTGGCATCGCGTCCCATTGATCGGGCAGATTCAGTGATTCGTATTCCTTCCGCGCCTGCTTCGCGTCGTAACCACAGGGCGCGATCAGCAAGACGTCAGGTCTAGCTTCGACAACGTCCTGCAAATGAACGCGAAAGGATGGCTTGCCTGTGCTGCCGAGCGCATCTTCGCCGCCAGCACAGCGGATCATCTCAGGCACCCAGTGGCCTCCCACGTACATCGGTTCGAGCCATTCAAGAAACGCTACGCGGGGTCTGGGCGCCGCAGAATCCAACTGTCTCTCCAAAGCTCCCTGGCGCTGTCCGATCTGGTCCAACAGGTACTCTGCCTGTGGCTCGGTGCAAGTTACCTCACCCACAAGAAGGATATCGCGCCACACATCTCCCAAATCCTGCGGGTTTAGCGAAAGCACTTCCGGGCGGCGGTCCAACCGCGTCAAGGCCGCAGCGAGATCGTCAGGCGATGCCGCGCAAACATGGCATAAATCCTGCGTGATGATCATGTCCGGATGCAGTTCTTCCAGTTTCTCGGCATCAACCTCATATAAGCTCTCGCCGCGGGAAACATATTCGCGCACCAGCCGGTCAATCTCTGCTGGGGACGCGCCATGCGGCAAGCGCGAATGAATGACCACTGGCTTCGTGCGGGCCTGCGGCGGGTAGTCGCATTCGTGGCTGACACCAACAATCTCGCGATCCAGGCCCAGCGCGTATAGAGTTTCTGTCGCCGACGGAAGCAAGGAAA
>DATDNK010000295.1:0-7463 GCA_036518275.1 Candidatus Acidiferrum sp.
TCATATTGAAGTCGTCCGACCGAAAAGCGCTTAAAGAAGAAAAGGAATGATTGTCTTTTTGCCAATCAAGAAAATTCGGGTAGGAAATGGAGCTTTCCTGGAAGGTCGCGGTTCTGGAATACACTGCCACGAGTTCGTTGGGGTTCGGAAACGACAGCGGATTCAAGAGCACGCCGTTGACCACGGAAAACAAAGCGCTGTTCGCGCCGATGCCCAGAGCCAGAGTGAGAACCGCAACCGTAGTGAACCCAAGATTCTTCCGCAGCACGCGGAGCCCGTAACGCACGTCTTGCCCGAAGCTGGTCATGATTGCCCCCCATGGCCGCACCTGTAGAAGCAGGCCGTCATGAGGTGGTACGGAAACTTGACAGGTTTTGTTCCCGCAGGAGTGAGTGGCGGGTCAGCTCAGCTTGAAAATCACCAAGCGCTCGCGAGCCATCCCTCATTCGTAGCGCAACGCGACTATCGGATCGACCCGCATCGCCCTCCGCGCGGGGATGTAAGAGGCCAGCGTCGTAACCACGGCCATGGCTGCGGGCACGATGAAATAGAGGGCTGGCTCCTGAATGTGCAGGTCGTAGAATATGGCCTCAAACAGTTTTGGCAAAGGGAGCGCCAACAAAACTCCAACGGCCGCTCCGATGGCGGTCATTCTCAGGCTTCCCCACAAAACCATGCCGAGAACGTCCGGTTTTCCTGCGCCAAGGGCCATGCGAATCCCGATTTCATGGGTTCGCTGGCCTACGGAATAAGTCACAAGCCCGTAAATCCCGATGGCCGCGAGGATCAGCGCGAGAAGCGCGAAGCTGCCCAGCAAACGCACGAAAAGCGGGTCACCGTTGGCCTGACGCTCAATCACTGCTGGCATGCTCATCACGCTAGTCAGCGGAAGCTCAGCATCCACTTGCGCCACCGCGTTGCGCATGGCGGCAGTCAGGTTGTTCGGATCAGAGCTAGCGCGAATCATGAGCGAAAACGAAGACACCGGCCGCTGAAGCATCGCCTCGTAGACTTGTGGCTCCTCGCGAGGCGACTCCGAATGCGATTTCGTATCGCCGACAACACCGACGATCTCGCTCCATTCCGGCGCAGTGCCACTTACATCGAGCCGGAGCTGTTTTCCAAGCGGTTCCTGGTCCTGCAGATGGCGACGCACGAACTCCTGATTGACCAGCACGACGTGTGGCGCGCCAGCATTGTCCCTCTCTGTGAACACTCTCCCTCGCAGCAAAGGGATGCCCGCCGCCCGAAAAAATTCCGGAGTAATCACTACGTCGAGGGCGTTGGGTCGCTGGTTCGCGGGCAAATCGGGCTGGCCCTTCAATAAAAACGTGACCTTGCCAGGTCCGGTAGCTGGCAGATCCGATGTCACAGCTACGACTTCGGCGGTAGGAACCTGCTGTAGCCGCAACAACACATTCCGGACGAACGCGGCTTGTTGGGCAGCATCCTTATACTGCGTGCTATCGAGCGTCACGCTGGCAGTTAGGAGATGGTCCGGGCGGAAGCCCATATTCTGATGATGAATGGCGGAAAGTCCGCGGATCAGCAGTCCGGTACCGACCAGAAGAAACATGGCCATCGCGATTTCGCCCGTGACCATCACACTCCGTAGGCGGCTCTGCGAATGGCTCGCGGAGACAGCGCGGCTCTCATCTTTGAGGCTCGTGTTGATATCGGTGCGCGACGCGTTCAACGCCGGAACCAAACCACATAGCATTGCCGAGGCCACCGAAATCGCGAGCGCGAAGAACACAACGTTCCAATCCAGACTTATGGGTATGGCAGCCACGTAATCGTTGAAACTCATGTTTACCCGAACAAAGTTGATTCCCCAATACGACAATAGAAGGCCCACGCCGCCGCCGAGTACGGCAATCACCATCCCTTCGGTCAATAATTGCCGGACAATGCGCAGGCGCCCTGCTCCGAGGGAAATGCGAATCGCCAGTTCCTTCCGTCGTCCTGCGGCGCGCGCTAGCAGCAGGCCGGCTACGTTGGCGCACGCAATCATCAGAACAAAACCCACGGTGGTCATCATCACGGCAATCCCGGCGCGAATGCCGAAATTTTGAATCAGGAAATCTGGCAGTGTTCGCAAGCCAACGCCCCAGCCTTTTTCGATTGCCGGGAAGCCTTCTTCGGCGCGATGCCCTAGCGTGACCATTTCCGCGCGGGCCTGTTCCACTGTAACGCCCGGCTTGACCCGCGCATATAGAGTCAGGGACCGATCCTTTCGTGCAGCCTCTGTCTGATCCGCCGCGCTCAGAACGAGCGGCGTCCACAACTGTGGGACGAAGCCCATCAGCCGAAAATTTGCGGGCATCACGCCGATTACCGTGTAGTTTTCTCGGTTGAGCCGGATGGTGCTTCCGATGAGGGAAATGTCCGAACCGAACCGCCGCTCCCAAAGTTCGTGGCTTAGGATGGCGACGTGCTCGTGCCCGGTCTGGTCTTCTCCTTCCGCAAAGGTCCGCCCGAACTGTGGCGAGACACCGAGAACCCGGAGATAGTTGAGCGACACAGCAGAAGCGCGCAGCGCCTCAGGCCGACCTGTCGAAGTGAGCTGCCCGCCTGTGTTTGGGGCTTGGGCCGTCAAGCTGACCGAACGATATTCATCCGCAGCCGCGATCTCCTCAAACACATGGTTTGCTTCGCGCCACGCGAGGTAGTTCGGTGCGGAAACGCCGTTGAGGTCGGATTGGAAGCTCTGCGCCGGATTGATGCCGGAGATCACGACCACACGGCTCGGCTCCCGCCCCGGCGGACGACGAAGCAGGAACGCGCTCACCAAGCTAAACATCGTGGCGTTCGCAGCGATCCCCAGCGCCAAAGTGAGAGCAGCAATCGCAGTGAATCCTGGATTCTTTCGCAGTGTGCGCACCGCGAATAGCAAATCCTGTTTCAGTCCGTCGAAGAGAGAGACGCCGCGGGCCTCGCGGCATTCTTCCTTCGCGCGTTCGACGCCGCCAAACTCGACGCGCGCGCGCCTCAGTGCCTCTTCGCGTGGCACTCCGCTACGCCCCAAGTCCTCTGCAAACGCCCCGATATGGAAGCGCAGCTCCGCGTCCATATCACTTTCCATGCGCGACCGCTGCATCATCGTGCGCACCCACGACCGAAGCCGGCTCCCTATCCTCATACTTCCTCCGGCGTGCTTTGCAAAATTCCTGCGATGACGTCCGCCATGCGGTTCCATTTTTCTGCTTCGGTTTGCAATTTGCGTTTGCCCGCCGCTGTCAGCCGGTAATACTTTGCCTTGCGCTTGTTTTCCGACTCGCCCCATTCGCTGGTGATCCAGCCCTGATGCTCCAGCCGGTACAGCGCGGGGTACAGCGAACCTTGCTGAATCTCCAGCCGGTCTTTCGAAATCTGTTGAATGCGCAGCAAAACGCCGTACCCGTGCAAGGGCCCCAGAGACACCGCCTTGAGAATCAGCATGTCGAGCGTGCCTTGCAGCAACTCCATTTGTTTGTCCATGAAAGCATGCTCTCCTAGATGGCCTAGGAATATAGTGCCTCTTCTCCTAGACTGTCAAGGAGAATCCTCGCCCAGTAAATCTTTGTTTGTGGGAAGCCTTACTTCAGTCTCGTGTATTCGGCCTTGGCTTGTTTCAGGATGGGGATTTCCGGGTCAGCGTCCTTCCACAGCGTGAGAAAATCCTGATATGCGGCCTTCGCTTTGGCGCTATCGCCCTGCATGACATAAGCTCTGCCGATTTGGAGACGTGCGAGTGCGCCGGGAAGACAGTTTTCGACCAACCCAGGATGATCGATTACTTGCTGAAAAGCGGCTGCTGCGGCAGCTCCCTGGCCTGCGGCAAGATAGGCCTCCCCTCGGTCATAGGAATAATTGCAGCTTCTGGCTTCCATTGGCTCCGCAACGCGGATTTGCTCGATAGCCTCCGTCGGCCTTTTCGCAGCCAGGGAAAGACGAGCGTAAGTTCTCGGAAGCCGATAGCGTTGGATGACTGTGTTCTGTGGAAACCGCTTCGCAAGATCCTGAGCTAGTTTCTCGGCGCGCCCAATATCTCCGGCGCGTGCCAATACCTCGGCCGCTGCAGACTCCACGTCTTCGTTTTGAGGAGCAATGTCCAACGCGGCTCGCGCTTGCCGGTTTGCTTCCTGCATGTTGCCCAGGGCCGCTTCACGCCAAGCAGCATCAAGAATCGCGAACGCCTCACTTGCGGTATTCCTCGCTTGCTTGGCAGCAGATGATGCTCGGATCGTGAACTCTCGCGCCGCACGCACGTGTCCTTGGTACGCCTCGGTCCGCGCTTCAAACATCAACATCGGACTGTAGGAGGGTCTCTTCTCGAACCATGCCACTTCCTCAGCCATTGTTTTCGCATCTCCTTCAACAAACGCCAGCAGATAGCGCTCGGCGTGCAGGTCAGGGTCATCGGGGGCCCGGGAAACGGCGGAATCGTAGGCTTTGTGAGCCTCTAACATCTGGCCAAGGTTTGCCTCGTCTCTGATGAGCTGTGGGTAAAGAAACGATGTGTCGGGATCCAACCGGACAAGTTGCAAGTCGGCCTGTACAGCTTTCTCTAGTTGACCAAGATCCGAGTAAATCGCACTCAGATAATTCCAGGGGATATCTTGCTGGGGATAACTCTCGGCCATTTGCTGGTATAGCGTCAGGCTCTTATCCTCATCTCCGAAGACGTAGTAGTAGTAATCCGCTTGCATTAGCGAGTTTTCATACGGGCTCGTCCGATCGCGCAGCGCATAAGCTTTCGTTACGTACTCTTTGCTTCGTGCGTCGTCGCCCAGGATGCGATACATGACGCCCGCAGAAGAATAGGCGTGCGCGAAGTTGGGATCAAATTCAATGGCCCGGAGTAGGTGAGTCAAAGCAGCTGCGGGGCCTTTGCCCTCCAACTGAGCTTTGCGGCCCAGGTTGTAGGCCTCAAGCGCTTCGAGCGAGGAAGTGGTCAACTGCTCGAGGGGCATGTCGGATTTCTGCACCGAGGTCAGTGATTCGCCCAGTTCGCCTCGCAGTTTGCTTGCCGCAGCTCCAAGGGCGTCCAGCACTCTTTCTTTGCTCGCCGCGGTGGTCTGTTCGTGGGCCAGCACGTCTCCATTCGCGCAATTTACCGCCTTCAGGCCAACCACATACTGGGTGCCTAGGCTGGCGATAGAACCACTAATGTAGGCTTTGCCTTGGGCACGCTGGCATACCTCTCGCGCCACTTGAGAAGTCAACGCGGTATCTGCGGGCTTGGTCATCAAGCGAAGCGTGGAAATGATTTTTTCGTCCGAAGCAATATCAAAGAAGGAGGACTGTCGCAGTGAGACTCCCAGTGCATCCTTCAACGTTTCACTGAAAATCGGGTCGCCGGTCGTATTTGTGAAGTCTGCGAGGACAATTGTGTCCTTCTCCGTAAGTTTCGCCGATTTATGTCCGCGCCAATATAGTTCGCCGGCCACGAGGGCGAGAAGAACAGCCGCAGCGGGAATGATGGTCTTCCAGAAACGTCTGCGAGAAGCCTGGGTCGCCGCTGACTTGCTGGCAAATTCTGGCGCCCCTTGTTTTGCCCTCAAGGGCTTACTTGCGGCTGGAACGCCGCTTTCCGTTTCACCTGGTTCGGCCACTGGAGTAACTGCGGAAGATCGCCCTGAGTCCGTGTCGCGTTTCAGGCGCTGCAGTTCCGCGCGTATGTCCGAAGCGTGCTGGTAGCGCAACTCGCGGTTTTTCTCCAGCGCGCGGGTGATGATGTGCTCCAATTCAGACGGAATTTCGCTGTTTAAGCGCACCGGTGCCGTCGGCACTTTGTGCAAGATGGCATCGAAAACCGCAGCGGAGGTGTCCCCCTTGAACGGGAGCTTGCTCGTCGCCATTTCGTATAGCACGACGCCAAAAGAAAAAAGATCCGTGCGCCCATCCAGCTCCTTGCCCAAGGCCTGTTCCGGCGACATGTAAGCCACAGTCCCTAGAGCCGCGCCAGGGCTCGTCAATTGCTCCGAATCCGCGTCCAAAGTGGCCAGCGACTCACCTTTCCCCCCAGCGGACTTTCCTGGAGACACTTTGGCCAGTCCGAAATCCAGAATTTTGAGGTGGCCTCGTTTGGTCAAAAAGATGTTCGCAGGCTTGATGTCTCGATGGATGATGCCCTCAGAGTGCGCGGCGTCCAGAGCCTCCGCAACCTGAATGGAAGTGCTGAGGAGGCGGTCAAGCTCCATCGGGTGACCTGCAATGTCGTGCTTCAGCGTCGTACCATCCAAAAACTCCATGGCAATGAAAGCCTTGCCGCCTTCTTCGCCGACGTCGTAGATCGTGCAAATGTTGGGATGATTCAGGGCAGATGCAGCCTGCGCTTCGCGTTGAAACCGTGCCAGCGCCTGCGCATCTCGGGCGACTTCGTCCGGCAGGAATTTCAAAGCCACAAAGCGGTGCAGTCGCGTGTCCTCCGCCTTGTACACGATTCCCATGCCGCCGCCGCCCAGCTTTTCCAGGATGCGGTAGTGCGAAACGGTCTGGCCGATCAGTGACGCGGATTCTCCCATTTGCCGAGCATCTTACCAAACTCCCGCTGCCACCGAGTGCATGGGATTCCTTATGCTCAACGCAAAATCACACCGTTCTCCTTTATGCTGTTCCTATGCACTATGTCCTTGGCTTTGACGGTGGTGGCACAAAAACCGAATGCGTCCTGATGGACGAATCCGGCGCGATTCTCGCGCGTTCGCGCTCAGGCCCCTCCAATGCCATCAACGTCGGCGCGCAGGCTTCCGCTGCGGCCCTCGCGGAGGCAGGCAGTGAGGCGCTTGGCTCTACTGGAAAGTCTCCTTCTGACGTCGCGTATATTCTTGCCGGCATTTCCGGAGCGGGTGAGCCATCAGTTCGCGCTGAAATTCAAGCGAACCTCAAGGCCGTCTTTCCCAAAGCTGCGATCGTCATCACCAGCGACTTGCTTCTTTCCCTCGCCGCAACAGGCGAAATCCCTAGTCTCGTGGTGATCGCGGGGACTGGCTCCGCTGTCCTTGGCAGAACTTCACCGCTAAAGTCGGCCCGTGCTGGCGGATTTGGCCCCATCATCGGCGACCCAGGAAGCGCCAACGACATCGGCAGAAAAACCACCGCACTCTGTTTCCAGAAGTTTCTGAATAGCGAAAAGTTTCCCCTGACCTACGAAATTTTGCGCTCGTTTGGCTGTAAATGGAGCCAATTCGTAGACTTGGCCCGCGAGCAGCCCACCGTCACTTTTCCCAAAGTCTTTCCCATCGTGGCAAAGGCGGCCGAATCTGGCGATATGTCGGCACGAGCGATCCTGTCAATAGCCGCAGTGAGTCTGTTAGATCAAGTCAACGAAGTCGTGCACCAGCTCCAATTACAGAATGCGAGTTTCTTTCTGGCAAAAACTGGTGGAGTCTTTGACGGGAGCCCATTTCTCAATGACCATTTTGATGCGTTGATTCGCAAGCTGTATCCGAAAGCAAGGATTGGCCCGCTCCCTCGGC
>DATDNK010000296.1:0-3307 GCA_036518275.1 Candidatus Acidiferrum sp.
GGCAAAGGCGACCCGCTGAACGTGCATGAGTTTCATTTGACGCGGACGGCGGAAGAGTCGAAGGCGATTAACAACGTGAAGACGCCGTGCATCATTATCAGCGCGAGCGGAATGGTGAGCGGCGGGCGCGTGCTGCATCACCTGGTGCAGCGGTTGCCGGATGCGAAGAATGCGGTGATTTTGGCGGGCTTCCAGGCGGAAGGTACGCGGGGCCGCGCGCTGCAGGAAGGCGCGAAGACGCTGAATCTTTATGGGCAAGCTGTACCGGTTTGCGCGGAAATTGTCGAGCTGGGCCAGTTTTCGGCGCATGCGGGAAAGAGCGAATTGCTACGCTGGCTGGGAGCATTGCCGGCTCCGCCAAAGCAGACCTATTTGACACACGGCGAACCGGCGGCGGCGCAGGCGCTGCAGGCGGCAATTCAGCAAAAGTTTGGATGGAAGGCGGCGGTGGCGCGGTATTTGGATACGGTTCCCCTTGGGACTTAGGGGCGGTAGTCAGGAACAGAATCTTTGGGGAGTCAGGAAACTTATTTGGGGCTGGAATCGTCTATACAAGTAAGACCACTCGCGGGGTAGGAGGCTAACCACCACAGGGCAACCGACCGTCAGTCTCCTACCCCTAAAAAGCCCTGAACATCATGAAAGCACGCGATTTAGATAGCCTTTAGCTAAAAGGCTGCCGTTATTGCAAAACTGGAAAAGGCCAGCTGGATTTAACGCCAAAGGCAACAGCCGGCGCCGGCTTCAGCGAGCCGCCACTGCGGTTCTTCCGGGAGTCTCGCGGGACATTGCTGGAATTTCCGACAGCTCCAAACCCGCTACAAACAACGGTAGCGGCGCACCCCGCCCCCAGCGGTTGACTTCCCAACGCGCGCGAATGAACTTGATTTCCGGGCGGAGCGAAAGTTCGAGGACCATTTTGGTGTGGCCGCGATAGAACTGCTGCGGGAGCTTGAGGAGCGGCTTGGGGGTCCAGGTTGTGCCGTCGGCTGAGCCGTAGATGGAGACGTCGAGGGATTCTTGCTCGATTTGGTCCGCGACGGTGAGAAGGCACAGGAAGGTGCGCGTGGCGCTCGAGGAGATGTCAAAGGAAGCGCCGTCGCCGTTGGATTCCATCCGGGTGTTTTGCGGGATGAGATTCAGATTCGTTGGCATGGGGCATTCTCGCGCGCCATTCTAACACAAGCTGAGTTTCCTACTGAGCCGGTTCCGGCGGTTGGGGCAAATCGGGGACGCTTGCCAGCAAAGAAGGGTCAAGCGTTTTGAGCTTGAGTTGAGTGGTAAGGAAAGCGATGCGGTCACGCCGAGCTTCGGCGTTGAGCGCGTGCGGAGCATCATAAAGCTTGAACTGCTTTGGCTCGCTCACCATTGCTGCATATTGGCGCGCTCGCTCCGCAGTCAGGAATTCCTCCTGCGTGGCGTATTGGAGGAAGACGGTAGCAGGGGTTGCGTGGGGAACGAATTTGCCAGGATCCGTCCAGGCATATTTGGCTACAAGAGCGTCTACTTTTTCTGGGCCCACCTTCTGACGGAACTGCTGGAACTCCTCGCTTTTCATGTCTACCTCATCCGAAAGTCCACCGGCCATGAGCACGAAGGCATGAAAACGTTTATCGAGACCGCAGAGAAATCCTCCTACAGTGGCGTTATAACTATGCCCGACATAAGCCAAGCGTTTTGCATCGACGTCCTTGCGCGCGAGGAGCAAATCAACTCCACGGCGCATGTCAACGATGGCTTGGACTAGTTCCATTACCTGCCGCTCGCTCAATCTTCGCCATGCCCACCAGCTTGAATCTTTGTCCTGCACATGCCCGGGACGCGCACCAGGCCCGGTTGGGAGCAGGGAAACTACTCCGGCGTTGGCAAGCACAACGGCCTCGTCCAGAAACTCTTTGCGATTGAAGAATTCGGAATTCGGCCAGTACCAGTGTCCCCAGATTACGGCCGCGAAGGGTCCTCTCCCTTCCGGGACCACCAAGTACGCGGGAGCGCGGCCACCCTTGGGACTCGCATAGAAGATGTCGTGGATGGCTACGCCGCCGCGATGCTCCACGCCAGCTTCCTGCACGTCGAGGGGCGCTTTGGAATCGTAGTCAAAAGCGTGGGATGGGGCAGCATCTTGCGCCAAAATGGAGGTGGCAGAAAGAAAAAGAACGGCGGTCAGAAGTATTCGCATCAGAAATCTCCTGGGGAGTCTAGACACGACCTGGAACTCAGTTTACGCATGCAACTTGGAGAGGCGGGCTTCGGCGGCGGCGAGGGTTTCTTCTTTTTTGCAGAAGGTGAAGCGGACTTGCGAGGCGCCGTCGCCAGGGTCGTTGTAAAAGCTGGAGCCAGGGACGACGGCGACGCCAATTCTTTCGACAAGGTATTTGGCGAAGCGGACGTCTTTGGTGTCGGCGGGAAATTGTACGGGGTCGGGATCCGCGAAACGGGAAATGTCGGTCATGACGTAGTAGGCGCCGCGCGGTTTGAACACGTTGAAGCCAGCGGCGGTGAGAATTTTCAGGATGCGCTCTCGCTTCTGGGTATAAGAAGCCGCGAGTTTGTCGTAGTAGGTTTGCGGGAAATGAAGTGCGATGGAACCGGCTTGCTGAAGGGGAGCCGCAGCGCCGACGGTCAGAAAATCGTGGACCTTGCGAATAGGCTGCGTAGGGCCCGGGGGAGCGAGAACCCAGCCGACGCGCCATCCGGTGACGCTGTAGGTTTTTGAGAGGCCGTTGACGACTATGGTGTGGTCGCGCATGCCGTCAATGGCTGCCATGGAGATGTGCTTCGCGCCGTCGTAGAGAATGTGCTCGTAGATTTCGTCGGTGATGCAGTAGGCGTTCCAGCGAACGCAAAGATCGCGGATGAATTCGAGTTCAGCGCGCGTGAAAACCTTGCCGGTGGGATTGTTTGGCGTATTGAGAATGATGGCTTTGGTATGCGGACCAAAGGCAGCGGAGAGTTCTTTTTCGTCAAAGGACCAATCGGGCGGGCGCAGCTTGACGAAGCGGGGACTGGCGCCGCTGAGAATTGCATCGGGGCCATAGTTTTCGTAGAACGGCTCGAAGACGACAATTTCATCGCCGGGATTGATGATGGCCATCATGGCGGACATCATGGCTTCGGTGGAGCCGCAGCAGACGGTGATTTCGCGCTCCGGATCGTAACGCACGCCCTGGGTGCGAGCGAATTTCTCGACGACGGCGTCGCGCAGCGACTTTGCGCCCCAAGTGATCGCATATTGATTGATGTCATCGGCGATGGCCTGGCGCGCTGCTTCCTTGATTTCTTCCGGAGCGGCGAAATCGGGAAAGCC
>DATDNK010000297.1:0-2153 GCA_036518275.1 Candidatus Acidiferrum sp.
GCCCCTTGCGAGCATGGTTGATTCCCGCCTAAGCGTTGACCTCGAAATGTTCAGCCGCGGCGGCGTCGCCGTTCTCGATGCCATCGAAGCGATGGGCTACGACACGCTTCACAAACGCCCTGCCATCAGCAGGCTAAAGCAAGCTCGACTTCTGGGGCGCACCTTGGTGAAGCATCTGGTCGTTTTGGGCTCAGAGCCCACTTCAACCACCAAGCCTCGTGCAGTTTCAGAGACGCACCACGCTGCGCCCCAGTTTGCAACCTCCCTCGCCGAATCCTACGAATACTGTTACGACATCGCGCGCGCTGCGCACAGCAATTTCTATTACGCTTTCTACCTCTTGCCCAAACCCAAGCGCGATGCCCTCGCCGCCCTCTACGCTTTCATGCGCCTCATCGACGACGTTTCTGACGAAGGCCAGGGCCTCGCGGCCAAGCAGCGCGGCCTCGCCCGTTGGCGCGCGGCCCTCGACCAAGCCATTACCGGTCAAGAGCAAGTTTTCGACGGCAATGCCGCTGTGGTCTCCCCGGCGGCGACTCTTCCCGGCGCTGATGAAGTCCTGCCTGCCCTGGTTGACACCATGCAGCGCTACAACATGCCCGCCCGCTACCTTCACGACCTCATTAGCGGCGCGGAAATGGACCTCACAGTTCGCTTCTACTCGACCTTCGAGCGCCTCCGGGAATATTGCTACCGCGTCGCAGGAACCGTCGGCCTTACCTGCACGCACGTCTTTGGATTTCGCGATGCCCGCGCCCTCGACCTCGCGGAAAAACTCGGCCTCGCCTTCCAGCTCACCAACATCATTCGTGACGTCCATGAAGATTACAAACTCGGCCGCGTCTATCTTCCCGAAGAAGACCTTGCGCGCTACGGCGTCTCCCCCGAAGATTTCGGCCGAAATGAAGCGACCCTTGGCATGCGTGAGTTGCTGAGCTTCGAAGCCGATCGCGCCTGGCAGTTTTATGAAGAAGGCTCGGCGTTGCTTGGCGTAATTGACCCTGACAGTCGAAGCGCGCTCTGGCTCCTCGTTCACACTTACAGTGCGTTACTCGGCCGGATTGAAGCGCTCGATTTTGCCGTCTTCGGAGAAAAAATCCGTCTCTCGAAAGCTGAAAAAATGGTATTCATGGCCAAGGCCCGTTTCGGCCACCACACGGAAGAGAACATTCTTGAAAAACGTGATCGTGATCGGCGGCGGGCTGGCGGGACTGGCAGCCGGCGTCGCGCTGGCTGATTCCGGCTGGCGCGTTCGTCTCTTCGAGCAGCGTCCCTTCCTCGGAGGCCGCGCAACTTCCTATGTTTTGCCCGACGGCGAGCACGTTGACAATTGCCAGCACGTCACGCTCGGCTGCTGCACGAATCTTGAAGACTTTTACCGCCGCGTCGGCTCGGTAGGCAAAATCACATTCTTCGAGCGCCTCGTTTTTCTTGATCCCCAGGGCCGCCGTGGCGAAATAAAAGCGGGTTCGCTTCCCGCCCCGTTTCACTTTGCTGGCTCTTTTGCCTCGTTTGCCCCTCTTACGTTGCTCGACAAACTGTCCATCGCCCGCGCCATGCTCAACATCATCCAACACAAAGGAAATCCCCCCGAACTTCAAGTGCCGGGTGGCATCTCCATGTTGGAATGGCTCCGAGGCTGCGGCCAGACCAAAGGCGCGATCAATCGCTTTTGGCGAGTGGTTCTCGTCAGCGCTCTCGACGAAGAGCTTGATCGCACCGACGCGCGCTTCGGCGTAGATGTCTTCTGGAAAGCCTTTCTCTCTAGCAGCACGGGCTACCGCATGGGAGTGCCCGCGGTTCCCCTTTCGAATCTTTACGACGGCTGCAAAATGGAAATCGAGCGCCGGGGCGGGCAAGTGCTCCTCCGGTCGCCCGTTCGTGGACTGAAACTGGAGAGCGGCCAACTCGCTGGCGTGCGTTTCGACGACAATCGCGAAGAATCCGCAGACGCTTACATCTTCGCGATCCCACACACCGCGCTTGCTGAACTCCTCCCGGAAAGCCTGAAACAAGCGGATCCCTCCCTCACCGATCTCGACAAAATCAAAACTTCGCCCATCACTGGAGTTCATTTCTGGTTCGACCGCCCTGTTATGGACGAACCGTTTCTCACGCTCCTCGACACCACGACGCAATGGATTTTCAACAAA
>DATDNK010000298.1:0-8802 GCA_036518275.1 Candidatus Acidiferrum sp.
CGGAACGAGGAAGCCAAAGCCATCCAATGAATGGCCGACATCCTTTTTCTCGTAGCCCAGGGAGACGACCGCCACGGCCGCGTATTCGATCGGCGTTAGAAGGGATTCGAACGCGGGATCGAGTTGCGCCAGGAGCTTTCCTGTTGCATCTGTCGAGGCGGCGAAGACCGCACATTTGGTCGACACAGAATCGTTGCCACTCCCTTCGAGAGACACGTGAAACGATCCCTCGTTTTGCCGATAGACATTCGCGGCGCTCGTTCGCGTCAGAATCTTTGCGCCAAGCTTGCTTGCCAGTGCGTGGACGAGCGTTTCGTTGCCCTCGAGGAACGTGTTAAGGGTCGCGCGCTCGCGTGGCCCTTTCCTGGCTTTGGCGAGGCGCATCATGCCGCGAACAATACTACCGGCAGCTCTTTCGGCTTCGTGTAGGGTCGGAAACGCGCTGCGAATGCTGAGTTTTTCCGGGTCTCCAGCGTAGACACCCGAGACGAACGGGCCGACCAAGCGATCCAGGAGCTGGTCCGAGAATTTTCTGCGCACGAAAGCGGCGACGGACTCATCCCCTTCAGGCGGAACACTCTTGCCGAAAATGTCGCGCACCAGGGCCCATTTTGTGGAGCCATTGATAAGGGAGCTGATAAAAAACGCGGGCGGGCTCATGGGTACAGCCTGCAGTTTGCCTTTAACCAGAACGTAGCGCGGAGCCCGCGGCGAAGCTTCCAGAAGCTGGTCAGCAATGCCAAGATGCGCGCACAGGCTCCGGAGTTGCGAGGTACCGGAGAAACTCTGCGGCCCGAGCTCCAACAGGTAGCCATCGCGACGGACCGAGTTGATGACGCCACCGGGCCGCGCAGCGGCCTCGACTAGCAAGACTTCGATGCCAGCCCTTTGCAGTGCATAAGCGCAGACTAGCCCGGAGATGCCGCCGCCAACTACGAGAGCTTGGACGTGACGGGTCACGATGAAGTGCGCATCCTTGCGGGCTCAGAGCGTCTTCGAAAAAAGTGGTTTGGCAGCCAACTGCTGTTTTTCAAGGTATGGGTCGAACACCATCGCCAAGTTGCGAATGAAAATGCGGCCAAGCCAGGTGGCGCGAATTTCGCCGTTTTCCAGGAGTACAAGTCCATCCTCGCGAAAAGGTTCGAAGCGGCGCAGTTCTTCCGCAAAATGTTCATCGAAGTCCGCACCAAACTCACGCGAAATTTCATCTTTGACGATCACCGTATGACAGAGCAGTCGACTGATGACTGCCCTGCGCAGGCGGTCTTCTCCGGAAAGATGATAGCCGCGCATGGTGGCAAGACCACGCTCCTCCACAGCTTTCTGCCAGGAAGGAATGTCGCGATGATTTTGCGCGTAGGCGGATTGGATGCCGCTGATGGCGGTGATGCCCATGCCGTATAGATCCGCGCCCGCTTTGGTCGTGTATCCCTGAAAATTGCGGTGCAGCGTACGCTTTTGCTGCGAGAGAGCGAGCTCATCGCTAGGTTTGGCAAAGTGGTCCATGCCGATGTACAGGTAACCGGCCTCGACGAATTTGAGAAGTCCTGTGCGGAAAATCTCGAATTTCACCATGCCTTCAGGGAGATGCGCAATGAAAGAGCCCTGCTGCTTCTTCAGCCAGGGAACGTGCGCGTAACTGAAGAGCGCGATGCGGTCAGGACTGAGGCCGATAATTTGATCCACGGTGTGGGCAAAGCTTTCTGGTGTTTGATACGGCAGGCCATAAATCAAATCCACGTTGATGCTGTCGAAGCCAAGCCGGCGCGCGCTGATGAGCAAGTCGCGTGTCATCTCAAAAGGCTGAATGCGGTGTACGGCCTTCTGCACCTCCGGTTGAAAATCCTGAATGCCCATGCTCAGACGATTGAAGCCCAGCTTGCGAAGCGTCTCGAGGTGCGCGCGAGATGTGACGCGAGGATCAACTTCGATGCCGATTTCGCTGTCGGGGGCAAAGTTAAAGCGTTCACGCGTAAATTCGAAAAGATCCTCAATCTGCTCGGGTGAAAGATAAGTAGGTGTGCCGCCGCCCCAGTGGAATTGCACCACAGAGCGATCCTTCGAAATACTGCGGCTGATGCGCTCGGTTTCGTGCTTCAGCACATCGAGATAAGGTGGCGCGACGCTTTTGTTCTTCTGAATCACCACGTTGCACGCGCAAAACAAACACAGGCTTTCGCAAAAGGGGATATGCATGTACAGGGAAACCTGCGTCTTTGCGCTTTCTGCCTCATCGAAAACTCTTTCTAAATCGGTTGGCCCGAAGCTGTCGTTCCAAATGGGCGCAGTGGGATAGCTGGTGTAGCGGGGGCCGGGGCGATTGTATTTAGCTAGAAATTCTTCGCCCACGCGAAGCTCGTCGTTCATTTGCTGGAGTGTGGGGTAGGCGAACGTCATCGTGATTGTCTCTTACCGGGAGTGCGCCGCCGGTCGCATTTCCTGCAGAAAAGCTTGTTGTCCGGTTTCCACAAAAAACTTTGCGTTCTCGACAGGCGTGTCTGGCAGTATGCCATGGCCGAGATTCAAGATGTGCCCGCGCCCCGCAAGCGAGTGAATCGTGTCGGAAGTAACTTCCCGAATTCTCTCCGCAGGGCCAAGCAACAACGCGGGATCGACATTGCCTTGAAGAGTGATTTTCGGGCCTAGCGCACCGCGAATCTCTCTCAAGTCCACGCGCCAGTCCACGCTCAACACATTCGCCCCGGAACGTGCCGCGGCGCGAAGCAAGTGCTGCGACGCCTTTGTATAGTAAATCACGGGAACGGGACGGGAAATTCCCGAGATGACTTCCTGCACGGCCGGCAGCGCGAACTCTTGATAATCCTGAAGACTCAGTTCGCCACACCAAGTGTCAAACAACTGCACTGCAGTTGCCCCCGCGGCAATCTGCGCTGTGAGATAGGGAATCGTGGCTTGCGCAATGCGATGCAACAATTCGCGGAACGTTTTTGGCTCTTCATAGAGAAACTGTTTAACTCTCGCAAACCCTTCCTTGGTTTTTCCCTCCACCATATAACATGCGAGCGTCCACGGAGCGCCGGCAAAGCCCAGAACGGGGACGTCGGGTCCAACCGACTTCACAATGCGGCGGATGGCTTGAGGCAAAAAGCCGGTGTCCGTCTCCGGGTCGAACATCCTTAGCTTTTCTACGCTAGCTTTGCTGCGCACGGGGCACGGCAAGTTTGGCCCCGCATCGCCAAGCTCGAGCGGCAGGCCCATGGCTTCGGCGGGAATCAGGATATCCGAGAAGACAATCACGGCATCCACGCCCAGCCTGCGAAATGGCTGGAGAGAAACTTCCTCGGCCAGTTCCGGCGTCTTGCAAACCTCCAGGAATCCGTGCTTTGCGCGGATTTCGCGATATTCGGGGAGGTACCGGCCAGCCTGGCGCATCATCCACACGGGCACACGGGGAACCGTTTCCCCGCGACAGGCGCGCAGGAATAAGTCCTTTCGATTGGCGGTGGCTGAGGCCATGTCCCTTCCGAATTTCAGGATAGCCAATCTTAGCAGGTCTTGCTGGGCCAGGCACTGTGACGGGCATCACGTGGTACGGGTAGCCGCTCGTGTACGTTATACTCGAAGCGTTCAACGAATGCAGGGCTCGTCGTCTGGCAAGTCTGATGCCGACTGCTGTGCGTGCGGCGAGACCCACAGGTGTATTGAGTTGCATTACGCCCTTTTCATTTCGACGGTGGCTGCCTACGGGCTGAGTTTCGCGCTCTATCTGGTTTTCTTGAAGACCGGGAAAGCGCTCACCGGACGGCTTGGAAGCTTGCTGCTCGCGGCCGGCTTGGTAACGCACTATTTTGCGTTGCTGGATAGAGCGCGCGGGTTTGGGCCGCACGCCGTTCCATACCACGATCTGTATGGTGCAATGTCGCTCTTTGGCTGGCTGCTGGCGCTCACCTATCTCGGTTTGGAACTTTACCATCGCCAGCGGTCGGTCGGCGCGCTCGTTCTTCCGTTTATCCTAGTATTCTTTGTAGCCGCGCATCTGGCGCCTGCGGACAGGCTTTCCCCGCCGGATGCGCATGGGCCTACGTTTGCATTTCACGTGACCCTGAACATCTTGGCGTATTCGGCGTTTGCCCTTTCTTTTGTTCTGAGCCTGATTTTCCTGATCGAGGAGCGTTTCCTGCGCAGCCACAACATGGGTGACGTGGTCTGGCGCCTGCCGCCTCTCGAGTTGCTTGAGCGCATGAGCCGCTCGAGCGTGCTGGTCGGCTTGGTTTCCATCACTGTCGGAACATCGTTTGGATTCCTTTGGGTGTATCGCCTGAGCGATAAGTATTCCTTTTACGATCCGAAGTATGCCGTCACGCTGCTGGTTCTCATTTTATATGCAGCGTATTTCGGCTTGGCGCGCACTACCGCGTGGCGGGGCGCGCGCGCTTCGAAGCTGTGTGTCTTTAACTTCTTGCTCGTTTTTCTTAGTTTTACGGTGGTGAATTTATATCTTTCGCATAACCACCGGTTTTTTTAGGAGCGTTCAAGGTCCAACATGGAGATCGTTCTCGTCGGATTGAACCACCGCACCGCGCCCGTTGAGGTGCGCGAACGCGTGTCCTTCACCGCCGACCAGGCGCGGCGCGCTTCCGAAGAACTTCGCTCCAAGGGGATTCTCGAAGAAACTCTTGTGCTATCTACCTGCAACCGCAGCGAAGTGTACGGCGTCCCACCGGAAACTTCTCGCGAGAGCGCACGGGGCCTTTCTAACTTTCTCAGCGAATTTCATTCCGTGCGCATGGATGTTCTGGGGAATTCTCTATATCACCATTATGACCGCGAGGCCGTGAGGCACCTCTTCCGCGTTGCGGCGGGGCTCGACTCCATGATGCTCGGCGAAGCGGAGATTCTTGGGCAAGTGCGCGAGGCCTATCGCATAGCACACGAGCAAGGCGCTACTGGACCGGTGCTAAATCGCCTCTTCCAGGGCGCGCTCGAGGTCGGCAAACGCGTTCGCGCGGAAACGGAGCTGGGCACGCGGCCGATGTCTGTGGCTTCTGCCGGAGTCAAGCTGGCAGAACGCATTTTCGGCAAGCTCGATGAACGCTGCGCGCTCGTGCTGGGTGCTGGAGCCATCAGCGAGCAAGTCATTGCCCAATTGCGAGATCGTGGCATTGCGCGGCTTTTTGTTATGAACCGATCGAAGGAGCGTGCCGAAGGCTTGGCCAAACAGTACGGCGGCGAACTCCTCCCTTGGGGCGAATGGGAGAAGGCTTTGCCCGCGCCGGATGTCATTGTTTCGTCCGTGTCGAGTGAGGAGCCTATTTTACGGCGCGAAATCGTGGAGCAAGCAATGGGAAGGCGCAGCAATCGCGCATTGTTCCTCATGGATCTTGGCTTGCCCCGGAATATCGATGCTGGCGTGGGCAAGTTGTACAACGTTTATGTGTACAGCATGGATGATCTCACGGAAATCGTGGCACAGAATCGCCGCGCGCGCGAGAATGAGATTCCCAAGGCTGATAGCATCGTAGAAGAGCATGTTGGGAAGTTCCTTTCCTGGCAGGCGAGTGTTGAGCTTGTGGGGTTGGTGAACGAGCTGCGCACGAAAATGCGCGAGGAACGCGCGCAATTTATTCGCGCGCGAGTCGAATCCATCAAGCACTTGACAGAAGCGGACCGTGCCTACATTGAGAAGTTGATGGATGAAATGCTCGAAAGTCTGTTGCTGGAGCCGGCGCAACGTTTGCGGGGCGAAAAGGATTTGCGCCGGAAGATTCACAACGTCGAGGCGCTGCGCGACCTTTTCCTTTCGAATCGAGTGAAGCCTTGAGAACTCTGCGCATCGGCACGCGTGGGAGCTTGTTGGCAAAATGGCAGGCCGAGTTTATCCGCAAGCAGCTTTTTGCCGCGACCGGCGTCGAACCCGAGATCGTCATCATCAAAACCGCCGGCGATAAAATGCTGCACGCGCCGGTGGCGCAAATCGGCAGCAAGGGAATTTTCATCAAAGAACTGGAAGAGGCGCTGCTCGAGGAGACCATCGACTTGGCGGTGCACAGCGTGAAGGACATTCCCACGGAGATCCCCTCGCGCATGATGTTTCCCGCAGTTTGCAAGCGCGATGACGTTCGCGATTGCATGGTGGGTTCGACGCTTGCGAATCTTCGGCAAGGTGCGCGGGTGGGAACGAGCAGTTTGCGGCGCCAGGCGCAGTTGCGCCACGTACGTCCAGACCTCGACTTGCGCGATTTGCGCGGCAACGTCGACACACGCTTGCGCAAGGTGGAAAGTGGGGAATACGAAGCGGTGGTGGTTTCGAAAGCAGGACTGGACCGTCTGGGCTTTAGCCAGCGCATTTCTGAAGTTCTTTCCCCTGACGTGAGCATGCCAGCGGTAGGCCAGGGTGCGATCGCCGTCGAATGCCGCTTGAAAGACCGGGAAGCGGAGGAGCTGCTTGCGCCCCTGGACGACGCGGAAACGCGCGCGGCGGTAATTGCGGAGCGCGCGCTGCTGGGCGCGTTGCACGGCGGATGCCAGGTGCCGATGGGTGCGTGGGCGCGCGTCGAGCGTGGCCAGCTTGTTATGGATGCCTGTGTGTGTTCTGTGGATGGCGGGCACTACGTGAAGCAACACGCGGCCGCGGCCCCTGAGCAGGCTGCGCAACTCGGCGAGCACATGGCGCGCTTGCTCATCGAAGTTGGCGCGCAGTCCATCCTGGAAGAAGTGAGCCGCCAACGTGCCTGAGCATTTCCAAAGTTCGCTGGAAGGGAAGCGCATCGTGATCACGCGCGCGCTGGAGCAAAGCGAGGCGCTTGCGCGCGAACTGGCGGATCGCGGGGCAACGCCGATCGTGTTCCCGCTGATTTCTTTTTCGCCGCCTGAGGACTTTGGGCCGCTGGATAAGGCAATCGATGGAATTGCGCAATTCGATTGGATCATTCTGACAAGCGCGCGGGCGGTGGGCGCTCTGGCACAGCGCGCACTCGAATCAGGGCGCTCCCTAGTTCCGAAGGGAAGTAAGCTGCAAGTGGCTTGCGTGGGGCCGGTAACGGCAGAGGCCGCGAAGAGGGCGAAGCTTTCTGTGGACTACGTGGCGCAGACGCACAAGGGAGTGGCGCTCGCGGAGGAATTGGGTAGTAGACTAAGCGCGGCAAAAGTCTTGTTGCCGCGGAGCGATCACGCGAACCCCGATTTGCCTGCGGCACTGAGGCGAGGGGGGGCCGCGGTAACGGAAGTGATTGCGTATCGCACGGTGAAGCCCGCCGATGTGAATCGCAGCACATGGGCGGACATTGCGAATGGTGAAGCGCACGCAGTGCTCCTGTTCAGCCCGTCGGCAGTGCAGAACGCTCCCGTGCTGTTTGGACTTGAAGGATTGCGCGCGCCAAAGGACAAAATCGCCTTTGTAGCAGTTGGGCCCATCACGGGCAAGGCTTTGCGCGACGCGCACTTTGCGCAATTTGTGCGCATTGTGGTCGCGGCGGATACAACTGCGGCATCGGTGATTGAGACTCTAGAAAAGTATTTTGCGCGCGAAATGAAGGCCGCGCCGGCAGGAGTGAAACCAGCATGAGCTTTCCTACCCATCGCCCGAGACGTTTGCGGCGTACCGAAGCCCTTCGCAGCATGGTGCGCGAGACGCGCCTGACAACCGCAGGCTTGATCTATCCGATGTTTGTTTGCCCGGGGAAAAACGTTCGCCAGGAAGTCGGCTCAATGCCGAATATTTTTCAGCAATCCGCCGACCAAATCGTGGAAGAGTGCAGGGAAGTAGAATCGCTCGGAATCCCCGCAGTAATCTTGTTTGGCCTGCCCGAAACGAAGGATCCGCGCGGGGCGAGTTCGCTGAGTGCGCAAGGTGTGGTGCAGTGCGCCATCGGAGGAATTCGCAAAGCCAATCTGAAACTGCTGGTGATCACGGATGTTTGCCTCTGCGAATACACGGATCATGGGCACTGTGGGGTCATCGAGCACGGGGAAGTGGCGAACGATCCGACGCTGGAGATTCTGGCGCAGCAAGCACTCTCGCACGCGCGCGCTGGCGCGGACATCGTCGCGCCCTCCGACATGATGGACGGCCGTGTCGCCGCCATCCGCGAAATGCTCGACGAGCACAAGTTCGAGAACATTGCCATTCTTTCTTACGCCGCGAAATACTGCTCGGGATTTTATGGACCTTTTCGCGAAGCTGCGCAGTCCGCGCCGCAATTCGGCGACCGCCGAAGTTACCAGATGGATCCTGCCAATGTGCGCGAAGCGCTCAAGGAAGTACGGCTGGATCTGGAAGAGGGCGCGGACATGGTGATGGTTAAGCCCGCGCTGCCGTATCTCGACGTGATTTGGCGCGTGCGCGAAGCGTTTGACGTTCCCGTGGGCGCCTACAACGTGAGCGGGGAGTACGCGATGGTGAAAGCGGCGGTGCAAAACGGCTGGCTCGATGAGAAGCGGGTCGTGCTTGAGATTTTGACGGGCATCCAGCGCGCCGGTGCGGACCACGTGTTGACCTACCACGCCAAGGACGTGGCGCGGTGGCTGAAGGCGTGCTAGCAAAAAGTAAAGCTCATGGTAATAGTCAGCCCTGTGCGGCCAGAAAGTGAATCTAACAATAACTAGTCGGGTCTGACTATTCTCATTAAGAATAGTCAGGGCTGACGTCCAAAATTGGAATCGATGAACAAGGCACAAACGCAACTCAAGAGCGAACGGCAACGTTCGCGGGAAATCTTCGAGCGCGCCGAGAGAGTTCTCGTCGGCGGCGTGAACAGCCCGGTGCGGGCGTTTCGCTCCGTCGGTGGCGAGCCGCTGATCATCGAGCGCGCCAGCGGCCAGCATCTCTACGACGCCGACGGC
>DATDNK010000299.1:0-2951 GCA_036518275.1 Candidatus Acidiferrum sp.
GTCGCCACCATCGAGGTTCCTGCAAGCCACCAGGAAACGTTGCGCCCCGAGACAAAATAATCCTCGGTGCTTTTCCCCGAGCGGCTCCGGAAATATAAGCCGAGAATCAGCGTGATGAGCAGATAGCCGACGACGGCGGCCCAATCGGCTGCAGCAAATGTCAAGGTGAATCCTTTCTGTAGTGACGGGTCTTCAGACCCGTTCTTAGCTTCTTTCCTGTCCGTGTTCTAACGTCTTTAGACACGTTCCCAGCTTCGCAATGTATTGACAGCTTTATTTGCCCGAACCGTTTAAGGTCCATTCGAGCCCGTCCAGCGCGCAAAACTATATAGCACTTTCCTGCCTGAATACGAATCGTGTTTTTCTCGGACAACCTGTCAAAGCCCACGCCAATTTTCCTGCGTGGGGCTTATCGAACCTCGTGACCTTTGGCGTACTCTGGCGTCTATAGACCGAGGTCATAGTGTGACTAATCCGAATGCTCCACGGGGCTGGTTACGCTTGCTCATCTGGCTTGAGTCGCTGCGGGCCGACGCGGTGTACGGCTGGCGGCAACTGAAGAAGCATAAAGTCACTTCGGGAGCAGCGATTCTCTCGCTCGCTTTGGGAATTGGCGCGTGCACGTCGGCGTTCCGTCTCATAGACGCTTTTCTGCTACGCCCCTTGCCGGTCGCTGCTCCGGATCGCCTGTACTTTCTCTCGCGTCAGGGCCTCGACTGGAACGGCAAGCCCGGCATTGACCAGGAATGCCAGTACCCGCTTTTTCTTCAGATGCGCGCGGCGGTCAAGGATCGCGCGGAGTTGTTGGCTTTTTCTTACGCGGATCGCGTCGACCTTTCGTTCGGCTCCGACCAGGAAATCGAGAAAGCGCATCTGCAATATGTTTCCGGCTGGATGTTTGAGTCGTTCGGACTTAAGCCTGCGTTGGGAAGGCTATTGACCGAAAACGATGAGGGCGCGCCGGGAGCGCATCCCTACGCCGTCCTCTCTTACGATTATTGGAGCCGGCGCTTTGGCCAGGATCCCTACGTGGTCGGCCGTAGCTTTCGCATGGGTGAAACGCTCTTCCAGATTATTGGTGTTGCTGAGAAGCCATTTACGGGCACGGAGCCGGGCACGTTCATCGACATTTTTGTCCCCGCCATGATGAATCCGTACGTAACGCGGTCCGACGCAAGCGTTTTTCGTGTGTTTGCTCAACTGAAGCCAGGCGTTGCAGTCGAGCCTGTTCGTGCGAAACTGCAAGCCAATGCGCGAGCGTTCGAAGAAGAAAGGGCCAAAGAATTTGTCGGGGTTCCGAAACAAAGCCTTGAGAATTTTCTGAGCCAGAAGCTCGTGATGGAACCCGCGCCGACGGGCGTTTCCGACTTACAAAATGGCAACCGCCGCTCCCTTGCGGCGCTTGGTGTTTTGGTGGCGCTGGTGCTGCTGATTGCTTGCGCAAACGTGGCCAACTTGATGACCGCGCAAGCGGCAGCGCGCGCTCACGAAATGGCCCTTCGTATCTCCATCGGAGCGGGGCGCTGGCGCCTTGTGCAACTGATGCTGATCGAAAGCGCCTGGATCGCGTTGCTCGCGGCGGCCATCGGCGCAGTTTTCGCGTGGTGGTCCGCGCCCTTTGTGGTCAGCAAGATCAATCCGCCCGACGATCCTGTGAGATTGACTCTCCCGGCGGACTGGCGCGTCTTGGGATTCGCTCTGGCGTTAACCTTCGGCGTAACCCTGCTTTTCGGTTCGCTTCCGGCGCTACGAGTCTCCGCTATCAAGCCGCTCAGCGCGCTGAAAAGCAGAGAAGAACCGCACTCTAGGCGTGGCTTGATGCACGCGCTCATCGCATCACAGGTGGCGTTCTGTTTTCTCGTGCTATTCGCTACTGGGCTGTTTGTCGCCACATTCGAACATTTGTCGCACACGCCCCTCGGCTTCTCCGCGGAACGCTTGCTCACTCTCGATACGTTCGCGCAACAACCGCAACCACCCGCCTTGTGGTCGCAGGTCGCGGAACATCTTCGCGAGGTGCCGGGCGTGGAGACGGTGGCTCTGGCGAGCTGGCCATTGCTCGAGGGAAACAGCGTGAACAGCTACATCTCCGTGAACGGCGCCCCTCCAATCGAAAGGCTCGCGTATTTCCTGAGAGTGTCACCAGGCTGGATCGCCACCATGAAGATTACCTTGATCGACGGCAGAGATTTTCTTCCCAGCGAAACGGCTCCCGGCGCGGCAATCGTGAATGAAACTTTCGCGAAGACTTATTTTCAAGGAGAAGACCCGGTTGGGAAAGCGTTCGCCCGCTCTGAGGACTACCGGGACAGGCCTTTTCGGATCGTCGGCTTGGCTCGCGATGCACGCTACGGCAGCGTTCGCGAGACGCCGCTTCCCGTGGTGTACGTACCGTTCCAAGGTGTGCGCCGCGACGGCTCGTGGGTGCGGGAAAACTGGGGAACCTTTATTGTGCGCACATCGAGCGCCAATCCCCTCGCCCTGGCCCAAACGCTTCGCCAGGAAGTGCCGCGCGCACGCCCCGAATTTCGCGTAAGCCGCATCCGCACGCAATTGGAAATTAATCTGGCGCAAACCGTGCGCGAACGCCTGCTCGCCATGCTTGCCCTTTTCTTTGCAGGAGTGGCGCTGGTTCTGGCGGGCGTCGGCCTCTACGGCGTGCTGCACTACTCCGTGTTGCGGCGTCAGCGTGAAATCGGCATCCGCGTGGCCCTGGGAGCGCAGGCCGCCGTCATCGTCCGAATCGCTACTCTCGATCTCTTTTCTATGGTCGTGTTGGGAGCGGTTGCAGGGTTGGGCATCAGCATGGCGCTGGCGCGCTACTTCGAGGCGCTCTTGTATCAGGTGAAGGCCACGGAATTGTCCATGCTCGCCTTTCCGTCGGTAACGCTTTTCATCGTGGCGCTCGTAGCAGCGCTGTCCCCTGTCATTCGGGCCGTCCAAATTGATCC
>DATDNK010000300.1:0-4241 GCA_036518275.1 Candidatus Acidiferrum sp.
ACGTTCAAGGAAGCGCTGCAAAAGGGCATTCGTTCACTAGAGCCAAGCACGCCATGGCGCGCGCCTGCGGAGACGCCGGATTCACTGCTGCGCGAAAAGCTGGCCACGCCGCGCCCGGACCGCATTTACTGGCTGCTGACCGCTATGGAGCGCGGCCTCCATGCCGAGGAAATCTGCGAGCTGACGAAAATCGATCCGTGGTTCATCCATCAGATAGAGGAGTTGACCGCCATGAACCGCCGTGCGGCGAGCGTGACGGTTGAGACCGCTTCGAAGGATTTGCTGCGCGAAGTGAAGCGCCATGGCGCGAGCGACGAACAGTTGGCGCAGATTTGGCGGACCACGCCTGCTTCCGTCCGCTTGCAGCGCGCCCGTTATGGAGTCTCGCCAGTCTTTAAGCGCGTGGACACCTGCGCCGCGGAATTCGAGTCGTTTACACCGTATCTCTACTCGACTTACGAAGATGAGGACGAATCCGACGCGCAACAACGGCCGAAAATCATGATTCTGGGAAGCGGTCCCAACCGCATCGGGCAGGGAATTGAGTTCGATTATTGCTGCTGCCACGCTTCCTATGCCCTGCACGAAGATGGCTTCGAGACCATCATGGTGAATTGCAATCCGGAAACTGTTTCGACGGACTACGACACTTCGGATCGCTTGTACTTCGAGCCGCTCACGCTGGAAGATGTGCTCGCCATCGTCGACCGCGAAAAGCCACAAGGCGTTATCGTGCAGTTTGGCGGGCAGACGCCGTTGAACCTCGCGCTGGAACTGAAGCGCAACGGCGTTCCCATCATCGGAACGGCGCCAGAATCCATCGACCTGGCGGAAGACCGCAGACGCTTTGGGCGCTTGCTGGAGGAATTGAAGATTCCGCAGCCGCGAAACGCCACGGCATTGATTCCAGAAGAGGCCGCGCGCGTCGCTGGCGAAATCGGCATGCCAGTGTTGGTCCGCCCGAGTTACGTGCTTGGCGGCCGAGCGATGGTGATTGCCTATGACGTGAATACCGTGCAGGATTACGTTGCCCAGGCCGCGCTGATGGGCCCGGCGCGGCCCGTGCTGATTGACCAATTCCTTGAGGAAGCAACCGAAGTGGACGTAGACGCGCTCGCCGACGGCGCCGATGTGGTCATCGGCGGCATTATGGAGCACATCGAAGAAGCCGGGGTGCATTCCGGTGATTCATCCTGCGTGTTACCTCCTGTGAGTTTGACACCCGCGGTTCTCGACACGATTCGCGAATACACGCGCCGCCTCGCGCTGGCGTTGAAGGTTGTTGGCTTGATGAATGTGCAATACGCCATTCAGCGCGACACGGTGTACGTGCTGGAAGTAAACCCGCGTGCGTCGCGTACGGTTCCCTATGTCAGCAAGGCAACGGGCGTGCCGCTCGCAAAAGTCGCGGCACGTTTGATGGCTGGAAAGAAGCTGGCAAGCATGCATTTGCCCACCGTGCGCAACAACGGCGTTGCCGAAGTCGCGGTTCGAGAATTTTATTCGGTAAAGTCGCCGGTCTTTCCGTTCAACAAATTCCGCGGTGTGGACACGATTCTTGGACCGGAGATGCGCTCGACCGGCGAAGTCATGGGCATTTCGACTTCCTATGGTCAGGCCTTTGCCAAGGCGCAGCTCGCTGCTGGTCAGCGTTTGCCGCGAAAAGGCACGGTGTTTCTTAGCGTGAACGACCGCGATAAGAAGCATCTCGGAGCGCTCGGGAAAGAGCTGGCCGCTCTCGGTTTTCGTTTGCTTGCCACGCGCGGTACGGCAGCGGCTTTGGAAGCAACGGGAATTCCGGCGGAAGCCGTTTTCAAGGTGAACGAGGGACGTCCGAACATTGTGGACCTGGTGAAAACTGGGAAGATCGATCTGATCATTAACACGCCGCTGGGCCGCGAGTCTTTCTACGACGAGAAATCGATTCGGCGCGCCGCGATTCGGTACAATATACCCTGCATCACCACGCTGGCCGCAGCCAACGCCGCAGCGCGAGGCATTCACGCGCTACACGAACAGGGAATTGAAGTTGCCGCGCTCCAGGATTTGCATCGTGAAGCTGCCGCTTCCGGCGCGCCCGCGTCAGGAGATTGAGTCATGGACTTGTCTGGGATTTTTCCCGCGTTAACGACGCCGTTTGTTGGTGACGGTTCCGTTGTTTCGCTCGGCGAGTTGAAGCACAACATCCAGCAATACAACCGGACGGGCTTGGCCGGGTACGTTGTTATGGGCTCTACGGGAGAGTCCGTGCTGGTTTCGAAAGCCGAGTGGGAGGCCGTTCTCGCCGCCGTGAAGGAAGTGGCTTCGCGGGACAAAAAACTGATTGCTGGCACGGGCGCGGAGTCCACAGCGGAAACCATCGAGCGCACCAAACGAGCTGCGGAACTTGGCTATGACGCGGCGCTGGTGAAAACGCCCTACTATTACAAACCAGCTTATAAGCCTGAGACGTACATTGCGCATTACCGCCGCGTGGCCGATGCTTCGCCGATTCCCGTGCTGCTTTATTCCGTGCCGCAGTTCACGGGAGTTGCTTTGGAAGCGCCCGAGGTCGTAAAGCTGGCAGAACACCCGAACATCATTGGAATCAAGGAGAGTTCCGGCAATGTGCAGCGCGTGGCAGAAATCATTGCAAGCGTGCGGCCCGCATATGCCGGCCGGGTAGCGGGGGCTCTTGTCACCGTGCCGCCTGCATTTGAAGTGCTCGTGGGCTCCGCCGCGACGGTGTATCCCAGCTTGACGATCGGCGCGCGGGGCGCGATTCTCGCGCTGGCCTCAGCGCTCCCTGAAAAATGCGTGGCGCTTTACGAGTTGTTCCAGCAGGGCAACCACGAAAAAGCGAGGCAGCTGCAAGCGGCGCTTTTGGTGGCTTCCAAACTCATCGTCTCCGAGTGCGGAATCGCCGGGGTGAAATATGTCATGGATCAGCGGGGCTACCGCGGTGGGCTGCCCCGGCTGCCGCTCTTCCCGCTCAAAGATGAACAAAAGAAAAGCCTTACTGCGCTGCTGGAGACCTTCGAGCCGGCGGCGATGCGCGCCTGATTCGCGAGTCGCAAAGGCATTATTCCGGCTTACTGAGACCCTGATTTCGGCTATTCTCATAGTGTGGTCAAGCCAATAGTCGAACGCCTGTAAGCCTGGAAATTGATGAGACGTTTTGTCGCGGAGTTCATCTAACCGCTCATGGATTGTCGCGCCCTTTCTTTCGCTCAACTTCCGCACCAGCCCAAGCTGTTTCTCGCCTATTTGGAGAAATTTGAAGAAGTAAAGCCGTTCTACACCCATCCTCCTACGATTCAGGCCGTAACTCGGGCGAGCCGCAAACTGAGCTACCCCGAGGAGCGCAGAGCGGAAGTAGCGGCGATCCTTGGCAAGCAGAACGCGGAGTTACGAGCCGGGGCCGAGTCAAATTCCAATCTAGAGCGACTGGCGAAAGGCGCCGTGGCGGTTGTGTCGGGACAGCAGGTAGGCCTTTTTGGCGGACCTGCCTACTCGATTTACAAGGCGCTGACGGCCATCCAGATTGCACAGGAATTGACGCGCGGCGGAATCGAAGCGGTACCGGTTTTCTGGATGGCCACCGAAGATCACGACCTCGAGGAAGTGCGGCATACAAGTTGGTTTGATAGCGGCAAGCTCACTCATTTTGAGTTGCCCGACGGAAATGAAGCGGGAAAGCCAGTGGGGCGGATTCCGCTGGGCGCAGAAGGACAGAGGTTGGCGCGCGATGCCGCGGATTTATTGGAAAAAGACGGCGGCGACCTGCTCGCGCAATATCTGGTGGAGAGTTACAAGGCCGAAGAAACCTACGGAAGCGCCTTTGGGAAATTGTTCGCGCGGTTGTTTGCGCCGCAGGGATTGATCCTGATGGACCCGCTGGATGGGGGTCTGCACAAAGTCGCGGCGCCGCTATATCAGCACGCGCTCGCGGAACGCGATACGCTGAACGAGAAGCTGCTGCTGCGAAGCAAAGAGCTGGAACGGACCGGATTCGACGCCCAGGTGAAAGTAACTTCGAAAAGTACATTGCTCTTTTATATGGGCGGCGGGGCGCGCGAAGCCATTGCGGCGGACAACGGAAAATTCCACGCAGGCGAAAAAAGCTGGAGTCGCGAAGAACTCGTACACCTCACGCACCAGGAGCCGGAGAATTTCAGCCCGAACGCGTTGTTACGGCCGGTGGTTCAGGACTTTTTGCTGCCGACCGTGGCCTTTATTGGCGGGCCAGCCGAGCTTTCCTA
>DATDNK010000301.1:0-3885 GCA_036518275.1 Candidatus Acidiferrum sp.
TGAGCGCGATGCCCGCGTTTCTGCAGCGCGCGGTGGCGGCCACACCGATGCCGAACAAAAAGAAGCTTGTGGTGCTGTTTCAGCGCGGCGCGGCGGATGGATTGAACATCGTCGTGCCGTTCGGCGAATCGAACTACTACCGCATGCGGCCGACCATTGCCATTCCCGAGCCGAAACGCGGCGGCGCCGATGCCGCAGTCGACCTCGACGGATTCTTCGGTTTGCATCCGAGCCTCGCGCCGCTCGAGCCGCTGTTTCACAAGAACCAGCTTGCTATCGTGCACGCCGCAGGCTCGCCGGATCCCACGCGCTCGCATTTTGACGCGCAGGACTTCATGGAATCCGGCACGCCGGGACTGAAATCCACCGAAGACGGCTGGCTGAACCGCGCGCTCGAAACCGTTCCGGAAGAAAATGCTTCTCCGTTCCGCGCGGTGGCCATGGGGCCGAATCTTCCGCGCATGCTGCAAGGCGCAGCCCCTGCGATTGCGCTTCCCGATTTGCGGCAATTCAAAGTGATGGCGCAGGTTCCGGGAATGGGCCAGGTGGTCGAGGGCGGCTTCGAAGCTATGTACGCGCAAACCGTGGACAAAGCGTTGCAAGGCACGGGCACGGAAACGTTTGAAGCGATCGACCTGCTGCGCAAAGCGGATCCTGAAAAGTATCAACCGGAAAACGGCGCGCAATATCCCACGAGCCGGCTTGGCCGCAGCCTGCAAGAAATTGGCCAGCTCCTGAAAGCCGACATCGGCGTGGAAGTCTTGTTTGTCGATTGCGGCGGCTGGGACAATCACGTCAACGAAGGCGGCGTGCAGGGCCAGCTCTCGAATCTGCTGCGCGACCTCAGCCAGGGCCTCGCGGCGTTTCACCAGGACCTGGGCGACCGCATGCAGAACATTGTTTTCGTCACCATGAGCGAGTTCGGCCGCACCGCGCGCGAGAACGGCAACCGCGGCACCGATCACGGCCACGCGAATTGCATGTTCGTGATGGGCGGCGATGTGCGCGGCGGGCAAGTCTGCGGCAAGTGGCCAGGCTTGAACGATCATCAACTAAACGAAGGCCGCGACCTCGCGCTCACCACGGATTTTCGCAGCGTGCTTGGCGAAATTCTCACCAAACACATTGGCGTGGCCGATTTGAAGCCCGTCTTCCCTGGCTTCGACAACAACCCTCGCAAATTCCCGGGGCTGATCAAGGCTTGAGTTAGGGCTTCTTCGCCGGTTCGCTCTCATCAGGACTTACAAAATTCACCACAAAGGGCGCGATGCCGTGTACCTGAAGGATGCTGTCCCCTTTGCACTGGACGAAATGCCTCATTTTCGGCCCGGCCGAAAAAAACCCTCCGGTGGGAACTTCTTTGAGGGCTCCATCTTCCCACTTCGATCCCATGCCAACTGCCGCTTGACCCTTAACAACAGTCACGTTTTCGGTCACGGGGTGCCAGTGCGGCGCGATCTTGAGTCCGTCGGTGCAGGAAAGCCGCAGCGTATATGACCGTCCAGCCGTCATAGGATCGCCCTGGATTACCGCCAGGCGCAATGTTCCGCCCAATTCAACGGAAGGCGTACCGACAAGCGCCGCTGCGGGAACATCGCCCCATTTTTCCGATCCCGCCTCAACGACCATCGCGCTCTGCTTTGCCGGAGCAGCACCGGTTTTCGCGGGCGCTTTCGTTTGAGCGCTTGCGATCCCCGGCATCAGCACAACCAAAGCCCACAACACAGGTTTATTCATATACGCAAAACCTCCTCAGTTTGGATTCAGGTGCGTGACGTCGAAAACTTGGGCCATTCTACACCTGTTCTCTTTTTACTGCGCAACACTGCAAGGCTAAGGTTTGGGCTTGCTCTTCCCCGTCTTCGGAATAGTTGACTTCACTGCGGCCTGGGGTTTCGGCGTCCAGAATTCGGGATCGCCCCCTGCAAACCCTTTCGAGACGTGCGACTTTTCGGGGCTGATGGCGTAGAGGTTGCTCTCCGTTTGCGCGTAGGCTTCGCGCGCAATCTGTTGCATGCGCTCCGCGGCTTCGCCTTCCGCTTCGTGCAGCTTCTCGCGGATATTCAGCAAATCATCGTTCTGCGCCAGGGTTCTCATGGGCACAAACGCAAAAAATGCGGGCGAAGGCGTCCCGACATTCGCCTGATACACAACCCATGGCAGATCGGAGTCAATCTTTTCATAAGCCCCTCGGAGTTTTTGAAAAGCCTCGGCGAACTCCCCCTCGCGGCCGGGATGCAGGCGAACTTCGAGCACACGCAAGAACCGTGCCTTCGACAGATCGATGCGGTTCGCGCGGTAGCTCAGATCGTCGCGCCGCACGGCGACGATCGTGCGCTGGCTCGTTAGCGCGCCCATAATCTGCGCTTGCGCTTTGCCAAGCTCCGGGTGGGCGGCATAAATCGGTCTCCACTCCGCAAATGCTTTGTTGACGTGCGCAAACGAGTCGAACGGATCGAACGACAGCACTTCCGGCTCTCCCGTGACCGAATCCATCACGATCCACGAATTTGGCACCTCCAGGTTCGCGCAAGCGCGGGCGGCGGCGGCAAGTGCCTTGCCGCTTGCCGCCATTTTATCGAGCGGAAATCTCTGATAAACGAGCACGGCCAACTTCGGGGGAGCCGTCTCCCCGCTTGCGGGATCTTTAGTCTGGCCCGCCAAGCTTCCACTGCAAATCAGCGCGAACGCGGCAGCCATGGCAATCAAGTGCGCGATGGTCATCCCTTCCAGGCCTCCTTGGCCCGGCTCACTATAGCTGAGTTTTTGAAGGGGTAGCCGTATTTTTGACCGCAGCTCACTTATGGGCTGGCTCATAAGCCGCCAAAGCATGCTACATTGTTCCTATGAGGGTCACACTCAAGGTTCCTGATGAAATTGCCGCTCGCGCAAAGGCACGAGGGTTGCCGGTCGACGCGTATATCGAAGAAATCTTGGCGCAGCAGCTGGGGGCGCAGTCGGCTGATAATGGCCGCCCACGGACGCGTGCAGAGATACGAGCGTGGCTGGATTCGCTTGCACAATTCTCCGACAAAATACCTCCTTTGCCGGAAACCATCTCCCGGGAATGGATTTATCAGGAACACGACTAGATGGCGATCGCTTCGTGCCTGGTGGATACGAACATTCTCCTACGCATCGCTCGCCGCTCCGATCCGCAACACAAAGCCGTTGATGCCGCCCTCGGGCGCCTTGCAGAACATGGGACAACTCTCTACTACACCCTCCAGAACATCGCCGAACTCTGGAATGTGATGACCAGGCCCATCACGAGCAACGGTCTTGGCTTGTCTGCTGCTGAGACGGATAGGGAAGTACAAGCGATTGAGGCTGGCATGAGCCTGCTGGCGGACAACGCCGCGGTTTACCAGGAATGGCGGAAGATTGTAGTAAAGCACAATGTCTCTGGAGTTCGCGTTCACGACGCTCGCTTGGCAGCGGCGATGTACGTTCACGGCGTCACCAATATCCTCACCATGAACGTAGCAGACTTCAGCAGATTTGAGGGGCTCAGCGCATTACATCCAGAAAGTGTCTGATTAGTTTCTTGAGGCTGTCAAGGATTTGACTACGCGGGACAGCTCGAGGACCTCGATGTGTTTGGGGCAGTCCGGCCAATTATGGCGCCAGCAGACAATCAGATCGCAGCCGTTTACGGCATGACCGTGCTCGCAAAAATTCTTGCTCTCAAATTCAAATTCGATCAACACGCGCTGCCATCGGCCTGGAACGATCTGGCGCTTGGCCTCGCAGTCGGGGAAACCGCTTTGAACCGCTTCGATCATATAGCCCAGATCTTCCGCCAGCATTCCAAACAGCAACGCCACGCCCTGTTCATTCACCGGTTCATGCCGGAACCCAGGCAACCCCAAAGGGTTTCCACAC
>DATDNK010000302.1:0-7816 GCA_036518275.1 Candidatus Acidiferrum sp.
CCGCGCGTCCAGGAAGACATTTCGTAAATATTAAAAATGAACCAACTGGGAATGAGCATCAGCTCAGGCGGAATCGAGGGAACAAGATCCCAACTTACCGCGCCGACCAGCGCCAGATAAAAGCGAACGTAAGAATTGGAGTGCTCAAGGCCCCCAAGGCGATGCACCATTTCCCGCGCGCGCACCAAATTCGGCGCGTAGGGCGAATCGCCCGCAAGTTTCAAGGCGAAATACGCTTTACAGGTGGCGTTCAACTCCGAAGGTCCACCCGGATAGATGCTCCACCCGCCATCAGGCAATTGGCGCTGGCGCACGTAATTAGCCAGCTTGGCAATCCGCTCGGGATCGGCCTTGCCTAGAACGTGCAGATAGTAGATGTAATCTGATTCCAACGTGGAATCAGCTTCCAGCTCGCCCTGCCAGTAGCCTTCTTCGGCTTGAAGAGAAAGGAGGTGATTGGAGCCGCGCTCAATGGCTTTCTCAAGGCGCTCCGCCCAATCCTGCTCCTGCCATGGGACTTGCGCCGATGCGACGGCTGGTTCCTCTCCTATGCGGGCGTACGAGGCCATAAATGCTCCCCCCAGAGCACGTAAGATTGGCGGGTCCAGCAAGGCCGGCCTAACCCGCCGCTCAGCTTCGTCTAACTGCTGTGCTCCCTGTCACTTGCGTCGGACGTCGGAGCACGACACAGCAAGCGGCAGAGTTCCAGTAACAGTGGTACTACTTTTGATTATCGCCGCCTTGACGCTGAGGGTCAACGGGTAAGATGCCTTGTTGTAAACGAGGAGTTGTCAAATTGAAACAGTGGCGGGCGATTCGAGCGTCCGTTGAACCAAAACCCGCAACGGTTGCGGCAACGGCTCGCCTTCTTGTTGGGAAACAGAGGGTTTCTCGCGCAGTAAGCGGGATGGGAGCTGCGTCCAGGCTGGCACGGCAGCGGAAAATGCTTCTTTCGGACCGCGAAGGACGATAGCATCGGCACGATCCAGCGCGGCGCGAGCGGAGTCTTTGAAATCTGCCTTCGACGGGTCGACCACCGCGAAATACAGGCTCGGCTTCAGAAACTGCAGCAAGGAGTTGCTTTCCAAAATTAGCGTCGGCAGCTCACCGTACGAAACTGCTCGGGCTTCTTTGACCGCAGCTCTCAGCAAAGGAAGCCCTTCAGCGAGATACCCTTGCTTAGTGCGCAGCCAAAACGAGCGGCGGGCTCCGGCCTCGAGAAAGCGCGCGCTGTCCGTGCCGGTATCGGCATGCATTTCCCAGTCAAGCGCGCAAACATGTTCGGTCGGCGCGCAGTCGCAATTGTCTCCGTTTTGTGCGCAAACCCCATGGCCATATTGCGTGATTTTTCCAGCAATCCAGTTTGCAGCGGGAAAAGCGGCAATCACGTCACAAACAAGCTGCGTCTTGCCGATGCTTCGAGTATGCCCGCCAATGACAATCACGCGCCAGTGAGGCGAGGCCTCTTTCTGATTTGGCTTATTTGATTCCAACTTTCGCCTCAAGACTCTTGATGCGCGCGGCCAATTCTGGCAGGCGGCCGTAGAAGGCGTATTGCTCCTTGAACTTCTCGAGCGACCGCGCCGGCGTCCCCCAGACGGTTTGCGCGCCGCGAATCGTCTTGCCTCCGAGCACTCCTGATTGTCCTCCAATCACCGCGCCATCTTCCACTTCACAGCGTTCGCCGAAACCTGCCTGGCCGCCAATCACCACGTTTTTTCCCACGATGCACGAGCCGGAGAATCCTGCCTGCGCCGCCACGACAGTGTGCGCGCCAATCTGACAGTTGTGGCCGATGTGGACCAGATTGTCCAGCTTCACGCCCTCAAAGATGCGCGTGTCGTCCAACGAGCCGCGGTCAATCGTGGTGTTCGCGCCAATCTCGACGTCGTCGCCAATCTCCACAATCCCAACCTGTGGAAACTTCCAGTGCTTCCCTTCTCCGAAAGTGTAACCGAATCCATCCGCGCCTATCACGGCGCCGGAATGAATCTCCACGCGATAGCCGATTCGAACGTGATGATAAAGCGTCACATGGGGATGAATGCGGCAGTGTTCACCGATCCAGCAGCCCGCGCCGATGACGCAATGTGCGCCAATCTGCGTTCCTTCGCCAATGTGGGTGTCTTCTCCAATCACAGCGTAAGGCCCAACGCTTGCGTTGGTCGCGACACGCGCGAGCGGCGCCACGACAGCCGTCGGATGAATTCCAGAGGCGATCGGTGCGCGGTCGAGTAAGAGCGCGGCGGCTTTGGAAAAAGCGAATTTGGGATGCGTGCTACGCAGCACCGTCTTGCCCGGGAAACGCAGCCCCTCGGCAGCGATTACACAAAGTGCCGCGGAAGCGGCCGCCCGTTCCACGTGCTTCGCCGAATCGACGTAAATCAAATCGCGTGACGCGGCGCGTTCGGGCGCAGCCACGCCAGCAACCTCCAGAGCGCCATCCCCCTCGAGGTTTGCGCCAATCGCATCAGCTAAGTCTCTCGCCGTTCGTCTCATGTTTTTGCCTCACGAAAATCGTACACGGGCGGCTCACCACTCGGCCGCGTGTTCCACCGCCCATGAACCCAAACCCACTGCTCAGGGTATTTTCGAATGATGTCTTCGAGCACTTTTGTAAATTTTCGCGTGTTTTCCAGGATATCGCGTTCCGGGTCGCCTGTTCGAATCAGTTCCACCGGCGCCTCGAAGCAGAGCCGGTACTTAGCGAGATGCTCGTCCCATACGGCATAACCAGGCACGACTGCCGCATCCGTGTGGAGGGCCAGGCGCGCGATGCCCGTCGTCGTGCTTGCCGCTTTTCCGAAGAAGTCCACGAAGACTGCTTCCTGAGGCATGGTGTTCTGGTCGGCAAGGATGCCAATCGTTCCCGCTTCTTTCAGGACTCTCAGCGTAACGCGGGCCGACTCGTTCTTGAAGATAGGCTGATTCCCTGACAGGCAACGGTACGCGTTGACCAAGGCGTCGATCCGGTGATTCTCAATCGTGCGCGCCATGTAGTGCAGGGGATAACCGTAGAGCGCGTGCGCAAAAGAGGAAAGCTCCCAAGCACCGATGTGCCCGGTCAGATAGAGAACACCCTTACCGCGACGCTGGCCCTCGAGAAAGTTTTCATGACCATCCAAAACGACCACCTTCCCGATGTTTTGCTTTGTGTACTTCGGAAAGCGCGCAAACTCCGCTGCCATCCAGCCGAGATTGCGAAGCATTCCTTGTATGATCGGCTTGCGCTGCGCATCACTCCACTCTGGAAAGGCGATACGTAGATTGATCTCTGCCGTCTTCCGCAATCTCGGCAAAACCGCGTACAAAAACCGTGCGAGAGCGGAGGCCAAGCTACGCGCCATTGCTCGTGGCAGCATGCCCAGGGCTTTCACCAAGAGCCACACCGCCGCGTATTCAAGCCACTCCTTCATCATGGAACCAAATGGAACGAAATGTTCATTTCGCGACAGTATGCAAGAGGTCTGGCGCTGGAAGAAAGTCTTTCAATGTTAGACTCAACCTTCCGTGGCGAAACCACGCATCCCAACACCCGAGAATGCTGGCATCACCCGAAGCGCCTTCATTGCCTGGAGCGTGCTCCTCTGCGCCACTCTCTATATCTGCTACTTCAGCCACCTGGGCGTGCTTGGATTTATTGGGCCAGACGAGCCGCGCTATGCCTGGATCGCGCGCGACATGATGGAGAGCCACGACTGGGTCACGCCACGGCTTTATGGAAACCCTTGGTTCGAGAAACCGCCGCTTTTTTACTGGGGCGCCGGGCTTTGCTTCAAATGGTTTGGCGTCCGCGAAGCTGCCGCGCGATTGCCGAGCGCAGTTTCTGCGCTGCTCGCCACGCTGGCTTTGGCGTGGTTGGCTTGGCGCCTCTATGGCGGGGAAACGGCGCGGTGGCTTTTGCTCCTATTGCCGACAACTGTGGGCATGGTCGGATTTTCTCATGCTGCGGCTACGGACATGCCTTTCAGCGCCATGTTTACCATTGCGATGGGTTGCGTGGCCGTGATTCTCGGGCTGCCGCGCGACGAAAACACTCCCATCCTTCCGCGCACGCCATGGCTTGCGTTACTTCTGTTTGGTTTTTTCCTTGGGCTGGCGGCATTAGCTAAAGGCCCGGCGGCGATTGTTCTCTGCGGGGGCGCCGTATTTTTCTGGGCGCTGCCCGGTAAACGCTGGCGCGACGCGATTCGACTTCTTCACCCCGTTGCGATTGTTGCGTTCTGCGCGACTGCCCTGCCCTGGTACGTTCTGTGCGCACGCCGCAATCCCGATTTTCTGCGTGTTTTTCTCATCGAGCACAATTTCAAGCGCTATCTAACCCCGGAGTTTCAGCACATCCAGCCTTTCTGGTTCTACCTGCCTGTGCTTCTCGTGGCGCTCCTTCCCTGGCTTGCGCTCTTTCTTTGGAGCACGGTTCACGGAGCTGTAGATTTCCTGCGCAAACGTTACGCGAACGAATCGACATGGTTTCTAATCTGCTGGGCCGCGTTTTGTGTTCTGTTTTTTTCCATCTCGCGATCCAAGCTTCCGGGCTATATCCTTCCTGCTCTTCCCGCCATTGCCTTGCTGTTGGCCCATGCGCTCACTGCAATGCCGAAGATTCCGCGTTCCCTGCTGCGCGTTGCACTATTATTTTTCTCGCTTTCCCTAATCCTTCCCGTGGTTTTCGTTGAGCTTCTCTCTCCACGCGTTTCCACCAGCGACCCAAGGTTTGTGAGCGGAGTATGCGTCATTGTGGCTTTGCTGGGGGCGGCGAACTCTCTCTTGGCCCTCTTCGGCAGGCCGCTGCAAAAAAAGGGGCTTCCTCTCCGCGCTGCCGCGTGTGTCTTGCCCATTCTGGTTGCCACCGTGCTCGCCTATCTTATTGCGCCGTTGTGCTTCAAGTTCGATCCTTCCGGGAAAACTCTCGCGCAGCAGTTGCGCCTGCAGAATATTCCCCTGAACGAATTAGCCGTGGGCTGGATGAGCCGAGGCCAGCACTACAGCCTGAACTTTTATTTACACCAGGAGATCCAAGACTGGAATCAGGAAAATCTTCGGAAGGAATACGTCCTGACCGATGTGCCCCGCTGCAGAAATCTGACGCCCGTTCCCTTCGCGTGTGAACCCTTGCCTTTCAACGAACACGTCACAGGGGTGTTTCTCTATCGGATCATCATGCCCGGATCACTTCAAAGGCTTGGCAGCAACGGCGGGCAGGTGCAAAAGAAAGAATGACACCACGCGGTTCTCGTAGTCCCGCTTCTCCTGATCGCTCAAGCCGACAAAGTTGCCGCGTGCAATGGTGGCCTGCTCGCGCGGCTCGGGAGCCTGCAGGAACATCTGGCGCGTGATGGCCCCCAATTCCTCATCGTCCAGCGCCTGAATGAAGAGCGTGGGAACTCCGTTTAACGCGAGTAGTTTGCTTGAGAGCGGCGGATCGTGCCGATGAGCGTTGTTGAGATAGCCGAAACTGAGCTGCGTGAAACGAACCATAAAAGGAAATGTCCCCAGTCCGTTGCGCTCGACTCCTAGCTTCACCATTTGCTCGGGATCGTCATACACGGAATCCAAAATGAGCGCGCGAATCCGTTTATCACTCTCGGCTTCGCGCAATGCAGCATAGGCGCCAAGGTTATAGCCCCACAATCCGAACCGCGTGGCATCCAAATCGTCTCGCGCGGCGAGCGTGTCCACCGCTTTGCGCAGCTCATCCGCTTCGCGGTAGCCCAGCGTGGTAACCCCGCCATTGGCCCCGTGTGCGGCGAAATCAAAAACGAACACGTTGTACTGGTGATCCTGCAGCGCGGAGACGAGTGTCAACAATTCTCCCCGGCTGGATCCGTAACCATGGCATAGCACGATTGTAGGCCCCCGGCGCACTCCAGGGAAAAACCAGCCTTCCCGCTTGCCCAACTCCGGCACTTGGAAATCCATGACCTCGGGATGTCCCGGAAAGCTGGCCATGCTGATTTCCGGGGCGCTGCGCTGGGGTTTAACGATACGGTAAACGAGAAACCCCGCAATGGCCGATGTCGCCAACACCGCGAAAAACGCCAGGGCCAGCAAAAGCGTTAATATTCTTGTGTACCACCGCGATGGATACCGCAGTTCAGAAAGGATTTGCATGCGTCGCCTAAGCCGCTGGGTGCGCGGCGCCTCTTGTGTCTTTTTCCTCCGGCCCCTGTAAACAAGCTTGTCGAAAACCAGCGTAGCATATCCCCCCTCGCCCACTTTGGAGAGCCTCCGGCCGTGTGTCCGATTCGTATCGCCCGAGGCAAAGGCCTTTCAAACCGCTGTCGCGCGAATCGGCTATGATAGAAGCATCGTGGCGGGGGCTCACCAAATCCGCGCGCCCATGAGCATCGTCGATTTGCGGCAGACCACCGTGCGCCAAATCGAGCCGCTTCTTGAGGAAGAAGCGCGGCACTGGCGCGACGAACTGCATTGGGACTACCGCGGCGCACTCGAATTGATCAAGCGTTTCATGGAAGCGCGCGCGCTCGCAGGCTGTGTGGCGTTCGAAAACGGCGCGGCCGCAGGCTATTCCTTCTACGTCCTCGAGGAGCAAAAAGGGCTTATCGGCGGTCTGTATGTTTCTTCCAAGTTTGCCCAGGAAGCATTGGGGCGAAGGTTGCTGGAAGAAATGCTCTTCTCGATGCGCGCGATTCCGCATCTCAACCGCATCGAAGCCCAGCTCATGCCTTTCAGCGGCCCCGTGGACTCGCCGCTCCTGGACAATGGCTTCCATCTCTACACGCGTCAATTCATGCTTCTGGATTTGCACCGAATGGCGGAATCGAAAGCGGGAGCTTCCGGCGGCTTGCGGCTCACTCGCTGGAACGATCGCTACTTTGAACCCTGCGCAAAACTCATTTACCTGGCTTACGCCGATCACGTCGACGGCGAAATCAACGACCAATATCGCAGCCGCGCCGGAGCGCTGAAGTTTCTGAAGAATATTATTTTGCTGCCCGGATGCGGCCAGTTTGTTCCCGGAGCGTCTTTCGTATTGCACGAGCCGGGCAGCGACGACTTGGTGGCCGCGGTGCTAACCAGCGAAGTCTCCTCCGGCGTGGGGCACACCACGCAGGTCTGCGTCTTGCCCGGCTTTCAGGGGCACGGCATCGGCCGCATGCTCATGCAAACTTCGGCGGAAGCGCTGCGCTCTATGAAATTCCGCGAATTGACCCTCACGGTCACTTCCGAAAATCGCACCGCCGTGCAACTGTACGAAAAACTCGGATTCCAAACTATCAAGTCGTTCACCGCCGGTGTCTGGCCCCGGTAGCAGTGCCTAATTCACGATTGTTTCTATTTCAGGTGCAGTTGCTAGAATCAGCAGATTGAGCGGACCAAGGACTGTAACAACTTCGCGTAGCTTGGAAGCTGAGAGCTCCCGAAGACCGAACTGACAACGCAATTCAAACTCTCTTGGCCCTCCCGATTGAGGAGAAAATGTCCACTGCCGCACGCTGTCTATGACAACTTGCTGCAACAAGGGATGGCCACTCAAGATGTCGGCATGATCTACTTTTCCGTCAGTCGCCACAGAAACTTTAGCAACGACTGTACCTGAGATGCGTGTCTGCCTCGCCAGCGGTGGATACGCTATTCGCTCTGCATGCGTCAAATGAAGGTCAGGACGCCCCGCGAACAAGGCCTCTCCGTCAATCTCAGTCGCTTGCTTACGAGCCTTTTCGAATTCGTCGCCCGACAACCATTTAATGGGTTCTGACTGAGTCGCGGCCTTAAGACCTAGCTCATAACCAAATGCGGCCATTTCCGCCAGGCCTTTGAAGTCCCAATCGTCGCGATACACGTCGGTCGGCTG
>DATDNK010000303.1:0-29984 GCA_036518275.1 Candidatus Acidiferrum sp.
CATTCCCGAAAACACTTCGTTGTGCGATTGAAAGTCGCGGAACATCGGGTGCGAAATGGCATTTCCGCCCCAATTGCTGCCGTAATGGTGACCCCGCATCGTAAGCAGCACTAATTCCTTGGGGTTTTTCACAGGCAGCAGCCGCAGCAGGATTTGATCTAGCAGCGAAAAAATGGCGGTGTTTGCGCCTATTCCCAGTGCAAGAGTTAGGACCGCGACCGCCACGTAGCCCGGGCTACGCCGCAGGGTGCGCAAAGCGTACTTGAAATCGCCAATCGCTGTCCATACCCACTGGTTGAAGCTCATGAAAAGCGCCTCCGCTAAGGATTATCGGTGGCTTCCCGTTGGACCCTATCAACGCGACGACCCGTCGTCTTCAGTCGTGAATACGTGCTTTTCCGCCCTTAGTTCTGCAACCGGCTGGGCTGGCTAAACACTAAGACGTCCCGCATCCGGAATAGTCACGTCAGAGGAAATACGCGGGGCCGTGAGGGTCTTTGTTTCGAATGGGGACTCGGATCTTTTCCTTCGCAGACGCGCGTGCGCACAACTCCGGCGCTTCCGTTTCCGTGCCCATTGGATGCTTGAGGAGACAGAGGGATTCCGCACTGCAGAAACTCGCTGCGTTCGAGTGCGACGCTCTGTTGTAGGGGGCGCGCTTGGGTTTAATGCAGGGGAACGAAGCACGCGCCCGGGTTGTGCTAGCTGATATCCACGTCGAGACCGCCGACCCACCCGGCCGCGAGGTTGTAAATGAACGCTCCGATTGCCGCACCGATTCCGCCGATGATCCCGTACATAATGGGCGCAACAATGATCGCCCCTAATCCCATCCCTAATCCGAGCGCTTTCATCCCCGCGCCCGCTTCCGATCCTGCCAACCCCCCAAGTGATCCTGCAACCATCGAAAAGAGAGCGAAGCATGCGCCGATAACCAGCCCGAGAATCGCGTACGTCACCAAACCCACTTTGAAAGCCGAACCCGGTCCAATGCGTTTGATGGTAGCCATTGTCCCTCCTTGCGAACTTGCCGCGCATGCTAACAGAACCAGTCCACCCGACAAAGCCCTTTTTGGCTAAGCGTATCTGGTCTCGAATACTCAACGTGCAGAAGCCACTGGGGAGCTGCAGGCTGCGTGCAATTTCTTTGTACAGCAACTTCTGGCCATTCCCTGTCGGCAAAAACTGGCCGTACTTTAGTACTGCACCCGGGAACCCCCTGTACTATCGATGTATTCACCTCCAAATCGGAAACTCACTGCATTGGACCCTGCAAAGCACAAGACTTGAGACCCCGGGCCGTGTCCCCCAACTTGGGCCCGCAACTTATGTGCAGGAGTACCCTTAATGTTCTCGTCTGCACCGCCTAAGGTAAAGCAACCTTCCGGCGATAGCTTCCTGAAGACCACGACTTGGGGCAGGCGCGTTGCCCTCCTGAGCCTGATTACTCTTCTCGCTGCTGGATTGGCCCTCGGCGATGGTCAAAAACGCAAGCTCTCCAGAGATCTTGAAGCCCTGAAGGGTGGCCATAACGGCGCCAGGGTCGATGTCATCATCCAGTTCAACCAAACGCCAACTGCTGCCCACCATCAGAAGGTTCAGAGCCAGGGCGGCGTCCTGAAAAGGAAGTTTGACTTCATTAAAGCAGCTCACTATTCCGTTCCAGCTGAGGCCTTGGACGCACTGGCGAATGACCCTGACGTGGCCTATATTTCCCCCAATCGCAAGGTTAAAGGTTCCCTGGACCACGTCGTCAGCGCCGTTAATGCAGACCTCGCCCTCGCCAGCGGCTGGAATGGTACAGGCGTCGGCGTCGCGGTTTTGGACAGTGGCGTCGACCCCAACGACCCCGACATGAATTCCGACGGGAACCAGGTTCCTTCCCGCCTCGTCTATAGCGAGAATTTCGTCACCGCAGAGCCCACCACCAGCGACCTCTACGGCCACGGCACCCATGTGGCTGGAATCATCGCCGGCAATGGCTACGACTCTCTGTTTACTGCCACTTATCCGGGCGTCTATCGTGGCATCGCCCCGGAAGCGAATATCATCAGTTTCCGTGTGCTGGATTCCACCGGCGCTGGCACGGATAGCTACCTCATTGCTGCCGTGCAGGAGGCCATCACCCTCCAGAGCACCTACAACATCCGCGTCATCAATCTCTCGGTAGCCCGCGGTATCTACGAAAGCTACACCTTGGATCCACTTTGCCAGGCCGTCGAATCCGCCTGGAATGCGGGCATTGTCGTTGTCGTCGCTGCTGGCAATATGGGTGAGTATTACGACGCCGGCACCAGCGGATACGCAACCATCGGAGCGCCGGGGAACGATCCTTACGTCATCACCGTCGGCGCCACCAACACTCACGGCACTGGTAGTCAGTCGTCACAGACGATGACCAGTTACAGCTCCAAGGGTCCAACGGCTTTCGACCATATCGTTAAACCGGACCTCGTTGCTCCCGGCAATGGTGTGGTCTCCCGTATGTCCACGGGAGGCAATACTCTGCTGACCGAGCAACCCTTATTCGCGGTCTATCCGTGCGACTCCTCCCGCGCGACCTGCGGCTCACAATTTGGCGCCTCCAATTACATGCGTCTCAGTGGCACCAGCATGGCCACGCCGGTCGTTAGCGGCGTCGCGGCCCTCTTGCTGCAGCAGACGCCTTCGCTCACACCCGATCAGGTAAAGGCCCGGTTGATGAAAGCCGCTTGGAAGGGGTTTTCATCCTCATCGACCGCTACGAACCTCGGCACAGGGACCGTCTTCACGATTGAGCAGGACATGTTCTCTATCGGAGCAGGCGCGGTGGATGCTTCTGCCGCACTAGCCAGCACCGACCTCGCTCCGGCAACCTTCGGTTCCGCAAAGTCACCCACCGTCTATTGCGACCCGTTGACAAACTCGGTTTCCATTGTGGGTGATCCCTCCACGGTCTGGGGCAATTCGGCGGTCTGGGGTAACTCCGTTGTCTGGGGCAATTCGGTGGTCTGGGGTAACTCCGTTGTCTGGGGCAACTCCGTGGTTTGGGGCAACTCCGTGGTTTGGGGCAACTCCGTGGTCTGGGGCAACTCCGTGGTCTGGGGCAACAGCATCCTGGGTGGGGACCAGTAGGCCATGCGAGGCGAAATGAGAATGCCAAACTCCGCTAAAGCCTACATCGCCATCATCGCCGCCCTTGCCGCCGCAGTTCTCGTCGCGGTGGCCGCTCAATGGAATCCCGCCGATCTTCTGCGGTTCGTCGTGTTCTTCGCGCTCGCCATGCTGGCCTCGGCGATGAAAATTCGCCTCCCTGGCTTTAAGACCACCATCTCCCCAAATTTTGTCTTCGTTCTAGTTGGCATTGCCATGTTCAGCTTTAGCGAAACCGTCCTGGTCGGCCTCGGCGGCGCTCTTGTTCAAACCTTCTGGAGAGCGCAGACGCGCCCCAAGCCCGTCCAAGTGTTTTTCAACGCCGCTTGCCTTACTGTGTGCACTGCCGCGGCCTTCGCGGCCCCACACTACGTCCTGGCCATGCTGCGCTTCAATTCTCTCGCCGCAATGATGGTCTTGGGCGCAGCCGTCTACGTCGCGCTGAACACCGGCCTCGTCTCGCTGGTCATCTCCTTGGCCGAGCAGCGCCCCATGAGCGAGCTTTGGTCTTCCTGCTATGAATGGACTTTCCCCTACTTTCTGGTTGGCGCGGCAGTGGCGGGTCTGGCCAGCGCCGCAAGCGAAAGCACCACCTGGGGCGCAGCGCTTTTGGTCCTGCCGGCCATGTATTTCGTCTACCGCTACTACCGCTTGCACATCTTCCGCGCCGTCCTCGCAACGCTGTCCGAGGTAAGTCAGCAGGACGACGTCGCCCCCGTCACCGCCTCGCACAACCGCTAGATCCAGCGGCGGACGCGAGAACGATACTGTTCGTATTCTCCCCGGAAAACTTCCGTCAGCTTTGCCTCTTCGACAGGGATGACCGTCCACTGAAGGTAGGCGATGGTCAAAGGCAAGAGGACGACTGGCCAGACCTGCTTCAACAGTCCCGCCTCTCCAAGGTAAGCCAAAGTAAGCCCTACATACATTGGGTTTCGCGTGAAGCGGTAGGGTCCCCAGGTCAACAGCTTCGCGGAAGCTTTGCCGGGAACCGTTGTGGTGCGAGCCTTGCGGAAGATGACCAGGCCCCATCCCGCAAGGACCGCGCCCGCAGCAAACAAGACACTCCCAACGACCGTACTCACAAGCGCCGCCTCCGGACGAATTCTGCTCGAAGGCGTAGATTCCAGACCCACGCCAAGGACGTACGTCAAAACGAACACCCAGGGAACAGGCACGCGCATCAAGAACCGCATCGGATTCGTCAAGAGACCGAAAGCTAAAGATGCCGCCCTAAAGGGACGGCGCTCCATTTAAACCTGAGCACTGCACCCACTAGCGGCGGTTGGCTATTTTGCGGCGTGGGAGGCGTTGACGGCGACACCGATGATGCCGAGTCCGCCGGAAATGGTGCCTATTGCACGGTAATATTTCCGCAGCATTTCTTGTACTTCTTGCCAGAGCCGCAGTAACAAGGATCGTTGCGTCCGATTTTGGGAGTTTGGCGGCGGTGCGTTGCGTGTTCTCTGGTCTCTCGGGCTAGGGAGCGCCGTTGGGGCGCAAAATGGCTGTAGATCATCATTACGCTTCCAACCAGGCCGGCAATCAACTGGTCTCTGCGTTCCTGGGTCATCGCTTCTTTGTAGGGTCTCATCTTTGGATCGGGATCGTTTTCGTGAGCCAAAGCGAAAATGGGCACGAGCAAGCCAGCATGCTCCTCGTCGTTCAAGAGCTCCTTCCAACTCTCCCTCCGTAGGAGCATGCCGCGCACGAATCCCTTGGACCAATCATTTGCGCGCTCCACGCCCTGGTCATCTTGAACGAGGAAGGGCACAAACACTTCTTTGGACTGCAATCTCTCGGAGGTTGCGTTCCAATGTCGGAGAATCAGATTGAGGAATCCCTGCAGATCTTCCTTGGCTGGAAATAAGCTTTCGTCGATCTCGCCGCCGAAAATCTCCTCCAGAAACTCACTGGGCATTACTAATTCCGGACCGCAATGCAAAGCAGCGAAAAATCCGTCGAGGGTTTCAAGGTTCATTCCGCCCTGTTCGTGAAAGTGGCCGAGGGCTTCCTCCACTCGCTTGCATTCCTCATCCGTCAGGGCTTCCTTGCCGATCACCTCTCACCCCTCAATCATTGCTTTTGCACCGCGCGTTCGGCGTTGACGGCGGCGCCGAGGATGCCCAGTTCGTCGGAAGCGGGGAGCACTTCAAAGCGGCTGCCCTGCAGCGGGCTCATTTTCACCATTTCGTGCACGAACCTATCCAGCAGGCCGGTATCGATGAATTTGATGTCCAGCCCGGTAATGAAAAACGTTCCCGGCCCTTCCATGTGGATGCTGGTGGCGGTGGCCGCGGCCAGCGCGCGATGACATAACTGCACGAATTCCACGCAGCGAACGTCGCCGGCGCGCGCGTTTTCAAACACCTCTTCCGGCTCGAGATCCAGAAAGCGCATGCGCATCGAGCGCCGGCCGAGAATTCCTTCGAGGTGTCCTTTGCCGCCGCAGCCGCAAAAAGTCTCCTTCGGGTCCAGCGTGACCACGGTATGGCCGCCTTCCCAGACGCCTTCGCTCGAGGGATAGCGGCCGAAGCCGATGCCATTTCCCAGCGTCCACACGCGCGTGAGCTGGTTCAATTTCCCTTGCGTCGCCGCGATGCCTGCGGCCATGGCGTCGGCGTCATTGAAAACGCGCACGAGAACTCCAGCGGCTTTTCCTTTGAGCGAAGAAGCCAGCACGGCTTGCAGCGCGAAGCCCTTTACTTGTTGCAGGTTGGGCGATTCTTCGACGACGCCGCCACGAATAATTCCGGGAAAGCCGATGCCGACCGCTTCGATTTTTTCGGCGCCCGCCACTTTCTCGACCAGTCCGCGAATGCTTTCGGCGATGTCGGCGGAAGGCATGGACTGCAAAGGATCGAGCGACTGCGGCGACTCGGGAAAAGTCTTGAGCGGGCCGGCCACTTTGCTGCCCTCGACCAGGCCTGCCGCGATATGTTCCATCACCAAAACGCCAACTGTCCTGCTCATAGTGTTACCGCCTGTCTTTTGCCATCGAATGCCGCTGATCGTCATTCCGAGCGTAGCGAGGAATCCCTCTTCTTACAAAAGTCGAGGAAGAGAGATTCATCGAGCAAAAACCGCTCGATGGCGCAGAATACCTCGTCGCTCCGCCCGCCGCGGCGAGCTTCGCTCCTCGGAATGACAGGGTTGGCTTTGTTTTTTTCACGCGCGCCTACTTCAGCTTGTTGAGGCCGTTGAACGCGGCGGCCTTATAGCACTCCGCCAGCGTCGGATAATTGAAAACCGTGTCTACGAAATACTCCACCGTGCCCTTCAGCGCGAAAACGGCCTGGCCGATGTGCAGCAGTTCCGAAGCGCCTTCGCCAATGATGTGCACGCCAAGCAATTCTTTGGATGTAGGATCGAACAGCAGCTTCAAGCGGCCGGTGGTGTCGCCGCGAATCTGGCCGCGGGCAATTTCGCGGAAGTAGGCCATGCCGACTTCGTAGGGCACGCCTTCATCGGTGAGCTGTTCTTCGGTTTTGCCGATGAAGGAAATTTCAGGAATGGTGTAAATCCCGTAAGGATAATTCGCGCGGTTGGAATGTATCGGCATGCTAAACGCTTTCGCGGCGGCGATGCGGCCCTGCTCCATGGAAACGGAGCCGAGGCTGGGAAAGCCGATGACGTCGCCAACGGCAAAAATGTGCGGCTGCTTGGTGCGGTACTCTTCGTCAACGGGAATGCGCCCGCGCGAGTCGGCTTCGAGGCCCGCAGCGGCGAGATTCAGTTCGTCCACGTTGCCCTGGCGGCCCACGGCGTAGAGCAGCGCTTCGCCGGAGATTTTTTTCTTGCTCTTGAGATTAGCGACGACGGAATGCTCGGGAGTTTCTTCGACGCTTTCCACTTCTTCATTGAGGCGCAGCGTGACACGGCGGTCGCGCAAATGGTAGCAAAGCGCTTCGACCATTTCCTGGTCGGCAAATTCGAGCAGGCGCGGGCGTTTTTCGATGAGCGTGACGCGCACGCCGAGGGTGGCGAACATGCAGGTGTACTCGACGCCGATCACGCCGCCGCCGACCACGATCATGGCTTTAGGGATTTCCGGCATGCTGAGAATTTGGTCGCTGTTGATGATGGTCCTGTTGTTGAACGGCACCAGCGGAGAAACGGCGGGCTTGGTGCCGGTGGCAAGAATGATGTGCTGGGTCTCAAATTCGGATTGGCCGCGCGCGCTGGTGACTTGAATGCGATGGGGATCGAGAAAGCTGGCGATGCCGGTGATGACATCGATGCCGTTGCGCGAAAGCTGCGCGCGAATGACGTCGATTTCCGTTTTGATGACGTTCAGCGCGCGGAAAGAAAGATCCGCCATGGTGATGGGTTCCTTCACGCGGTAGTTCACGCCGTAAATGCTCTGGTATTGGTAGCCGGAGAGATGCAGCACGGCTTCGCGAATGGTTTTGCTGGGAATCGTACCGGTATTGATGGCCGTGCCGCCAACGACTTCGAGCTTTTCGATGAGCGCAACGCGCTTGCCGAATTTGGCGGCCTGGATGGCGGCGCGCTGCCCTCCGGGACCGGAACCGACCACGATGAGATCGTACTTGTCCATGTTTTGCTTTAGCCGCGCGAGTATATCAAAGGGCAGAAGTGAGAGGTTAGAAGACAGAAGTTAGAGGCAGGAGCGGAAGGGTTGCAAAAGAATTCTGGGCGTAAGTTTCGCGTGACGGGGTTCGAGCGGACGCCCAGGGGAGCAGTTCGCATCAGTGACACACGGTTCGAAACGGAACAGCCGGTACGAAGAGCAGTGCCGGTTTGCCGTCGTAGCTCGGCTAAGTGACTGATTCTAATGGGGAAATCCGCGTTTCCTTTCTTTTCCCTTCTCATCCTTTGGAGACTGGCGTGCGTTCACGCACGAGGGGAAACCGCGCAGGCGTGTGTCAGATAGGGAAGGGATCAGCGTGCCGATGATGGATGTTCATGGAGCCTTGTGCGCGTTACAGAGCAGCGCTGCAATGGGCGGTGCAGGCAGTGACCGTGCCAAAGGATGCTTCTTTACGCCGAAGATGTGCGCAGTGATTGGGATCTTTCTTTTGATTGCCCTTTTTGCCTGTTCCGCGGTAGCGCAGGAGCAAAAACAGGCGGATCTGGGGGCATTGAGCCTCGAAGATCTGGCAAAGGTGAAGGTGGAGTCGGTTTACGGAGCCTCGAAGTTCCTTCAGCAGGCTTCCGATGCACCAACTTCCGTAACCGTCATTACAGCGGAGCAAATCCAAAAATACGGCTATCGCACCCTGGCGGACGTGCTGAAGAGCGTTCGCGGATTCTACGTAATCAACGACCGGAATTACAGCTACGTGGGAGTGCGGGGATTTTCGATGCCCGGGGACTACAACGCGCGCATTCTTTTTTTGCTGGATGGGCACCGGGTGAACGACAACATTTACGACGGGGCTTATGTGGGCACGGAGTTCCCAGTGGATGTTGACCTGATTGAGCGGATCGAAATCATTCGCGGTCCCCATTCCTCAGCATACGGCACGGGAGCATTCGCAGCGGTCATCAACGTAATCACCAAGAGGGGCCGAGACCTGAGCGCGAGCGAGGCTTCGACAGAAGCCGGAAGCTGGCGCTCTTACAAAGGCCGCGCTACTTATGGCGGGCGGCTTGACAACGGAATGGAGACGCTCCTCTCCGGCTCCTATTACAACAGCCAAGGTCACAAGAATCTTTTCTACCCGGAGTTTGACAGCTTGGCAACAAACAATGGCGTCGCCGTAGACGCCGACGGCGATCAGGCTTACAGCGCGTTCGCTGACATTATCTTCAGGGATTTCAATATCCACTTCGCGCAGAACTCTCGCACGAAACACATCCCGACTGCTTCATTCGGCACCGTGTTCGACGATTCCAGGACACGAACCACCGACGCGCGGGGTTACGTGGACGTCCAGTATCACCACACATTTGGATCCTGGGAGGCTCTTGGCCGCGCCTCATACGATTGGTACGACTATCACGGCATTTACGTCATGGACTATGCGGAGCTGGGAATCCCGCCATACACCCTGAACTACGATGCGGCCAACGGAACTTGGCTGGACTTTCAGGGCGATGCCTCAAGAGTTTTCTTCAAGCGGCACAGGGTCACGCTGGGCGCGGAATTCCGCAAAGACCTCCGGCAGGAACAGGTAAATTACGACATCCAACCTTACTTCCTCTACTTGGACAGCCAGCGCTCCGCGTGGATAGCGGCATTGTATTTTCAGGACGAGTATTCCGTGCGGAAGAATCTTGCGTTCGTCGGGGGCCTCCGCAGCGACTGGAATGAGAAATATGGAAACATGCTTAGCCCACGCCTAGGGATGGTCTATAACCTGGGGCGAAGCACAGACATCAAGGCGACCTACAGTTGGGCCTTCCGGGCGCCGAATAGCTTTGAGACCTTTTATTCCGTAAGTATCAGTAATACGGCGAATCCTCTGTTAAAGCCAGAAAGGATTCGCAGTTGGGAGTTGGAGGTTGATCATCGGCTCGGCAAGTCCTACTACTTTTCAAGCGCGGGATTTCTGAACCGAATTGACGATCTCATCGCACCAAGTATCGACCCCCTCACAGGCAACCCCATTTATCTGAATACCAGCCCCGTGCAAACTAAAGGGATCGAATGGGAGCTGGGAGCAAAATGGGCAAACGGCCTGGAAGCCGCGATTTCTCATACTTTGCAAGACTCCCGGAATGTCGCGACGGAGGACGTGCTGACGAATTCCCCAAAGCAACTTGGCAAGGTGAATCTGAGCATTCCCATGATTCAAAGAAAGCTCTTTGGCAGTGTGGATGCCCAATACGTGAGCGAGAGAAGGACGGTTGCGCAGACGGATCTCGGCGGGTACCTCCTCGTGAATTTGACATTCTTCACGCGCAAGCTGACGGAGAGGGCGGATATTTCCGGCGGCCTCTACAACGTCTTTGACAAGCAATACGCGGAATCAGGCGGCCTCGAACACGTGCAAACGTCGATTCCGCAAGATGGGCGAAGTTTTCGAGTGAAACTCACCTACAGGCCGCACTTGAGTGCGAGGTAAGGCAGATCGGCTGCGTGACCAGCAAAGACCAAAACCGGGCATTGAACAAGTTGGAAAGACCGCCAAAGAACATACGATCTATCCGCGTGGGGCGCAGATTTCTTCGCGCGTCCCTGGTTTTGGGATTCGTGCTAGCGTACGCGTTGGGTCCACAACCTGCGGCGGGGCAGGACTCGGCGGGCGAGTATGAATTAAAGGCAGCGATGCTCTATAACCTGACACGTTTTGTGGAGTGGCCGGTTGCGTCTTACGCCGATGCGCAAGCCCCTACCGTGCTTTGCATCCTGGGAAGGGATCCATTTGGGGATTCCCTGACAACGCTGGCTTCCCATACGACAGCGAGCGAAAGACCGCTGCAGATTCGTCACATTGCGAATGACAAGGGAATTCGAGGATGCCACGTGATTTACATTAGCTCCTCGGAACGAAAAAACGTCGCCCAGATCTTCTCGATGCTCAAAGGAGCCAGCGTCCTGACCGTGGGAGAGATGGCGCAATTCGCCGCCCGCGGCGGGATGGTTCAATTCTCCGTGGAAGAAAAACAATTGCGCTTCGAGATTAATTTGGAAGCTGCGTCCGAAGCGGATCTCAAGATCAGTTCCAGACTCCTCGTGCTGGCGCGCGTGGTGAAAGACCCAAACAAGAACCCGAGCAAAGAAGGCTCTATGCTCAGGCTGGAAACGTCCGAAGTTGCCAGCGCGGGAAAACCAGAATGCTGTGCCGAACAGCAACAGAGTTTTCTGCAGGTTGCCGCTTCTCCCAATGACCGTGAGGAATTTCCCCGGGGCCGATGAAGATGCGATTTCCAGTTAAACATTCAATTCAGCGAAAACTAACGGCAATTATTCTAATGACCGGCATTCTTGCGGTAGCGCTGGCAGGCCTGGGATTCGGCCTCTATGAGCGAGCCAGTTATCGGGCGATGATGATCAGTGAGTTGAACACCCTTGCGGATACCCTGGGTGCAAACACTGCGGCCGCTTTGATGTTCCATGATTCCAGGTCTGCGCGAGAAATGCTGAGCGCGCTACAGGGCGAAAAGCACATCGTCGCGGCTTGCTTGTACGACCGCGAAGGCACTGTTTTTGCGGAGTATCGCCGTCCGGGAATCTCAGCAAGCTGGGTTATACCGGCATGGGACGAGGCCGGGGCACGATTTGACGAACAGAGTCTTACACTGGCGGAAAGAGTGAGCTTTGAGCGCACTAAGGTGGGGGTCATCGTCATTGTGTCGGACCTGACCGTGCTGCACGCTCAACTCCTGCAATACACGAAGATTTCGGGGCTCGTTCTGCTGGTGTCCGTTCTGCTGGCTTTTATCGTCGCATCGCACTTTCTGCGAAAGATTACGTCGCCGATTCTAGCTCTGACAGGGCTCGCCGGAAAAGTCTCCTCGCAGAAAGACTATTCGTTGAGAGCCGAAGGAGGAAGCAGTAACGAAGTCGGCCTGCTTGTGGACTCGTTCAATCACATGCTGGAGGACATTCAGCAGCGAGATGAAGCCCTGCAGCAAGCGCGCAGCGATCTGGAGAAAAGAGTGGCCGAGCGAACTGCGTATCTCAACGCGCTCGTCGAGAGCAGCCCGCTTGCGATCATGGTTCTGGATCCGGAAGAGAAAATTGAGTTGTGCAATCCAGCGTTCGAAAAGCTCTTTCAATATTCCAGGCAAGAAGTAATGGGAAGGCCGGTGCACGGCTTGCTCGCCCAGGGAGAATTGCTTGAGGAGGCAAGGGACATTACGCGCAAGGCTCGGGCCGGAGAGCATGTCCAGAAGGTCACGCGGCGCAGCCGAAAAGATGGGACGCTCGTAGACGTCGAGGTACACACGGTGGGGCTTGTGGTGAGCAAGGAAGTCGTAGGCACTCTGGTCCTCTATCAGGACGTTTCGGTTCGCAAGCGCAGTGAAGAAGCGATGCAGCGCGCGAAAGAGGCGGCAGAGGCGGCCAGCCGCGCGAAGAGCGAGTTCCTGGCGAATATGAGCCACGAGATCCGGACTCCGTTAAACGGAGTCATGGGGATGACCGATCTGGCTTTGGGAACGGAACTGACGCCAGAGCAGCGGGAATACCTGGACACGGTCAAGCTCTCTGCGGATTCTTTGCTCGTAGTGATCAACGACATACTGGACTTTTCGAAGATCGAAGCAGGGAAAGCAGAACTCGAAAACCGCCCGTTTAATCTGCGAGACACGCTGGAAGGAGTGTTGAGGACGCTGGCGTTGCGGGCCGATGAGAAAGGGCTCGAGCTTCTGTGCGAACTGGCTCCGGAAACGCCGGAACTTGTACGGGGAGACTCCAGCAGGCTGGGGCAGGTGGTCACGAACTTGGTTGGGAACGCCATCAAGTTTACGCATGAGGGCGAAGTGGGGTTAAAGGTGGAGGTTGCAGACAACGAGGGAGAAGACCGCCTTTTGCATTTCACAGTTTCCGATACGGGCATTGGCATACCGGCGGAGAAACAGGCATTGATTTTTGACCCGTTTGCCCAAGCCGACACTTCGACGACGCGGAAATACGGCGGCACCGGCCTTGGGCTGAGCATTTCGACGCGCCTGGTCGATCTGATGGGCGGGGAAATATGGCTGGAAAGCGAGGAGGGTAAAGGAAGCCGGTTTCACTTCACCATCAAGCTGGGGCTTGTGGATGCCAAAGAGATTGAAGTAGGAAAGCCTGCCCCGCCGGAGATCTTGCGGGACGTGAAAGTTCTAGTCGTAGATGACAATCGCACCAATCGCAGAATTCTGGAGGGAATGCTCAAGCGTTGGGAGATGAAGCCCACCCTTGTGGAAGGCGGGGAGCAGGCGCTGCTGGAGCTGCCCGCCGCCAAGCAGGCAGGTGTGCCTTACGGGCTGATTCTGCTGGACATGCACATGCCCGGGATGGACGGATTTCAGTTTGTGGAGCGCTTGCGGCAGCGGCCGGAATTAGAGACGGCAACCATCATGATGCTCACCTCGGCAGGCCACCGCGGCGATGCGGAGCGCTGCAAGGCCCTGGGGATTTCCGCTTATTTGTTGAAGCCGATCCGGCAGACCGAATTGCGCGAGGCGATTGCGCGCGTGCTGGGAGCGAAAGAGCAGCGAGGCGCGATCCCGCTGATCACGCGCTATTCGCTCTACGACGCGCGCGAGCCCAGCAGCGTATTGAGTGTGCTTCTGGTGGAAGACAATCCGGTCAATCAACGGCTGGCCACCCGGATGCTCGAAAAAAGAGGCCACCGGGTTGTGCTCGCCGCAAACGGACGCGAGGCCCTCGAAGCGGTGGCGAAAGGGAAATTCGACCTGGCCCTGATGGACGTGCAGATGCCGGAAATGGACGGATTTCAGGCAACGGCGGCAATTCGCGAAAGGGAAATCGGGACCGGTGCACACTTGCCCGTGGTTGCATTGACGGCGCATGCCATGAAGGGCGATCGAGAAAGATGCCTGGCTGCCGGGATGAATGGATATTTGACGAAGCCCATCCGGCCTCGCGAACTGGATGACGTTCTGGAAAACTGTCTGGCCCGGCGGGCGGAGCAGTTGGTGACGACGGGCGGCAACAAAGGCGATTGCGACGCGTAGTCCCGAGCGAGGACACTCCTACACGGCTATGCTAAGTTAAGACGAACATCTGTTGACGAGACCGCGGCGCTCTGCCATGATTCTGAAAATTTGTATTGAGCTGTCGTGGAAGAAGAACCTTGGGCCTTACGGGCCTGAGCTAGATTCAGGAGCGGCACGATCGGGTTGCGGGTTTCCATACTGGCGTCCGGCAGCTCGGGCAACATCACATTGCTCGAGACGGAGCGCACCCGCCTCCTGGTGGACGCCGGACTCGGCAAACGCGAGACGCTGGCGCGGCTCGCCGCGATCGAAAGCGACGTTAAACAAATCGACGGCATCCTCATCACTCACGAACATGCGGACCATTGCAATGGTTTGCCGCAGATGCTGGGCCTGTGGAAGGCGCCGCTGTACGTCACTGAGCCGACCATGGACGCGATGCAGCGGATTCTGCCGGATACGCTTGGAAAGCGGCTGCGCGGCGTGGAGACCATTCATGCGGGGCAGCATTTTGCGGTGGGAGACATTGAGGTTCATGCTTTTGCGATCCCGCACGATGCGGCCGATCCCATCGGCTTCACGTTTCGAACGAATGGGACGAAAGCGGCGCTGGTGACGGACCTCGGATATATGCCCGAGTTGGTGAAAGTGCATTTGCGCGGGGCGGACTGCCTAATCCTGGAATCCAATCACGACCTCGACATGCTGAAGGTCGGGCCGTATCCTTGGGTGGTGAAGCAGCGCATCCTCAGCCGTACTGGGCATCTTTCGAATCATGCGGTGAGCGAATATCTCTCGGACGCTGATGGGTTCGATGCAGCGGCTCGCTACTTAGTGCTTGCCCATCTCTCGGAAGAAAACAACAATCCGTTCACTGCGGAAATTTGCGCGCAGGAAGCGTTGAGCCGGCGCCCCGCGGAAGCCGCGTTTACAGGACAACTTCTTATTGCGTCCCAACACAAGCCTCTCAAGCCGCTGGAGCTGTAACGCGATGGGAATTTAGAAGCGCAAGTCATAGGTGTTACGCGCGGCACTCTAGCAGCTTTTGCCCAGGGTCCTGGTCGAATTCCTTCCGAGATGCTGACGATGCGTTAGGGATATGCAGCGCCGCAGCACCTCTGCAGACAGAGTGAATTGAAGACAGATGGGCTGCGCATGTATGCGCTGCACGTTACCGGTTCATCTGCTTTTGCTGGCGAGCTTTCGTGCGTCAGCCGGGAGCACGAGATTCCTGTTCACAAGTCTTTGTCCGTCTTCGGAAAGGACCAGGTTTGACCGGTTCTCCTGCCACCACTTCACCCAGTCTTCAGGCGAATCAAAGCTCTGACCGGTGATTAGTCTTAGCCAATCGAAAGCCATGCGCTTGTTCGAAAAGGGTTCCGGACCGTCGTAAGCATCGCGGAACAATCTTGAATCGCTCTATCCCGGTGTACGACTTGGCGCGCGAGGCGGTTTACACGGCAACGGGTAGCGAGCCGCTGGTGATTCCCGAAGAGGCGATTGTGGTTCCAGGCTCGCGTGCGGTGGCGCATTCCGCGGGTGCGAAGTGGGGCTTGTCACTGCAAGCCGCGGTGATTGTGAAATACAGGGATGCAAAGACGGACGCCCGGGTTCAACTTGAAGATCTGTTGCGCTGAGTCCACTACTTCGTTAACACTTTTTCGAAGAATTCGAGGGCGCGCGGGTCGTTGGATTGGCCAAGCCAGAACATGGCTTGCTTGCGCACTTCCGGATTGCGGTTGGTTTGCGCCACTTCGATCAATTTTGGCACGCCTTCATCTTTGGGCAATTGGCTCAGCGCGAAGACGGCTTTCTTCTTCACGTCCGTATCGGGGTCGTCTTCAATCGCACCGGTGATGGTGCTTACAGCTTTCTTCCCGGCTTTTTGCGCCAGCCAGAAGAGCGCTTGGCCGCGCACGTGGGAACTCGTGTCGTCGTGCGCCATGCGAATCATCTCTTCGATGGCGCCTGGTTCGTGGCTGACGGAGAGGGCAAAGGCTACATGCGCACGCACGTCGGAACTCGGATCGTTCTTGGCCATGCGTTGCAGCGTGGTTAACCCTTCTTTCCCACGCGCTACACCGAGCCAGAATGCCGCCTGCCTGCGCAGCTCTTCGCGCTGGTCCGGCTTGACGAAGGATTCCATAGCTTGGCCTGCGGAGGGGTCCGCGTGCAACGCAATAGCGGTGAGCGCGCCGTGGCCAACGTTGTGATGCTCGTGGCGGTCGAAGTCGGCGCCTTGCACGTAAGTCGTAAGCAGCGCAACACTCTCCGCAGGCTTCACGCTGGTCAGCCAGAGGAAGGGCAGCCCGCCAGCGTCCAGAGTGCAATCTTCCGAGGCCGCTCGAATGCGATCCACTTGTTTTGCTTCGAGCCGAAAGAGCACGACTAGCCGGCGCGATCCTTCGAGCTTGACGACGCCTGCGGCGTCGTTTTTCGCGGACCCACTTGTCCAGTTACGATCGTTTTCCAAACGGCAAGTGCCGCAACCACTGCTATCGCTGTAATTCCCGCAACATACGCTGCGCTCGCCAGCAATTTCATCGACGCTATAGCCGACCCATTCGGGCTTGTCGGCCTGCGCGAGGATTCCGCGAAAGGTCGCTTCCAAAGTTCCCGTGACGGTGCGGGTTTCGACCTTGGCGCTTTCGACGCGCGGCATTTCCGCGCTCCCTTGCGCTGTTGCGGCGTAGACCACACCTTGGCCAAAATCCGCCCGAATCGTGCGGCCCTTTGTAAATTCTGTGACTGTGCCAAAGATCCCCATAAGAATCATAGCCAGACCAAGAATTTTTCGCGCTTTTGACAAGCTGTCACTCGCGTGCATTTGCCACCTCACTTCTGCAAGAGTTCCATCAAGTAGTCGGTTGCTTCCTTGGAATGCATGAGCGAAAGTTTAGAAACCGCGGTTTTCTTGAGCTCCGGATCCTTTTCGCTGCGCGCGATAGCCACCAGCGCCGCGGCATTTCCCTGCAGAAAATAGGCGTTCAGTACTTCTTCCTTCAAACCGCGGTCCGTCTCTCGCGCGTAAATAGCCTGAAGGGCTTTAGAGGAATCGTCAGAATGAATCAAGCCGAGGTTGCGAATCGCTGTGCGGCGCAAGTCGGGGTCCTTCTCGGATTGCGCGGCTTGGACAAGCTTTCCGGACTCACCCGCGAGGAAAAACGCCTGCAAAATTTCCCGGCGAAGATCGGTAGAAGTTTCTGCCTGATATAGCTGCTCGAGTTCGCCGACCCCGTGGACAAGGCCGAGCTGTCGGATGGCTTCGCGGCGGAGGGATTCATCTTTCTCACTCTTGGCGGCGGCAAACAAATGCTCCTTGTCGCCTCCCAGCATGTAGGCGCGAAGAATCGCGCGCCTCACGGAAGTATCGGGGTTCGAGGCATAGACGTCCGCCATGATTTGCCGGGATTGGGCTCCACCGAACAGCCCGAGATACTTAATCGCTTCGCGCTGGAGTTCGGGATTGCTCTGTCCCTTGGCAATTCTTCCAATAATCTCGCGACCTTGAGGGGAACCACTTTGTGCCAGAACAAACAGCGCTCGCGATTTCTCCCGGGGTGTGCCTGAACCGTTGATCACTTTCTCGAGCAGCGGCATGGCGCGTTCCGCGTCGCTGTTCATGAGTCCTTGAATCGCCAGCATCTTCAGTTCTTCGTCGCCCTGATCTCCGGGCTTCACGGTCTGTCCGCTGGATTGCTTGACTTCCAGCTCCAGAACGCCAGCATCTTTCTGCCAGCGGCTTTGCGGAAAGCGTTTTTTCATATCGGCGAGTGTGGTCATCGCAGCTTCGCGCCTTCCGAGCCGATTTTGTGCATAAGCTTTCCAGTAAAGAGCAGCGTCTGTCTGCGGACCGCTCATCTGGGCAAGCTGGTTGAATTTCGCCTCGGCCTGCTCGTAGCGTTCTTCATCCAGGGCTTCGCGGCCGTCATCGTACAGTTCCTGCTGGCGGTCGATTCTTTCCTGCTCGCGGTCGCGGGCTTCTTGTTCCCGCTCGCGCTTCTCCTGCTCTCTGTCGCGTGCCTCTTGCTCGCGCTCGCGCTTTTCCTGTTCCTTCTCCTGAGCATCCTGTGGGTCCTGAAGAAAAACCTCAGGAGACAAGATGGCAGGGACGAGTCGCGCCGCTCGCGCGTGTGCGGGTGACAGCAACAACGCCGCAACCGCAATCCACACCATGTTCGTTCTACACACTGCATTCCGCTGGGTCATGCTTTGTTCCTTTCCTTCTCTTTAGAGCTGTTCTGCGCCGGAGCGGGCGTTGTGGCTTTCTGCCGTTCCTGGAGCTCCCTGCCAACCACCCGAACTTTGAACAGAATCCCGCGCGCCTCGATTTTCTGGCGAATCTTTTCCAGTTGTGCCGGCGTAACTTCTTCCGGGCTGTGCACCACATCAAGGAGCACGCGTTCGAGTTCGTCTAGCACGCTGGCCAGGCTCGCGTCGCCTTCCTTGAGTGCCGTCTGCCGGTAGAGGCGGTTTTCCTCGAGCAAATCTTCGGCGCGATGTTGCTCCGCAGAAATGTCCATACGCTTTTGCTTGGGGTCCAGCGGCTCCGCGTTCGAAAGCTCGACGAGCATCATTTCGGAGCGCCCCAGGTGTTCGCCCACGGCAACCACCAGCACGCGCTCGCGAATTTGCTCCTTGGTAGCGACGTCGCGATCGACGTGATTTTTCGTGCTGATCCGTCCTGCCAGGAACGCGATTACGAGCAAAGCCGCCACCGAGGCCAACCCTCCCAGTCGCTTGGGTTCGAACCACGCCTGCCACCACCGCACAGGTCTCTCCGGCAAACGGGGCGCAATCTGCTGCCATACATGCCGGCCATAGTCGTCGCCCGGGTCCGGCACCGGCAGCGTATCGAGTGCTGCGAGCACGGCCTCGATTCGTTCCAACTCCCCGCGGCATTCTTCACAACCCGCCAGGTGCTGCGCAATTTCCGCACGCTGGGCAGCCACGCCTTCGCGATAAGCAATCAACTCTTCCTCGGTCATGTGTTTCATGATTCCGTTCCCACCGCTCTGGCTGGCGCCCCTTTTCCCACAAAGGGCTGCAAAGCCAGCCGCAATTTCTGCACCGCGCGAAATACGGTGTTCTTCGCTGCGCCGGAACTCGACTTCAGGACTGCTGCAATCTCCTCAATGGCACAGCCTTCCCAGTGCCGCATTACGAACGCAGTCCTCTCTGAATGCGAAAGCGCAGCCAGCGCAATCCCCATCTGTTTCCGGAGCTCGATGTTGTGCGCCAAACGTTCCGGAGTCGGCGCGGCATCCTGCAGCAGCGTCACTGGGTCGTTTTCCGTTCCTTCTTCGTACACGGCAGGCTCCACTTTTCGCGCTTCTTCTTTCTTGCGCTGGCGCATGCGGTCAATCGCGTAATTCGCGGCGATGCGATAAACCCAGGTTCCAAAATTTGCCCGCGCCTCAAACTTTGCGAGCTTCTGGTACGCGCGCAAAAACGCCTCCTGGACCACTTCTTCGGCATCCAGCCGATTCCGCGTCATGCGATAAGCCAGCCGGAAAACATTGTGGCTATGCCGCTCGACGAGAACGCGAAACGCATCCCGGTCGCCAGCCAGCGTGCGTTCCACGGCGACGGCGTCGCTGTCGGCGATGGTCTGGGTGTTCTCGACGCTCGGCTGCATTCGAATCATTAGACAGGAATCTGCCGTTGCGGTTAGGTCAGGCTAAGGGCTTCCCGCGCAACAAGTTAGCCCAAACAAGGACTCGGGGAAACTCCAATTGCGCGTGGCTTGAGCTTTAGCCCAGCCCCAACCGTCGACGCCTTCTGCGGTATCATAAAGAGAGGGACCCCCAAGAAGTCGGCAAGCTTCTCGCTTGTTTTGTTGCGTTTTTGGAGAGGGAATTGATTCCACGCTACACGCGCCCGGAGATGGGCCACGTTTGGAGCGACGCCAACCGCTTCGCGAAGTGGCTTGAGGTCGAAATTGCCGCTGCCGAAACGCTCGCGGAGACAGGCCAGGTGCCGAAAGAGGCGGCCGCGGCGATTCGCGCGCGTGCCAAGGTGGACGTCGCGCGGATCAACGAGCTTGAAGCGAAGGTGAAGCACGACGTCATTGCATTTACGATGGCCGTTGGTGAATCGATTGCCGATCCCACTGCGGCTCGCTGGCTGCACTATGGCATGACATCGAACGATGTGGTGGACACCGCACAGGCCTTGCAGGTCCACGATGCATCGAAATTGATCGAGCGCGGCCTGGTGATGTTTGGAGAAATCCTGGATCTCCGCGCGCACGAGTTCCGCCACACTCCGCAAATCGGCCGCACGCACGGCGTCCACGCCGAACCCATCACTTTTGGCCTGAAGATCGCCAACTGGTTCTCCGAAAATCAGCGCAACATTGCCCGCTTCCGAGACGCCGCGGCGCAAATGGCGGTGGGGAAAATTTCCGGCGCGGTGGGCACTGCTTCACATCTAGGAACGGAAATCGAAGAGCGCATCTGCAAACGGCTGGGGCTGGGTGTCGCTCCGGTCGCATCGCAGGTAATTCAGCGAGACCGCCACGCGCAGTATCTCAGCGCGCTCGCGCATATTGGCGCAACGCTCGAACGCATCGCGCTGGAAATCCGGCATTTGCAGCGCACCGAAGTGCGCGAGGCAGAGGAGCCGTTCAGCGAGGGACAGCGCGGAAGCTCCGCGATGCCGCACAAGCGGAATCCGGCGACTTGCGAGCAGATTTGCGGTTTGGCACGCCTGGTGCGGTCAAACATGCTGGCGGCATTCGAAAACGTGGCGCTTTGGCACGAGCGGGACATTTCGCACAGTTCCGTTGAGCGCGTGATCCTTCCCGATTCCACGATCCTCGTGGATTATATGCTTTCCAAAATGATTACCATTGTCGGTCAGATGCGCGTGTTTCCCGAACGCATGCTGCGCAACCTCGAGTCCACGCACGGCCTTGTTTTCTCCGGCCAGTTGTTGCAGGACCTAGTGGAAAGAGGTATGCCGCGCGACGATGCCTATAAAGCGGTACAGGAAAATGCCATGGCCGCCTGGGAGTCGGATACCAGCTTCCGCGAGCGTGTTGCTGCCGACAAGCGCATCACAAAGTATCTCGATACGAAAGCATTGGCCCACACGTTCGATCTGCAGCGCCAGCTTCGCTACGTGGGCGCGATCTTCGATCGAGTGTTCGGCCCGCATCCGCCCGGGGAAAAAGCGGCCGGTTCCGCGGGGATAGGCTAAGGCCTCCATCACGCGATGCAAAAAAGAAGCGTCCCGGTTTTCACCGGGACGCCGCTCAGCCTCTTCTAATTCCGGCTTGCGCTGAAATTAGCTGCGGAGGCGGAATTAATCCACGCGTTGAACGTAGCGCGCTTCCGAAGTGTCCACCTTAATGCGATCCCCTGAGTTCACAAATGGTGGAACCTGCACGACCAAGCCGGTCTCCAGCGTCGCAGGTTTCATGACTGCGCTTGCCGTAGCTTTCTGCAGCGTCGGCTCTGTCTGCGTGACCTTCAGGTCCATGGTATCCGGCAAGGCCACGCCGATGGCCTTGTTCTCAAAGAATTCGACGCTCACAACGGTATTGGGAATCAGGTAGTAAACGGCTTCGCCGAGTTGCTCGCGGGTGAGGTGCATCTGCTCGTAGGTTTGCGTGTTCATGAAATGGAAGTCGTCGCCCTCGTTGTAGAGGTATTCAAATTCCTCTTCGTCGAGAATCGCGCGCTCCACGAATTCTTCGGCGCGAAACTTGTAATCGATAATCGCTCCGGTTTTGAGATTCTTCATGCGGGTTTGCATGGCGCCACGCTTGTTGCCGGGCGTGCGGTGTTCCGTGCTGTGCACGGTAAAAAGCTGGCCCTCGTGCTGGATGACCATGCCGGGGCGAAGTTGTGTGGCCTTGACGCTGCTCATATTCTCCCTAAGAAGTTTCGATTTCGGAAATTCAGGCGGGCCAGGACCGTGGCCGCATCCGGAATGACCAGCCTGCCTCAACTTGCTGGCTGCAAGCAGGGCAGGCTCGAGGCACGCCAGCGCAATTCTCACCGCCGGCGTGAAGAAACAGTATAAAGGCCCCTCTTCTCCGCAGTCAATTATCCTCGCACTCGTGTAGGATGGAAGTTCTTTATGAAGACACAGCTAAAGGCGGCCTATTGTGTCGCGATGGTGCTGCTGCTGATGGGCAGTGGGCGGGTTTTGGCCGACGATAAGCCGACGAGCCTGGCCGATGCACGGAATGCCGTGGAAACCAATCTGCGCACGCCGGAAGGAAGAGCTTACGACGAGCGGCTGGGGAAGGAATTCATCGAGAAGCACCTGGCCACTATGAAGCAATGCAAGCCGAGCGACGGAAAGGGTTTGGACAGCTTTTGGATCCTGATGAAGCTGGACAAAGATGGAACGGTGAGGGAAGTTTTGCTGCATCCCGAGACCAAGATGGGCACGTGCGCGCGAGAGACGCTGCTCAAAAGCGCGTTCTCACCTCCGCCGCGCCCAGGGTACTGGGTGAGCGTGTATATGAAGTTGGTTCACTAGGTCATGGTGTTCCAGGCCGAGCAGTGCTCGATTGTCTTTAGCCTACCTCCCTTTCGTTACGGGCCGCAAGAAGGGGTGGCGAGCGTTGCGATTAAGGAACGAGAATCGCGTGGCCGTTCAGGGCATGGATGTTGATCGTCCCGTCGGGATTCGGTGTGCCGGTTACGACCTCGAAGTCACCGGCCGGACAATCATGAACGCCGTAAACGATGTCCACAAAGGCAGGGCGGCCAACGTTGTTTGCGGGGATACCGTCCGCTGCGTAGGCGCCGAAGGCAACTGAGCTTGCTGGAACGATCCCTGGCGCCGGAGTCCAACAGTAAAAGCCATTCTTTGGACTGGAGACCGCGGTGAAGTTCTTTGTTTGGCCAGGCACGAGGCCAGTGCCGAGGGCCCAGCGGCCATAGGCACGTGCTGACCCCGGAGGTCCCGGCGGTCCCGGAGGACCAGGAGGACCCGGAGGCCCGGCACATCCGTTGATTAGTGTCAAAGCCAGCAGCAAGGCGGAACCCGCAATGTATAGGCGTTTCCTCATAAGTGATTCGCCTCATGGTTGTAAGCCAGCGGTATTCTCGGCGGCAAGGAACGAAAAACCGGCTGATGAACATCATCCTGTGCCAGCGGAAGCGCCAGGGAATCCGCGTCACCAGACAGTGCTCCGAGCATCCAAAGCGTTGCACAAAGCACAGGCCCTTCGAGGGTCAGGGCAAGCAGGAATGCCTGTGCCACCGGAAGGATGCCGGCCTCCGACCAAGTCGGGACAAGTTCCGCCTGGCGCTACGAGGAGAAGAGCGGGCACGGCATGCCGTGCCCCTACAAGCGCTATTCCGAAGCGCCGAGCGGGAGGAAATACTGCGTGCCTTTGACGGGATCCTGGAGGCGGCGCAGAAGCTGCTGCAAATCGTCGCTGCGCTCGACGAAATCGATTTCTGAGGTGTTGATGACCAGCAGGTCGGAAGCGGAGTAGCGGAAAAAGAAATGCTCGTAGGCGCGGGCGACTTCTTCGATGTATTCGAGCGAGATCTGCGACTCGTCGCGGGAAGCTTTTTTAGCGATGCGCGCGCGCAGGACTTCTGGCTTGGCTTGCAGGTAGATGACTAAGTCGGGAGCCGGCAGATCGGCGGAAAGCAGTTCGTAGTAGCGCTCGTAGAGCTTGAGTTCCTGGTCGTCGAGATTGAGGTTGGCGAAGATGCGATCTTTTTCGAGGAGAAAGTCGGAGAGGATGAGGCCGGGAGCTTCGACGGCCAGGCCTTCGCGAAGATGCTTCTGGCGCTCGATGAGGAAGTACATCTGGGCGCGAAAGGCGGCGCCGGGCTTGGCTCTGTAGAAGTCGGCGAGAAACGGATTGTCTTCGCAATCGTAGATGCGGCGGGCGTGGAGGCGTTCGGCCAGGATGCGGGCGAGCGTGCTTTTGCCGACGCGCAGCGGGCCTTCGATGGCGATGAAGCGGGGAGGCTGAGGGCTGCGCTGGGGAACCAGCGCGCGCTTGGCGGCCGAGGAGTCGTTGCCAGGCATTTGCGGGCGTGCCCCGATCGAATCGAGGCGACGCGCGAATTATAGCAGACTTGCTTATCCGGGTGGCTGCGAGCAGGGTGCATAGCGCGCAAGTGTGTGCCCCTTGCCGCACGGCGGGCGTCCTTTCGCACGATCAAAACGGAGGGCGCGTGGCTGTCGACGCAGTAAAGAAAGCCTTTTCGCTGATACCGCATTACCGCAAATGTGAAAATACTTTCATAAAAAAGGGCTAGTACTTTTGTTTCATGAGCGGTAAACCGAGGGTTCAGGGGGTTGTACTACCCAAAATGTGAGCAAAGGACCAGTGTCTGCTGCCCTTCTGGCCAGTAGAGTGGGGTCATTGCAAATGGGGCTGGACTTGCAAGTCCCACTCGCAAGACTGAGGTGGTAAATGGTCCTCGCAACGCTCCTTTTGATGTGCGCCATTCCGCAGGCGGACGACTCCGCGAAAGCTGCCGCCGCTGCCAACGCGAATGCCGACCGTCAAACCCTTTCCGCTGCCGCTTCCGACAGTGCGTCCAAGGTTACGTCAGATTCATCCAAAGATTCGACAGCCGCAGCCGGGCTGCCTTCCGCGCCGGAACCGAAAGTGAAGCCGGAAGTCGAGCCCGCCCCTTTGCGTTCCGCGGCGGCGCAGCCTTTTCAGCCGGTGAGACCCGTAACGCGGCCGGGCGAGACGCCGAGGCAACGAAAAATGTGGTATGGGCTGATGGCGGTGGGTCACGGTGCGGCGGCGTTTGACGCATGGTCCACGCGCCGCGCGATTTCCGGCGGATACGGTCAGGAAGCGAATCCTTTCCTAAAGCCGTTTGCGAATTCCAATGCGATTTATGCCGCCACGCAGGCGAGCCCGGCGTTCATGGATTTTCTCGGCAAGCGCATGATGGTGAGCCAGAATCCGTGGATTCGAAAGTTGTGGTGGGTTCCGCAAACGGCGGGCGCGGGTGTGTCGTTTTATGCTGGCGCGCATAACGTGAGCGTCGTGCACTAAAGGCGGCGCCCGGTCGTGCCCGCAGTGGCGCAAACCGACACGTCGCTGCAAGTGCACAAACAGGTGGTACTTGAACATCAGCCACTGCCAGGTCTTAGAAAGTGAATTCGGGAGCTGACACCTAAAGAGTTTCCCAAGCCCTCAATATCCCTCAATCCCCAAGAGCGTCCCGGCGCAACCCCGCCGGGACGCTTTTGTTTCTGCCTCTCGCGGAAGAACTGGTTTTTTCATCAGCAATTGAAAAGCCGGGGCAGCTTCAAATGGGAGCGATCTCTCGAGCAGCAAGGCACAAGTTCTTCGGGCAGCAAAGAAACAAGGGGAGAGCCTGCGCTCTCCCCTCTATTTATTTCTTGGCGACGGTCTTAGAAACTGAGGCGTAGGCCGAACTCGATCCAGCGACTGCCGGAGAGACGGTTCGCTGGGATGTACTGTGTGTTGATTACCCCAAATTGCGCCGGATTGGTCAGGTCAAACGATGGATCTACGAAGTTGACATGGTTGAAGGCGTTGAAAAAGTCGAACGAGAATTCGACTTTGGCCCTCTCTGTGATACTGGTGGATTTCCCCACACGCGCATCGAAGTCCTTGTAAGGCAGGCCGCGCAGTGGAGAGTCCCGGCCCGAATTGGTATCCGACGAAAGTAGAGTACGGCGGAACTTTGTGATTGCCGTCGCGGGATCCCCGAAATAGTTCAAGCCAGTACCTGTTCCGCCGTTGCAAGTGTTGCCGTTGGAACCTGCTCCGGAGCTGCAAGGAACCGAGTGTGGGCTGCCACCTCCCAATGAACTTATTGGAACGCTTGGGATGGCTCCGTTCGATGTTCCGAAGATCAGGCCGCCGCCAAATGACTGGTTGCTTTCACTGACGAGTTCGGGAATACCGCTCTCCGCGCGGATGATGCCAGCAATGTACCAGCCGCCAAGCACTTTCCGCATGGGAGCGTAGGCCCCGCCCAAATGCCCTTTGCCGAACGGTAAGTCGTAACTAAAGGTTCCGTTGAACACGTGCGGGCGATCAAAGAATGACGGGCCGTAGTCGAGGTGGCGGTTGAAGCTCGAGGAGTAATACCGCGCATCGTTCTGCACAGCCCCAACTTGATCAAGGGACTTCGAGTAGGTGTAGTTCAAATCAAAATACAGACCGCGCCAGTTGTTGTTCCGCAAGGCGACAAAACCGGCATGATAGTTAGAGATATCGCCAGTCGTACGCATGAACAATTCGAGAACCTGCTGGTTGTTGAAAGTTGGTAGCCCGATAGCCCCTCGGAAGCCGTCGATCAGCAGGAACAAGCTGGTCACATTTCCATTGGAAAAGCCCGAGGAATTCAGAGTTGAGATGCAAGATGTAGAGCTAGCCGCAGGCACACCCAGAAGTGGGCACAGGTTGGGGAACAAATTCTCGAACCACGGCTGATCCGTGGGAGTCCCCCCCGCGCGCAGTACACCTGCGACCGCATCAAAGGCCTGGGCGAAGGTCTGCCCCGACGTCTTATCCTTGAACATGTACGGAGAAGAATTGAAGTTGAAGCTGTTGGGGAGATTCCGGCCAAGCCGCCCGATATACCCGAGTTCCAGGATCATTTGGGCCGGCAAACTCCTCTGGACGGTAAGGTCGATCATATGGCTGCGCCCAACCTTAAAGTTGGGGTCATTTTGGAAGCTCAGCAGCTCGCTAAAGCCTCCAGCGGGAATAACGGGTGAGGTCAGCGCCGTTGGCGGGGGCGGTGTTGGAATCGCCCCGTCCACGCCAACGCGAAAGCTATAGAGCCCAGGATTTACGTTGGGGTCCGTAACGCTCATTGGAACACTGCAGTTAGCTCCCCCGGCCCCAGTGGCATCGCAAAGGGGCTTAACGGCATTGATCGTTTGAGCGAAGCCTACTCCCAGCATGGGAATAATGACGCTCTGAACTGTATTTACGCGATCATAAGCAATACCATATCCTCCGCGGATCACCGTCTTGCGATCACCAAATACGTGGCTCATAAAACCCTGCCGAAAACTGGGGTTCCAGGCGGCGGAAAGCCGGGGAGCCCAGTCTCCGTAGTCGACCTTGAAGACATCGCTCCGGCCGGAGTCCTTTATGGGAAGATAAGCCAGCGTCGGATTGAAGAAATCTCCGTTCGCGGCCGCGGCCGCCTTCTGATTGATGTAGTCCTGACCGCTAATGATCTGGTCGCCGTTATCGTGGTTCACGATAAAGGTTTGCTGCTGGTTCAGTTCGTGGGGTGTGGTCTGCCAGCCATAGCTAAGACCGTAAGTTAGAGTGAACGACGGCGTCATGCGCCAGGTGTCCTGAGTGTAAAAGTTATAAGAACGCAGAGTCGTGCGCGCGATAAGAGTGGCGCCCAGCGGCTTCGGCTGCAGGTTACCGTCCCTTATTGCAAGGATACCCACGTTGTCGATCAAACCCAAGGCGGCTGCATAGAATCGGTCCCACCGCTGGGCATCGCTTGAAGACAGCCCGGGGGGACGGTTCGCTGCCGGAATCGTTAGAAAGTTACTGACATCAGCGTCTTCGAGAGCCACAAGTGAGTTCAACGAACCAACCACCTTGTCGTCGCGATCGTGAATTGTGGGAAGCCAGCGAATATCCGCTCCGCCGACAACAGTGTGTTTCCCTTTAATCCAAGTCAACGTATCCACGTACTGCTTGTTGCTGTCGTAGATTGCCTGGTGCCGGGCGCGTTGCGTGTCAACGTCTACGGGCGCGTCCAGAAATACGTCCGCACCTTGCGCGAGCCCTGGAGCCAGTGCTATGAAACCCGATGGAGACAGGCTCGAGGCGGTTCCCGGAAGAGCGAGTTGCGCTGAAGAGGCGCTTGGCCGTATGACGGTGAAATCCTGTCGACTGCGAATCCAGCCGGAACGGAAAGTATTGGTTAGGTTCGGCCGGAGCTGCCAGTCGAGGCCAGCGATAAAACCGTCCCCGCGAACGTTGGAGTCACTTGGGTTGGTTGCTTGGTTTCCCCGCAGGTCAGCCTGGTTGCCATTTGGCCTAAGGTCTCTATGGTAGAAGTAACGGCCTAGGAAGTGAATCTTCTCCGTGAACTCATGGTCTAGCTTGAACTTAACGCTGTCTTCTCTCTCGGCAGAAGGAACCGTCGTCCTAAAACCCAGCGTATTCACTTTGTCCCCGACATTGGGGTCATTGCCTTCCGGCAATAGTCTCCAAAGTTGCTGAATTGTCGGGCTGATACCAATACCACGCGGATCGCAGGCTTGCGTGCCCCCGCTCCCGCATGCCGTCGACGTCGCAAGATTATAAGGCGTCCCATTGAAGATCAGAGTGCCATTCCGCAGAGTATCCGTTGGCACGATCCTTTCAATTTGAATGACTGAGGGGAATCTGTGTATCTCATAGTTGCCCGAAACGAAGGTCTTGTTCTTTCGAATGGGTCCGCCAAAGTTAATACCGCCGCGATTCTCGTGTTCTTTGGGTTTCGCCGTGAACGGCTTTCCCGTGTTGGCATCGGGGGTGTGGTTCAGGTCCCACGCATTTGCGCTCAAGGCCGAATTGAGGTGGTACCAATAAACGGTTCCGTGGTACTGGTTTCCTGCGGTTTTGTTGATCAGATTGACTTGGCCCCCAGATGCGCGTCCAAAAGTCGCATTGTTGTTGGTCAGCCCAACCCTAAATTCTTCAACCTCGTCCACACCGATGGGGATAATCGGCGTTTGCAGACCACCGCCCGCAATTACATTATCAGTGACGTCAATGCCGTCTAAATTGAAAGCATTCTGATCGCTACGAGCTCCGGCAACTGTCCCGCCAGCGTCGCCGCCTGTTGGATCATAAGGCGTAGAGCCCGGCTGCAGCGTCATCAACTCACCTGCATCCCGATTCAAGGTTGGCAAGCGAGCTAAAAGCGCCCCCCCAATGACATTCCCGACAACCGCATCCGTGGTCTGCAATTCGGCTCGGGATTCCGCGCTGACCTCGACAATCTCATTACTCGGGCGAATTTCGAGTTTCAAGTCAAACGTATTGCTCCTTGAGACATCGGCCTTGAAGGCCGACACAGTGGTGGTTGCGAATCCCTGTTTGAAGAATTTCAATGTGTAGGTGCCGGGAGCCACGTTTGGGAAAACGTACTGACCCGAAGCGTTGGTTTGCATCGACCGCGTTTCATTGGTAGCCACGTTCGTAAGATCGACTTTCGTATCCGGAATAACAGCGCCAGCAGGATCGGTCACGGTACCCAAGACGATCGCTGTACTGGCCGTTTGGGCCCAGGCTGGCGCGGCCGAGAAAAAGGCGGTCAGCAACACAAACGCGATCGAAATGCTCTTGAGGATTTTCATGTTTATCTCCACCCCGCACTAATTAAGTTGGCGAATTGGGAAAAAGCCGTGACCATCCTGCGCCCTGAAAACGCAGGATCCGCGGGAAACAAACAAACCGGCGCACTCCAGCAATACAGGCGGAGTTTCTTCGCCCGGAACACACCTGGACTTGAGACGGAAATAAACTTGCAGCCGCGGAGCGACGGTGCTGTTGTTCCACTCGCTTACCTACTCGCCAAACTGTGGGTGTGCAAATACACCGAGAAACCGACCGCTGTCAACAACTAATTTGCTGTATCCAGAGAATGGAAACGTTCGTTGTCCCAGCGAAAGCAGTACGAAAGCGTTTGCAGATTAGGTCAAGCCGCAAACACAACTAGCTATGCGACTTGCGCCTGAGTTTGCAAGGAACAAAGAAATGGCGGGTGAAACATCTGTTTCAGGCGTTCTGCACAGCGAGAGAGCCCTGCGTGCGCTACTGGGAACGCCGTTCGCCAGAACGGCGCCTTTCTCCCGCCGAACTGGTGTTCGGCGTTCCCGGGCAGCGCATTTCACATTCCATGCCGGAAGGCAGACCTACGCGGCGAACGGCGGAGAATGTACAGCGTTCGCTTCAGCCTCGCTCGAAACGAGGGCAATGCGTGTTGATCCCGTGCGAGTTAGCACGCGTTTTCAGCGGGATTGCTGCGAAAAAACTACTTCCCCACGACTACGATCACGAACGAATCGGGTTTCATTTTGCCACGGCGTTCACCGGGTGCCGGCGGATCAAAATCCGCGGCGGGCATAAAAATATTGTGGGTCTTCAAATCCAAACCCATGGTACGCGCGCTGCGCTTGGTCGGAACGTTTTCCACGACGGTGAATTTGTCGGGCGAATCCTCATGAATCACCGTGAGAACACCTTCACCGCAAGAAGCAAAAAAGTCATTCGTTGAAGGATCGAAAGCGGCGGCGTCGGGGCCGTTGCCGATTTCGGGCGTGGC
>DATDNK010000304.1:0-16251 GCA_036518275.1 Candidatus Acidiferrum sp.
AACAAAATACTGGGAGTATGCGGGGAGGTACAGGACCCATTTTCAGACGCAGATGGTGACGATTTCGGAAAGTCTGAGGCGCGCCTGTGCGGAAAAGACGGGCGAAGAAGATGTGACGAAGGTGTTTGACAGGCTGGCGAACGCGGGGGGAGCGGAATTCCGCGACCCGTGGAACACGCGTTTGCGCATCGACCGCGTTCAATGGGATCCCTCGAAAATGCAGTACCTGGTGCGCAGCGCGGGACCGGACAAGAAATTCAGCACGGCGGACGACATGTACGGGTATCTCTTTTTCCGGCGCAGGAAGGTAATTGCCGCTGCGAACTCCGGGCAGAGCGTAATCAACCTGAAGCTGGAGCACGATCGCGGGCCGAGCAATGATCGCGCGAACATTACGGGAATTGTGGCGGATCAGTGGGGCGCGGCCATGGAAGGAGCGGTAGTCACGGCGCGGGAGACTTCCAGTGGCAAGGTGCGAACGGTGAGAGTCAATGCGGACGGCGAGTTTACATTCAGCGCATTGCCGAAGGGCGAATATCAAATCACAGTTTCGAGTCCGGCGATAGGCGGAACGGGAACGGTGATTCGAACAATCCGACTGGAAGGACGGGATCTTGCAACGCTTTCCGTGTTGCTGCGGCAACCTTTCTCAGACCTGGACGTTGAGGTTAGCAGCGGTTCGGAGGTGCTAGTGACTGGTGCTGCGGATGCGATGACCCGAGCGCAATTTGGAGTTGGTGGCGTTCCAGGCGGGGTGGTAGGCGGCGCGATGGGTGGCGTTATGGAGGGAGTCGTGGTGAACCAGATGGTCGCGCTTAATGCACCTGCCCCACCAAAGGCTATGCCGATGATGATGCGCGACGTCAAGGAACGGGGAAAGGAAGTAGCGGCCAAGGAAGAGCCGGACATGTCGGACGTGCATGTACGTTCGTATTTCCCGGAGGCGCTGTACATCAATCCAGAAATCATCACGGACCAGAACGGCAACGCGAGCATTGCCATTCCGCTGGCGGATTCGATTACGACATGGCGGATGGCTATGCTGGCGTCAACGGAGCACGGCGCGCTCGGCACGGCCACGTCCAGCCTGAAAGTGTTCCAGGATTTTTTTGTGGACCTGGATTTGCCCGTCACGTTGACGCAGGGAGACCAGGTTTCGATCCCGGTAGCTGTCTATAACTATTCGGGGTCGGCGGGAAGCGTGAACGTGAAGCTGAAGCTCGAGCCGGACGAATGGTATGCGCTGACGGAGGACAGCGCCGAAAAGACGGTATCGGTCGATCCAGGGCACGTGGGAGGCTCACAATTTGCCATTGAGGCAAAGCGCATCGGGAAATTCAAACTGAAACTGACGGCGCAAATGGGAGGAGAGGCGAAGCGCGCGGATATCGTAGTCCGCGAAATTGAAGTGATTCCGAATGGGCGAGAGCAAAACTTGGTGTTCAACGGGCAACTGGAGACGGCGGTGAAGCATGACGTGGAATTTCCGCCAAGCTCGATTGCGGGTGCGAGCAAGATCTTTGTGCGGTTGTACCCCGGCCCGCTGAGCCAGGTTATTGAAGGCATGGACTCGATCCTACGCATGCCAAACGGCTGTTTTGAACAAACGTCTTCGAGCACGTACCCAAACGTGCTGGCGCTCGATTACTTGAAGCGGACGAAGAAGTTGGCGCCGGAAGTACATGCCAAAGCGGAAGGGTATATCGCCAACGGCTACCAGCGGCTGCTGACGTTTGAAGTGCCCGGCGGAGGGTTTTCGTGGTTTGGCGATGCGCCGGCGAACAAGATCCTGACGGCGTACGGGCTGATGGAGTTCTACGACATGTCCAAGGTCCACGAGGTGGACCCGAAGCTGATTCTCAGGACGCAGCAGTGGCTGGCCGGGCAGCAACAGGCGGACGGGAGCTGGAAGCCAGACAAGTCGTTCATCAATGAAGGGGCGACGAACGCCTACAACTCGGACGTGCTCCGAATTACAGCATACATCGCGTGGTCTTTGGAGAATACGGCATATCAGGGACCGGCGATCGCAAAGGCGAGCCGGTTCATCCAGAGCCGCATGGACGGAAAGCTCGACGCGTACACACTGGCGGTGCTGGGGAACTTCGCAGTGGACAATGGAAAAGATCGGGAGTTCATTGGACACATCATGCAACTGCTCCTCGATGCGCGCACCGAGAAAGACGAACAGGCGTGGTGGAATGCGGAAGAGACGAGCGTCTATTCCAGGGGAACAAGCGCGAGCGTGGAGACGACTGGGTTGGCCGTGCAGGCGCTGCTCAAATGGGGCCAGACTCCCGCAACGGTGCGGAAGGCGTTGAATTACATCACTGCGAAGAAGGATGCTTCCGGCGCATGGGGCAACACGCAAGCGACAATTATGGCCCTGCGCGCTTTGCTTCTGGCGAGCGAAAAGGGGACCGCCGACGTGCGCGGCACGGCGGAAATCGTGATTAACGGCAAGACGGCAAGCACGCTGCAATTGACGGTTGACAACAATGATCTGCTCCACCAATTTGTGTTCAAGGAGATCGAAGCGAAGGGCGCGAATAGCGTGGAAATCCGATTTGACGGCAAGGGCGGCGGCTTAGGGTATCAAGTCGCGGGGCAATACTTCATTCCGTGGGATGAGAAACCCGCTGAAGAAGCGCTTTCGATCTCGGTAAGCTACGACCGCACGCAACTGGCGCAAAACGATACCGCCACGGCCACAGCCACGGTAAGAAACAACCTGACCAAGACAGCGAAGATGGTGATGGTGGATTTGGGCATTCCTCCGGGCTTCGAGCTGCTCAGCGAGGATTTGCAGAGCTATCAGGAAAAGTCCGTGGGGCGGAAGAGCGGAAGGCTGGAAAAGTTTAACCTCACAGCGACGCAGGCCATTCTGTATTTCGATTCATTCGCTGCGGGCGAAACGGTCAAGCTGCAATACCGGCTGCACGCCAAGTATCCGATGCGCGCGCGGACGTTCCAGTCGCGAGTCTATGAATACTACGATCCGGAAGTAAATTCCGTGGCAAGGCCCGTGCGGTTGGAAGTGCACAAGTGATAGGGACGGGATGAAGCATGTCCGACCCCATTTGATTCCCACAAGCATTTGAGTCCGGACCCGATTGTCACTCATCAAGCGTGGCGGCGGAAGTTATCGTGAATTTTGCGGAAACGCCCTTGGCTGGCTGCTGGCCAGGGCCGGAAACGGGCTGACCGCCGCCGATCCAGGCTTCGGCAGGACCGGGAACGACGCGGCAAACTCCGGCCTCGTCGATGGTGCTCAAGTCGCGGTCGTGCAGAGTGAACGTGACGGTTTGGGAAGCGGATGCGGCGAGATGGATGCGCTGGAATCCGGCAAGCGCACGGATGGGTGCGCCGTCGATGCCCGGATGCGAGAGATAAAGCTGGACGACTTCATCGCCCACGACGGGACTGGCGTTCGTGACGCGAGCAGAAACGGAGACGGCTGTCCCGGCAGCAACTTGCTCCGGAGTGGCTTTTGCTTCGGAGTAATTGAAAGAAGAAAAGCTCAGGCCATAGCCAAAAGGATAGAGCGGCTGTTCGGTGAAATAGCGATAGGTGCGGCCGTTCATGCTGTAGCTGGCGAAAGGCGGAAGCTGGGCGACGGATTTATAAAAAGTGACGGGCAAACGGCCGGCAGGATTGTAGTCGCCGGAAAGAACGTCGGCGACGGCGGCGCCGCCTTCTTCGCCGGGATACCAAGCTTCCAGGATGGCGGCGGCGTGTTCCTGAGCCCAATTCAATGCGACGGCGCTCCCGCTCGTGAGAACCACAATCAAAGGCTTGCGGGTAGCTTCGAGGGCTTCGAGGAGTTGCTGTTGCGGCTTGGGAAGATCGAGGTCGAGACGGTCGCCACCAAAAAAGCCGGGGGCGCTGTTGTCGGATTCTTCGCCCTCCAGCTGAGCTGTAAGACCAACAACCGCGATGACGACATCGGCTTTGCGCGCCGCGTCGACGGCTTCTTGCATGAGATTGGGAGGAAGCCAAAGTAGGCGCGCGGTGGACTCCCAAGAGTGATGAAAATACTCCATGCGAATCGGGTAAGCGCGACCTCCCTGAAGATGAACCAGCGTGGTCATGGTGCGCTCGCCGTGCGGAGCCCAGTCGTCAATGATTTTCTTTCCATCGAGGAACAGGCGGGAGCCGCCATCAGTATCTACACCCAAGCGATAGTCGCCCTCGACGGGAGGAACGAGCTCTCCGCTCCAGCGCACAGAATAATTCTGTGCAGGAACGCCAAGAGCGGGCGAAACATTGTTCCACTCGAAGTTAACTGCTGGATCCCTTCGCTGCGAGGTCGGCTCTCCAGACAAAGTCGGGTTGGCGAAATACTCTGCGTTCAAACCATTCTCTGACTTTGCGCCACCGGTGCTAAGGTAAATCCAGGGAAGAGTAACGGCGCTGGTTTCCGTAAGCGGCGCGCCGATAGCTGCGAGAATCTGGCCCTTGCGCCTGCAGTCGATGCAAGGAGGAAAATAGCGCTTGCGTATGCCGTCGAGAATGGTGGTATAGGCGGAAGGTGTTCCATTGTAATTGCCCAGCAGAACGGGCAGCGAATCGGCAGTGGGGCCGATCACGGCAATGGATTTAATGGAAGATTTCAGAGGCAAGATGTTGCGGTCGTTCTTGAGCAGGACAATGGATTTGCGCGCGGCTTCAAGCGCGAGTTGCCGATGGGCCGGGGTGTCGTTGTCGGCAAGCGTGAGCTTCGACCAGGGTACAGACTCCGGCGGATCGAACATGCCTAGGCGGAAGCGCGCTTCAAACAGGCGCTTCACCGCGCGATCAAGATCGGCTGAGGAAAGCAGTCGATTTTCGACGGCAAAAGGCAGCGCGGCGAATTCCGGCCCGCAGCTCAAGTCGGTTCCCGCTTTGACCGCAAGGGCGTCCGCCTGCTCCAAGGTCAGAACATATCCGTGGCCTTGATGAATATCGCTGATGGCCCAGCAGTCGGAAACGACGTAGCCTTTGAAGTCCCATTTATTACGCAGAGTGCCAAGAAGAAAATCATTGGCACAGGCGGGCGCGCCGCGCACAGCGTTGTAAGCGCACATTACCGAATCCGCATGACCCTCCATGACCGTGGCACGAAAGGCGGGAGCGTAGGTGTCGGCGAAGTCGTGCGAAGAAACCGGCACGTCGAAACGATGGCGTAACGTCTCCGGCCCACTGTGAACGGCAAAGTGTTTCGGCGTGGAAACCGTCTTTAGATATTTGGGATCGTCGCCCTGCAGGCCGGTAACAAATGCCACGCCAATGCGGCTCGTGAGAAAGGGATCTTCCCCGTAAGTTTCCTGCCCGCGTCCCCAGCGTGGATCGCGGAAGATATTGATATTTGGCGACCAGAACGTAAGGCCGAAGTAGCGGCCGGTATTTCCGTGCTGGATGGCGTCGTTGTACTTGGCACGCGCTTCCGTGGAGATGACGTCAGCAATGCGATGAACGAGATCGGTGTCCCACGTTGCGGCGAGCCCGATGGCTTGCGGGAAGACGGTGGCGTTTCCGGCGCGAGCGACGCCGTGCAAGCCTTCGTTCCACCAATTGTAGGCGGGAATATTAAAGCGAGGGATGGCCGGGGCGACATCCTGCATTTGGGAAGCTTTTTCCTCAAGCGTCATGCGCGAAACCAGGTCGTTGACGCGCTGTTCGATGGGAAGATTGGGATCCAGAAAAGGCGGACGGGGAGACGCGGCTGAGCCAGAAGTGTTCGAAGAAGTCTGCGCTTCTAACGGAAAAGCACCAAGGAGAACAACGAACGAGATGGCGATGACGCGATACTTGTTGAGGGCCACGCGGAGATTTTCCTTCAAGCGGTGGCGGGAGTCCACCCAAGTTTGTTTGCGGCAAGGCCCTGAGGCAGGCTAGAATAGAAGCGTTGAGGAGGACTGAGTTAGTGCTAACGATTCGCTTATCCAGGATTGGCAAGAAAAAGAAGCCCTTTTACCGGGTCGTGATCATTGAGCGGACCCGGTCGCGCGATGGCCGCATCAAAGAAGCGGTGGGCACTTATGATCCGCTAAAGAAGCCCGCGGAGATAAAGCTCGATGCCGAGCGCATCAAGCATTGGATTGGCATGGGCGCACAGCCCAGTGATACCGTACGCAGTTTTCTACGCCAGCAGAAGATCGCGTAAACGCACATCCAGCCCCCCAATTTGCATCTCCCAGCCCAGCCGGGACGGGCGTTCCAGCGCGGTTTTCGTTTATCACCGATGGCGCTAGTAAAGCGTTGACCGTTCCGGAGGGCGCGTAAGTTCCCGCTGGAATTTCGCTCAAGCGGAGTTGCCCATGATGAAGGAGCTGGTCGAAGCAATCGCCAAGGCCCTCGTGGATCACCCCGAGGACGTTCAGGTGCAAGCTGTCGAGGGGTCGCAAGTGACCGTCCTGGAGTTGCGCGTGCACCCTGAGGACTTGGGAAAAGTGATTGGGCGCCAGGGAAGAACGGCCAAGGCGGTCCGAACGCTTTTGGGGGCGGCTGGGATGAAATTGAAGAAGCGTTTCACACTGGAGATTCTCGAAGACTGATATTTCTGCCGCTGCTCCAAAGCGGGCTGTTTTTTCGATCAAAATCTCCTTGAGTTCTAACGCTCCACGATGGGTCCTGGTGGCGCGCATCCTTCGTGCGCGAGGAAATAAGGGCGAAGTTGCGGCAGAAATCCTCACCGATTTTCCCGAACGGCTCACCAAGTTGCACGAAGTCTTCCTCGGCGATCCTCAAGGCAAAGGCGAACCGCGGCGAATGAAGTTGCATTTGTGCTGGCTGAGCCAAAACCACCGGGGCCAGGCAGTTTTTCATCTGGATGGCGTGAATTCAATTTCTGAGGCGGAGAAGCTTCGCGGATGCGAAGTGCTCCTTCCGCTCGAGCAGCGCGTGATTTTGCCGGCAGGGCAGTATTTCGTTTCCGACCTCATTGGCTGCAATGTGTTTGAAGCCCCGGCAACGACCCCGGTCGTAGCATCTTCTCCGTGCGCGCTTGCCGAAGCCCCTGCTCTGCTCGGCACGGTACGTGATGTTCAATTCCCCGGCGAGGGGATGGCAGGAACGCCGTTACTCGAGGTGGACACTTCGCAGGGTGAAGTTTTGATTCCCCTCGCGGAAGACATCTGTACAAAAATTGATCCACACGCACGGCGCATTGACGTGGTGCTCCCGGAAGGGCTCCGCGATTTGAATTGACCAGCGGCGATTCCGTTGCGGTGCGTCACCATGCATAATGCCATGCATTGAAGAAGTGCTATGCGATTCGACCTTATCACTATTTTTCCTGAGTTCTTCAACGGGCCGCTCGATCACGGAATTATCCGTCGGGCACGCGAGGCGGAGCTCATTCACGTACACGTTCAGGACCTGCGAGAGTTCACCAAAGACCGCCACCGTAGTGTGGACGACCGGCCCTTTGGCGGCGGCGAGGGCATGGTGCTGAAGCCCGAGCCGCTTTTCGAAGCCGTCGAAGCCTTGTTGGGACAGAGCGTTGGCGACGCAACTGCACAGAACACGCCGGATCCGAACACCGCGGTCGTGCTCATGTCTGCCGCGGGAAAACCTTTCCGTCAGGAATTAGCGCGCAGGTATGCGCGGCTGCAACGAATTGTTTTCATCTGCGGGCGGTATGAAGGCGTGGACGAGCGTGTTGCGGAACATCTGGCTACAGAAGAGATTTCCATCGGCGATTTTGTTCTGAGCGGCGGCGAGCTGCCGGCGATACTTGTGATGGATGCGGTGACGCGATTGCTCCCAGGCGCGCTGGGAAATGAAGCCTCGTCGCAGAATGAATCATTCAGCGTCGTTTTAGCGAACGGGGCCAATCTTTCGAACAAGCCACGCAACTTTTCGGCGGACCGGCGAGAAAAAGGGAGGACCGCCGGATCTAAGGGTCGCAAGAAAGAGCCGAAGAATTATGTTCCGCTGGATTTCCCCCATTACACGCGTCCTGCGGACTATCGCGGCTGGAAGGTGCCGGAGATTCTCATCAGTGGAAACCACGCAGAAGTTGCCAAATGGCGCCGGCAAAAGGCTATGGAAAAGACGCGCCGTAATCGGCCCGATCTCCTTTGACGGCATAAGGGAATAAAATACAACGGGTTGCGGTCCAAGACCCAGCGTGAGAGAGTGTTAGAAGGAGCTGGCGCGGTGGTAAACGCCCTCGAGGTAATCGCTTGACGCGAATGAAAATCATATATTCCTCTGTTGACCAAGCTCTTTTGAGAGCGCAGCAGGCGTGCGCTTGCCTCTGTTGTTGTATGTGTATGTGCGTCGCTTACGGCGGCCACGGAGGTTCTTCGGTGTAAGTCCAGTCGAGAAACCGAGAGAATTTTCAAAGCCGCTCAGCACGAGCGGCTTCTTTATTTCTGGGAACAGTAAAGCACCAGGGGAATGCGAGGTTCCATGAGCAACAGCACCAATGGTCAAGACTGCGGTCTTGAGAAACCAATAGTCATTTACTACGAGCACCCGGACTGGTTCCGCCCATTGTTTCAACAGCTCGACGAGCGCGGCGTGAATTGGCTGAAAATCGACGCGCGCCGTCACTACTATGACGCGGCCGCGCCGGAGCGCGAGTATTCCTTGTTCTTCAATCGCATGAGCCCGTCGGCCTGGCAGCGGGGCCTGCCCCACGCAATCTTCTACACGCTGAATTATCTTGCGCACCTCGAAGCAAAAGGCGTCCGCGTGGTGAATGGCTCCCGCTGTTTCGCGCACGAAATTTCCAAAGCCCAGCAGCTCACCAATCTGGAAAAACTCGGTCTGCCTTACCCGAACGCGCGAGTTATCAATCACACTTCGCAGGCGCTGGCAGCCGCCGAGGCCATCGGCTATCCCGTGGTGCTGAAGCCGAACATTGGCGGAAGCGGTGCGGGTATTGAACGGTTCAATTCACCGCCAGAGTTGCATGCCGCCGTCGAAGAGAATCGCCTCTACTTCGGCATCGATTCGACAGCCCTGGTGCAGGAAGCTTTTACTGCTCGAGACGGAATCATTACGCGCGTCGAAGTGCTCGGCGGTAAGTACCTTTACGCCATCCGAATTCACATCACTGGCGAAAGCTTCAACCTGTGTCCGGCGGACATTTGCCAAAACACCCGAGGCGAAGAACTGACGCGCATCGCGTGTCCTGTCGATGCGCCGAAAACCGGCATGAAGGTGGAAGGCTATGAGCCGCCGCCCCAGGTGATCCGAGAGGTCGAGCGCATCGCCGAGCTAGCTGGACTGGAAGTAGGGGGCATTGAATACGTTTTTGATGAACGCACCGGACGGCAGCTTTACTACGACGTGAATGCTCTTTCCAATTTCGTCGCCGACCCGGTCCGCGTGATCGGATTCAACCCTTACGCGCGACTCGCCGATTTTCTAATTGAAGAAGCCCAGCGTCACGAATCGCGGCACGCCGAACGCGTGGCCGCCACAGGAGGCCAACGATGAGATTCGGATACTGGTTGCCTGTTTTTGGAGGGTGGCTGCGCAATGTCGAAAACGAAAGCATGCAAGCGACGTGGCCGTATGTGAAACGGCTCGCGCAGCACAGCGAGCAAATCGGCTTCGACTTGACGCTGATCGCCGAACTGAATCTTAACGATATCAAGGGCGTAGAAGCAGACTCGCTGGACGCTTGGTCCACAGCTGCGGGGCTGGCGGCCGTCACGGAAAAAATTGAGTTGATGGTTGCAGTGCGACCCACCTTTCACCTGCCCGCGTTACTGGCAAAGCAGGCGGCCAACATCGATCACATCAGTAACGGCCGGCTCACCCTGAATGTCGTTTCCTCGTGGTGGGCCGACGAAGCCCGCAAATACGGCGTGGCGTTCGAACAGCACGCCGACCGTTACGCCCGCACTAGCGAATGGCTCGACGTGCTCGATGGCGTGTGGAAGCAGGATCACTTTTCCTATTCCGGAAAATATTACCGCGTGGAAGACAACGTTCTTGAACCCAAGCCTGTCGCCAGGCCGCGTCCCACGCTTTATGCGGGAGGCGAGTCCCCCGCCGCAAAAGAGCTCATCGCCGCAAAGTGCGATGCCTACTTGATGCATGGGGATCCTCCCGAACGCGTGCGTGAGAAGATCACCGATCTCCGCGAACGCCGCGCGAAGCAAAATCTTCCGCCGCTCAAATTCGGAGTTGCTGGCTACGCCATCGTCCGCGAAACCGAACGCGAAGCTCAGGATGAACTCCGCCGCATCACCGACGTGCGCCAATCCGCTGCCGGCTACGCGAATTACCAGCAATGGCTCGCAGGCACGCAGCTCGAGCAGCGCGTGTCCTTGGAAGAGTATTCGGTCTCCAATCGCGGCCTGCGCTCAGGTCTGGTCGGAACTCCCGAACAAGTGGCCGAGCGTCTCGCGCAATTCGAAGCGGCAGGCGTGGATCTCGTCTTGCTACAGTTCAGCCCACAACTCGAAGAGATGGAGCGCTTTGCGAAAACTGTCATTCGCCGGGACACGTCTGTTGCAGCTTCAGCGTAAGTCGCTCAAAAGAATGACCTTTGACTGCGTCGTGCAAACCGCACCAGGCGTTCCAAATTGATTAGGCATTTCGCCCGGTTTTCCTTATAATTAGTGTTTGCCCTATAGAGCTGGCCCTGCCTGAGTGGGTCTAAAAGGAAGCACGGACATGAACCCGGCAATTCGTAAATTGCATGAAGCGCAGCTGCGCAAAGACCTCCCCGAGTTCCGCCCTGGCGACACGGTTCGCGTGAACGTCCGCCTCAAAGAAGGCGAGGGCGAGAAGGAAAAAGAGCGTCTCCAGGCTTTTGAAGGTGTGGTGATCTCGAAGAAAGGCCGCGCCTCCAGCGCCACTTTCACCGTTCGACGCGTAAGCTTCGGCGTGGGCATCGAACGCATCTTCCCATTGCATTCCCCCATGATTAGCTCCATCGAAGTGGTCGGCAAAGGCAAGGTTCGCCGCTCTCGTCTCTATTACCTCCGCGATTTGAAGGGCAAAGCTGCTCGCATCAAGCGCGCCGGACGCGAGGAAGAAGAAGCTGTGCCCGTTGCTGCTACCGCCACCGCAGGCACCGAAGCGAAGGCCTAAGCGCCGCTCTTCGCTGGCTCATAACAAGTTTTCAATAGCCCCGGTTCTCCGGGGCTTTTTCATTTGCTGCCGCAGTCGCACGCCCTCCTCTTGCGAAATGAGCGCCCGGTACAAGAGTCATGAGTCACAAGTTACCATTCACTCCCTATGGCTGGACATTCGTAATTCCCTCTATACCCGGCTTCGGAAAATGTTTCTCGTACCACGCAATGCAGCGGTTGATGGAATCAATATTGTGCCCGGTCTCCGAAAGCCCATGTCCTTCGCGGGGATAGCGCACAAAAATTGCCTCTGTCCCCACGTCTTTCAGCGCGATGAAAAATTGCTCCGCCTCCGCAATGGGCACGTCGTTGTCGTTTTCGCCGTGCATGAGCATCGTCGGCGTATGCGCCGCGGCCACGTGCTTCAGCGCCGAGCGGTCCCAGGCCACGTCCATCAAGTTGCCCTGGTGCAGAAATTGGCCAAATTCCATTTCCTCGTACTGGTTGTAATACGTCATGTAGTTGTAGCTCACCAGGTTGGCGATCCCCGCAATCGGCACCGCTGCTTTGAATTCATTGGTTTGCGTGATGAGCCAGTCCGTCAGCTGGCCACCGTAGCTGACGCCTTCGATGCCCAGGCGCTCGCGGTCAATCCACGGATTACGCCGAACCGCCGCGCTGACGCCGTACAAAACATCTTGCCCTTCATTTCCGTTTTGATCGCCAAACACAGCGTCGGCAAATTTCTGCCCGTAGCCCGTCGACCCGCGATAGTTCACGTTTAGCGTGGCCCAGCCGTGCGCTGCGTACACCTGGTTCTTGAAATTGAACGCCGGACCATTCTGCCCGTGCGGACCGCCGTGAATGTTTACAATCATCGGATGCTTGGACGTTGCCGTCATTTCCAGCGGCTTGGTCAGAAACGCTTCGACCTCGTACTTGTTGTCGTTGCTGACAAAAGTGAACGATTCCACTTCCGCAATCTGTTTCCCAGCGAGAACTTGCGCGTTCAAATCCGTCAACCTACGCGGCGCGCCGTTTCCACTCTTCACGTAAAGTTCATTCAAATCGCGCGGCGACGCGTAGCTGTAGAAAACCGAGCCGTCCTTCGCGATCGCGAAAGAACCAACAAACCCAGGCTCTTTCACGACATATTCGGGTTTCCCTCCCGAAACCGGCAGGCGCATCAAATGATTGCTTCCTCGCTCTTGCACCGTGAAGTACACCGAGTTTCCGTCGGGCCCCCAGTGCGGCGAGCCTTGCCGGTTGTCAATCGCCGCGCCGATTTCACGCCTGTCGCTTCCATCGGCGTTCATCACCCAGACGTGCGTGTCCTCCATCGTCGTTTCGCGGTCGGTCAGTCCGCGGTGCGTTCCGCGAAAAAGAATTCTCTTGCCGTCGGGCGACCACAGCGGGTCATATTCGTTGAATTCCGTCGCGGTAATCCGCCGAACGCTGCTGTCCGCCACCTTCAGCGCAAAAACATCGTAATTGAAAAACTCATCCTGGTTCGTCTCGGGGTTCGTCAAATACAAAATCTCTTTGCCATCCGGTGACCAGTCGATCGAATGCTCATCCGTGTCGCCCTTGGTGAGCTGCCGGGTCTGTTTGGTGGCGACGTCCACTATGAAAATGTGCAGCCGCTGGTTGTCGTTGAACCGCGTCATCCCTTCGCCCGCATCCGGCTTGTAAAGATAGCGCGTAATCACCATGGGATCGCCGCTGGCTTCCGCCGCCCTGCTGTCCGGCGTTGACGAAATGTACGCAATCTGCTTTCCATCGGGCGACCACGCAACTTCGTTTCCCGTACCGGGCAGCGGGCTGTTTGTCCCTTCGGGCGCGGCGAGAACCGCGACGTCCCTGCCGTCAGGCTTCGCTATCATCAAGCCGTGCTTGTCTCCCAGCCTGCCGAAGAAAGCAACCCACTTTCCGTCCGGCGACCATACCGCTCCGCCGCTGCGGTCCTTGTCGCCTCCGAAGCGAATCGATTTTTGAGTAGTCACATCCATGACCCAAAGCTGCCCGTATGGGCGTCCAGGCTCGTCGCGCATGGCCACGGAATACGCTAGATGCCGCCCATCTGGCGAAAGCGCCATGCCACCCACCGAGCGCAGCTTTGAAAGATCACTGCTCGTCAGTCCCTGCGCGGCGGCAAACTGTGCCATTCCGAGAAGTACGATAAGGCAACAACCGAGCACTCTAGTGAGGACAGACATACTTTGAAATCTTGGATTCATCAAACCTCTCCTTCTTCCAAGAAAGCTGTTAATTGCTATAACTTGCCAACGGACGAAAAATCACTGGCGACAAACTCAGTTTCTTATTTCAAATGCTGATCCATCCACTCCAACCATCGCCGACTCACATCCATACGGCGGACCAGATCGCCCGGAAAATGCCCACCGACTGGATAAGCGATGAACTTCACCGGAACGCCGTTGTCTTTGAGCGCGTGGTAGAGCGAGTACCCCTGAGTGATCGTCACGCGCGCGTCCCCCGTATCGTGCATGATGAGTGTTGGCGTTTTCATGTGCGCCGCGTACGTGATGGGCGACTGCGCGCGATAATCCTTCAAATTGTCCCCAACGTACGGGGATCCCCGGAAACCGTAACGGCCCGTAACATTGAAGTCGGACAGGTTGTATTCATCGTACATGTCGGTTACGGGAGCCCCGGCCATGGCGGCCTTCCAAATCTGGTAATGCCCTATCAGCCAAGACGTCATGTAGCCGCCGTAACTCCAGCCGGTTACCCCAATTTTCGATTCGTCGATGAATCCGAGCTTTTTGACGGCATCGATACCCGCAATAACGTCGCGGCCCGGCCCGTCGCCTGCGTCGTTCCAAATCGCGCGCTGATAGGCGTTGCCCAAATTGTCGCTGCCGCGATAATTCGGCGAGAACACGACATACCCGTGCGTGGCCATGAGCTGCGGGAGAAAAGAAAACGCTGTCGTGGACGCGGCCTGCGGCCCGCCGTGAATGATTAGCACTAGCGGATACTTGCGGCCTTGCTGAAAATCCGGCGGATAAACAAGCACGCCATCTTCCTTAAATCCGTCAGGCCCATCCCAACTGATTCGGTCCGTGACTCCTAAATCCAATGTAGCGATCTCATGATTGAAATTGGTCAGCCGTTTGGGCGTGTCGTTCGCAGATGCCATGTAGTACAGCTCAGATGGCTGCCTCGGGGTGCTTCCTGTGAGGGCAATTTCGCCTTTGCGCCCCACAAACGCATCCACCCAAAAGGACCACGACGGCGTGATGTTCCCCAGCGCCAGTTTTTTCGCGGGGCCGCTCAGCGGTTGCAACCACAGGGAAACCTGCGTGCCGTCATTGCCACCAACCAAAAGGGAGTTGCCATTGGGCATCCAAATCGCCCGCACGAGGTCGTGATCGATGGCACGTGTGGTATCCACTCCGTCGCCGCCTGATGTTTGTGTCACAAACATCTCATTTTCGTTGTTGGGATCGCCGTCCCGCGGATACCAGTAGGCGACCCGCGAGCCGTTCGGCGAGAACGCCCCGAAACTCTCGAACTTTTCGTGTTTGGTCAGCCTGTGGTATTCCCCGGTATCCATGTTGAGAACCTGCAGTGTAGTCAGATCGGCATCGCCCTGATGGGGATGTTCCTGTCGCGTGAAGAGGAGCAATTTGCCGTCGGGCGACCAGGAAATGGGCGAAGCGGGCGAACTCGGCGGCGCGCTCTTCGGCAGGCTCCATGCTCCCGACGTGAGTCGCTTTGCTTTTCCCCCATCTGCCGAAATCAACCACATGTGGGAAGGCTGTGGAGCTTCCGTGGTCAGATAGTCGTTGTCGCCAACTTCGAACGCGTCGTTATGCTTTTCAATTTCTTTCTTGTTTGCAGGCTCGTCCGGAGTCACGTACGCGATTTCCCGCCCATCGGGGCTCCACGCAAATTGCTCGATGCCGCTCGGTGCGGCGCTGATTTTCTTCGCCTCGCCGCCGCTCATCGGCAGAACGAAAATCTGCGGCTTCGCGTCTCTTCCAGTTCCGTCGTTGGCGGTAAACGCCAGCTGGTCGCCGTTTGGCGACCATCGCGGCGAGCCCGCAGTTTTTCGCTCGTAGGTCAGTGCGTGCTGCACTCCACTGGCGATGTCAATTTGCACCAACTCGCGTTCGGTTCGGTCTTGCTCGAGATTTTGACGTCCCACAACAACAACAATCGTCTTTCCGTCGGGCGAAATTTGCGGGTCGGAGACCGCAACGATCTTCGCCAGATCGTTCAATTCAATGTGCCGCGATTGCGAACGCGCCGGCACCGCACCGCTCAAATTCATAGAAACGAAAAGAAGGATTACGCACGACATATCCCGGTGGCTGTTCATATAATTTCTCCCACGAGGGAATTTACATCTGTTGTTCCTCAAACCCGGTGTTGCGGGGCAGTATCCTGTCACGCAGTCTTTGCTCCGTCAAGAAAAGTGCTGCTCAGCGGCGCCGCAACATCGTGCTAAAATCCCCACCCGATGAGCCGGCTCTGCTCTTCCCGTTTCGAGCGAGCGGCGCGCAAATTGGGTTGGACGCGCATCGCCGGCATTGACGAGGCCGGCCGCGGTGCGCTGTTTGGCCCTGTGGTCGCCGCCGCGGTGATTCTCAACCCCAAGCGCCGCATTGTCGGCCTCGACGACTCCAAGAAACTCACCGCTGAACGCCGCACGGAACTCCGCCAACGCATCTGCGAACACGCCCTCGCCTGGGCGGTCGCCGAAATCGACGCGCAGCGTATTGATGCCTGGAATATCTATCAGGCTTCGCGCCAAGCCATGACTGCCGCGCTTCAACAGCTCACCATTTCGCCAGACTACCTCCTCATCGATGCCATGGAGCTCGATGTGCTCGTCGAGCAGAAGTCCTTGATCAAAGGCGACGCGCGCAGCATTTCCATCGCTGCCGCGTCCATCCTCGCTAAAACGCACCGCGACGCACGCATGGGGGAGTGGGACGCTGTTTATCCGCAATACGGGCTCGCGCGCCACAAGGGCTACGCCACGCCGGACCATCTCGAGGCTTTACGCCTTCACGGGCCCACGCCGCTTCACCGCTATTCGTTCGCCCCGGTTCGCGATTCCGGCTGCTGGGCCGCAGGCGCTACGCAAACCCCGCTGCCCATCTTTTAGGGAGCAACGGCCAGCCGCCCACAGACGAGTGCCACTAACTGGACATTTCCAATGACACTCGGCCAACAGTCCCCATACTCCTGGAAAGGC
>DATDNK010000305.1:0-5799 GCA_036518275.1 Candidatus Acidiferrum sp.
CTGCAAGAAGCACAATTGGGGCTCCTCAACGCACGACTTGATCTGGCCGTGCTCATTTTTCCCGACTTCAACGACAACTTCGAAGTGACTGACGATCTCCATTCGGACGTGCCCTTGCCGACGCTCGGCGAGGTACAGCAACAGGCGGCAAAGGATAATCCGGATGTTCGAGCGGCGCTTGAGAGCGTGCGTGCAACAGAGTTCGACGTGACTGGTGCGCGCGCGGGGTATCTGCCGTCCCTCAGCTTCGATTATTGGTATGGAATCGATGCGCCGCAATTCGCCGTTAATGGACCGGGCGGCGTGTCGAATTTGGGTTCATCCGTCCAAGGCACACTTAGTCTTCCCATCTGGAATTGGGGCGCGACGCAGAGCCGTATCAAGCAAGCAGAACTGCGCCGCGCGCAGGCCAGGCGTGAGCTTTCGCTCGCGCAGCGCAAGCTTCTGGCGGAAATCAAGTCTCTCTATTCGGAAGCGGAGACCGCCATGAACGAGTTGGGTGGCCTCGGCCGTTCCGCGCAGCTGGCGGAAGAAAGCCTGCGGCTTACCACGTTGCGCTACAAGGGCGGGGAAGCGACGGTGCTGGAAGTTGTAGATGCCCAGACGACTTATGCGCAATCCAACGCGGCTTATCAGGACGGCGCGGTGCGCTATCGCGTGGCTCTTGCAAACTTGCAAACTCTGACAGGAGTGCTGACAACTCCATGAAAATGACGAAGTATCCCGAAATCCTTGGGCGCAGAAGGTTGGCCTTTCTTTCGCTGGTCAGTTCTTCGGTGTTACTCCTGCTGTACGGCTGCAGTAAGGAAGAGAAGGAAAGAGATCCAGTTGTCACCGTACAGGTAACGCCGGTGAAGCGCGCGACCGTCTCGCAGGCCGTTTCCGCGGAGGCGGTTGTTTATCCGTTGCAGCAAGCAACCATCGCGCCAAAAATCAGCTCGACCGTGAAGGAATTCCTGGTACAGCGCGGTAGCCGCGTGAAAAAAGGGCAATTGCTTGCTGTTCTGGAGAACAAGGACCTGACAGCAGCCGTGGAGGCGAGTAAAGGCGATTTCGAGCAGGCCGACGCCAATTACGTGACCACTGTCAATGCCGGGTTGCCGCAGCAAATTCAAAAGGCGGAGCTGGATGCCACCGCCGCCAAAGCCGCTTTTGACGCGCAGCAGAAAGCCTACAACAGCCGCAAAGAACTCTTTGAACAGGGTGCTCTTCCGCAGCGCGATTTTGATGCCGCCACCGTAGCGCTGGCGCAGGCGCGTAGCCAGAACGAACAGGCGCAGCGTCAGCTCTCCGACTTGCAACGGCTCGGCAAAGAACAAGCCCTGAAAGCTGCGCAAGGTTCGCGTTTGTCCGCGGAAGGGAAGTACCGCGGAGCGGAAGCGCTGCTCAGCTACTCGGAGATTCGCAGCCCGATCGACGGCTACGTAACGGATCGCCCGCTGTACGTCGGCGACTTGGCCGCGGCCAATCAGCCGATGCTCACCGTGATGGATACCTCACGGCTCATCGCAAAATCCCACATCGTGCAATCTGAGGCTGCACTCCTCAAAGTGGGAAGCCCCGCGGAATTGAAAATTCCGGGCCTCGATGAACCCATCCAAGCGCGCGTCAGCCTGGTGAGCCCTGCGCTGGACTCGGGCAGCACCACCATCGAGGTTTGGGTGGAGGCCATCAAACCGAATCCGGCCCTGAAACCGGGGATGACCGTCGAAGTGAACATGACGCAGAAGACAGTGAAGGATGCTCTGGTTGTGCCCACTACGGCGATCTTCAAGAACGACGAGGGTGCCAGCTACGTGGTGCTGGCCGGCTCCGATGGCCATGCGCACCTTAAGACTGTGCAGATTGGCGCGCACAACCCGGAGTTTTCTCAGGTGGCGAGCGGCGTGAACGCCGGAGAACCTATCATCACTTCGGGTGGCTATGCTTTGCCGGACAACACGCTCATCAAGATTGAAACTCCAGGCTCCGAGGGAAAAGAAGCCGAAGGTAAGACGGGCAAGGAAGACAAAGACGATAAGGCGGCCGAGGCGAAACCTGCCAAGAAGGACAAGGAGTAAACGTCCATGGACTTCCGGCCTGAAGCGCCTCGCGAGGAAAACAATGCCCGGAAACCGGCTGTTCCCTGGTTCTATCGGTTATCGCGCCCGATTCTGTTCTTGATCGTGACCCTCACACTTGTTGGTGCGTATCTCGCTTTCAGCATTCCCGTGGCCGTTTTCCCCAATACCGATTTCCCGCGCATCGTCATCGGCGTAGATAACGGCGTGATGCCGATTGACCAAATGCTGGTGACTATCACCAGGCCGGTCGAAGAAGCAGTGAACAGCGTTCCCGGCCTTCAAAAAGTCACTTCGGTAACCAGCCGCGGTTCCGCTGAAGTCGATTTGTACTTTGACTGGAGCAGCGACATGATTCTGACGCTGCAGCGCGTGGACGCCGTCGTCGCCCGCATGCAGGCGGAGTTGCCACCCACGGCAAAAGTGCAGACGCATCGTCTCACCTTTGCCGTATTTCCCATCATTGGTTACAGCTTGACGTCAGACACCGTTCCGCCAGACAAGCTCTGGGAAATCGCTACCTACGACATCAAGCCGCGTGTGAATCGGCTGGACGGCGTTGCCACGGTTATCGTGCAGGGAGGCCGCGTCCCGGAATTCCAGGTGAGCCCGGATCCGGCGCGCCTGCTGGCCTCGGGGATTACCGTCAGTGACATCTTGGAAGCTATTCGCAGGACGAACCTCATAGATTCGCCGGGGCTGATCGAAAACGAACACAAACTCGTGCTTGGCCTGATTAGTGGACAAGTGCGTACCCCCGAACAGATTGGCCAGATCGTCGTAAAAACCACCGCCTCGCAGGTCCCTATCCGCCTCGGCGACATTGCCAAGATTACTCCGTCGGTGGCTCCCGTTTATACGATTGTGACCGCGAACGGCAAGCCCGCCGTTTTGCTCAACGTGAATCGCCAGCCGGATGGCAATACTCTCGATGTGGCCAACGAAGTCCATGCGCAAATCGAAGAGATTCGTCCCACGTTGCCGCCGGGTGTTCACATCGAGCCTTTCTACGACCAATCGACGATTGTCCGCGAATCCATCGCCAGCGTCCGCGACGCGGTGCTCCTGGGACTGCTGCTTTCCTCCATCATTCTTGTTCTTTTCCTTCGCGATTGGGGCACGTCACTGGTTGCGGGCTTGGTCATTCCAGCCACATTGCTCATCACTTTCATCGTGTTGAAGCTCACGGGTCAAACTTTCAACCTCATGACCTTGGGCGGTCTCGCCGCCGCCGTGGGGTTGGTGATCGACGACGCCATCGTGGTGTTGGAAAATATCGTTCTGCACCGCGATGCGGGCCAGGGGCGGCTGGAAGCCATTCAGAGCGCCTTGAAGGAAATGACCGTTCCCCTGATTGGCTCCACCATCACGCCGATTGTCGTTTTTCTTCCGCTTATTTCCATTACTGGTGTGACTGGCACCTTCTTTCGCGCCCTGGCCGTCACCATGACCGTCTCGCTGTTCGCTTCGTTGCTGCTTGCACTCACGTGGACTCCCACACTCAGCCAGTATTTTGTGCGGCGCGAGGAAGCGCGAACCGCCGGAGAGGAGCGGCCTTCCGGCACCGACGTCGCCTCATTGCTGGCCGTCGAGGAAGCGCATTTCTCCGGCCTCTTCGGCCGCGTAGTCGCGTTTTATGCCAAGGTCTTGCGTGCCGTCCTTGAGCGGCCCGTGTTGATCTTAGGCAGCTCGGCCGCGATCATTGTAGCTTCCTACCTCTGCTACAACTTCTTGGGAACTGACCTTCTTCCGGAGATGGACGAAGGTGGTTTCATTCTCGACTACTGGACGCCCTCCGGCAGCTCGCTTGCCGAATCCAATCGCATCCTGCTGCACATTGAAGAGATCGTGAAGTCTCAGCCCGAAGTGGAAAATACATCGCGACGGACGGGCATGGAGCTGGGTTTGTCTGCAGTCACCGAAGCAAACCGCGGTGATTTTACTGTCAAGCTGAAAAGGGGCCGCAAACGCGACATCGACGACATCATGAACGACATTCGTTCGGAGATTGAGCACACTGAGCCCGCCACGAAGGTCGAATTCGTCCAGGTTTTGCAGGACATGATCGGCGACCTCACCAGCCAGCCGGAACCTATCGTTATCAAGTTGTTCTGCCAGGATCCCAAGCTCTTGGCGGATTCTGCTCCGCGCGTCGCTGAGACGATTCAGAGAGTTCACGGCGTTGTTGATGTCCTCAATGGCATCGAGAACACCATCAGCGGCCCGGCAACTACGTTCCAAATTAATCCCACGGTCGCTGCGCGTGCGGGCTTTACGCCGGAGGAAGTTGCAGTCGATGCCTCCGCAATTCTGGAAGGCGAACCTGCCGCCACGCCTGTCGTGTTGAATGACCGCGCTTACACCATTCGCGTGCGGCTGCCGGGGGAAAACCGGTCCTCCTTGGCGCGCATGAGCGACACGTTGCTTACCAGTTCAACAGGACGCACGGCAACTCTGGGTTCGCTTGCCACAGTCAGCATGGATCCCGGCGAAACCGAAATACGCCGCGAGAATCTGCAGCGGATGGTGCAAATTACGGGACGTTTCGAAGGCGTAGACCTGGGTTCGGGCATCGCCGCAGTGAAAAAAGCCGTGGATGCCCTTCACCTGCCATCTTCGATTCGATTGGAATATGGTGGAACTTACGCAGAGCAAATGAAATCGTTCCGCGACCTGCTCATGGTTTTCCTCCTGGCGCTGGTGCTGCTCTTTGCCGTGCTGCTGTTTGAATTTCGCACCTTCTCCGCGCCCGCTGCGATTCTGGCTTCTGCGCTGCTCTCGACTTTCGGAGGATTCCTGGCGCTGTTGGTTACGCGCACTACCTTCAACGTTGCCTCCTTCATGGGCATGATCATGGTTATCGGCATCGTGGCGAAGAATGGCATTTTGCTCCTCGATGCCGAGCATCGCTTCCGCGAGCTTGGTTTTGCCGCGGAGGAAGCCATGATTCAGGCCGGACGCAGGCGTTTGCGGCCCATTGCGATGACCGCAATAGCCACCATCGCCGGTATGGCGCCGCTGGCCTTTGGTATCGGCTCGGGTTCCGAAATGCTTAAGCCTCTTGCGGTCGCCGTCATTGGCGGGCTGCTCAGCTCCATGGTTCTGTCGCTGGTCTTTACTCCCGCCATTCAGTTCTACCTACGCCCGCGCAAAGCCGCAGAAGCGTAATTCGCGGCAAAGAACTGCTTTTGAGGCCCTCGTTCCCGTGTGTCCGCCAAAAGTCACAAAACTATTTTTGACTCAGATAGAACGCTTTCTCTCGCCGTTCTCCTCGCGGCTTGCCTTTTGTGGCACATTAGTGTGAATGGCAGCTTCAGAGAACTCCAGCGCCGCCGGGCGCATTGCTTTCACCTATCCCAGTTTCGTTCTTTTTCAGTTGGCGCGCTTCTTTATTGTTCTTTCCGCAGAGATGCAATCGGTCGCGGTGGGATGGGAAGTCTATGAAATCACCAGACGGCCTCTGGCGCTGGGTTTTGTCGGCCTCGCACAATTCCTTCCAGGCGTTTTGCTCTTTCTTGTCTCCGGGCACGCGGCGGATCGTTACGATCGGCGCAAGCTGGTTGTGCTGTGTTACTGCGGCTCCGCCGCTTGTTCGGGGGCGTTGCTATTTCTCACCTTGCGCGGGTTTCGCTCCGCATATCCGATTTACGCGGTGCTGCTGTTCTTGGGGGTGGTTCGCTCCTTCAGCGGGACCGCAACCCGCGCCTTTCTTCCTCAGTTAGTTCCGGCCAAGGACTTC
>DATDNK010000306.1:0-14053 GCA_036518275.1 Candidatus Acidiferrum sp.
TTCCGTGCGAAATTTTACCCAAGTGCTGGACGTCGTGCAGGGCAATTACGCAGAGAAAGTGGACGTTGACAAGATCGTGTATGAGGGCGCGATTCCCGGGATGCTGCGAGTGCTCGATCCCCACTCGAATTTCTTCGACGCTCGCGCGTGGACAGCCAACCGGGAGGAAATGCGCGGCAAGTACTATGGCGTGGGCATGACGGTGGTTCCGCGCGGGGAGCAAACCGTGGTGATGTCACCCTACGTGGGCACTCCGGCGTATAAGGCGGGAATCCGGCCCGGCGACGTGATCGTAAGAATCGACGATAAATCCACGGAGGGCATGAGATCGCCGGAAGTCGCCGACCTCTTGAGGGGCGCCAAGGGCACTACGGTAAAGATTACGGTGTCGCGCGAGGGCTACGCCGATCCACTGGTTTTTACGGTGACGCGCGATGAGATTCCGCGTCACGCTGTCGAGTTGGCGTTCGAGGTGAAACCGGGGATTGGCTACATCAAACTTTCCGGATTCAACGAAAAAACCGACAGTGAGCTGAGCGAGGCGATGAAGCAGCTGAATGCGTCGTCGCTCGACGGCTTGATTTTGGACATGCGGGGCAATCACGGCGGGCTGCTGAATGAAGCCATCGCCGTCAGCGACATGCTCCTGGACAAGAACCAATTGATCGTGTCGCATCGCGGACGCGCTTCCGCGGAACGCCGTTTTTACGCCGTGCGCGGAAATCAGGGCAATAATATGCCGCTGGTCATCCTGGTGGATGACAACTCCGCGTCTGCCACGGAGATCGTCGCCGGGGCCGTGCAGGACCATGATCGGGGGGTCATCGTCGGCGAAACCACGTTTGGCAAGGGCTTGGTGCAGACGGTCGAACCGCTTAGCGAAAACACCGGTCTGGCGCTGACCATCGCGCGCTACTACACGCCAAGCGGCCGCTTAATCCAGCGAGACTACAAATCGGTCTCGCTCTACGAGTATTACGAGCGCAAGGTTCCGGAGCATCCGACGGAAATCCGGCTGACCGACAGCGGCAGGCAAGTCACCGGCGGAGGCGGAATAGCGCCTGACGTTACCGTGCGCGAACCGGATTTCAATCACTTTCAAAAGGCGCTGCTGCGCGCGGATGTGTTTTTTCCGCTTGAGACCAGCGTGGGCGGATTTACGCGGCACTACTTGGGAACTCGTCCCACGATCACAAAGGATTTTGCGGCGGACGACGCAGTGATGGCCGACTTCCGCAAATTCCTCGCAAGCAAGAACGTTCGCTACACTGAGCCGGAACTTGCCGAGAATCTGGAGTGGGTGAAGCGCAAGATTAAGCAAGAAGTTTTTCTGTCGACGTTTGGCCAACAGGAGAGCTTCAAGGTTCAGTTGGAAGCCGATCCACAGCTGCTGTCGGCGATGAACGCGGTTCCACAGGCGCGCGCACTGTACGAAAAGGCCCGAAAAATTATCGCGCAGCGCGCGGGCGCTCCAACCTACCGGCCGTAGACTGCCCGTAGCCTCTCATTGAATGAAGTGTGGCTCGGGAGCAAAAGAAACGTGTGTTTCCCCGGGTAAGAGCGAGCTATTTGACAGGAACGCGAGTTCCGAAGATAATTGTTCGTACGTCAATCCTGTGGAGGGCAGACAAGCCCGGCAAACTTGCGAAGGAAGGCAAGTGCTTGGGCTACACGGATGGCGCCAAAATATATATTTGTAACCGGCGGTGTTGTTTCCTCACTGGGAAAAGGCGTAGCAGCCTCCTCGATTGGTTGTCTCCTCGAAAGTCGCGGTTTCAAGGTCACACTTCAAAAATGCGATCCGTACCTGAACGTCGATCCGGGCACGATGAGCCCGTTCCAGCACGGCGAAGTGTTTGTGACCGAAGACGGGGCGGAGACGGACCTCGACTTGGGGCACTACGAGCGTTTCACGCACGCGAAGCTTTCCCGCGACAATAACTGGACCACCGGCCGCATTTACGAAACCATTCTCACCAAAGAACGGCGCGGCGACTATCTCGGCAAGACCGTGCAGGTGATTCCGCACGTTACCGACGAGATCAAAGCAAGCATCCGGAAAGTCTCGGAAAATGTCGACGTGGTCATCGTGGAGATTGGCGGAACGGTCGGCGACATCGAATCCCTTCCCTTCCTCGAAGCCATTCGCCAGATGCGCCTGGAACTGGGGCCGGAAAGCACTCTCTTTGTGCACGTCACTTTGGTGCCGTTCATTCCCGCAGCGGGCGAGCTGAAAACCAAGCCGACGCAACACAGCGTGAAGGAGATGCTGAGCATCGGGATTCAGCCGGACATTTTGCTTTGCCGGAGCGACCGCCACATCCCTGCGGAGTTGAAAAAGAAAATCGCGCTGTTTTGTAACGTGGCAGAATCCTGCGTCATTTCCGTGGAAGATGTGGACACCATTTACGCCGTGCCTGCCGAGATGAGCAAGGAAGGCCTGGATGCGCAGATTTTGCGGTTGCTGAAGCTGGAGTCGCGGCCTTCGGACATGAAACCGTGGATTGACCTCGTTTACCGCATGCATCACCCGGCGGGGGAAGTGCGGATCGCGGTGGTTGGAAAGTACGTGCAACTTGAAGATGCCTACAAGAGCTTGCGCGAAGCTTTGCTGCACGGCGGGCTGGCGCACAACCACAAAACCGCGCTTGATTGGATTGAAGCGGAAGATATCGATTCGCCGGAAACTGCGGCGAGGCGGTTGCACGGCTACGACGGCATTCTCATACCGGGCGGGTTCGGCAAGCGAGGGATTCAAGGAATGGTGCACGCGATTCAGTACGCGCGCGAGCACAAAATGCCTTTCTTCGGGATTTGCCTGGGGATGCAGTGCGCGACGATAGAGTATGCGCGCGACGTTGCGGGTTTAAAGCAGGCTGACAGCACAGAATTTGATCCGCAAACGCCGTATCGCGTGATTTACAAACTGCGAGAATTGCTGGGTGTGGATGAAATGGGCGGAACGATGCGGCTGGGCGCGTGGACGTGCAAGCTCGAGCCTGGCTCGTTTGCGCACAAAGCGTACGGCACGCTGGAAATCAGCGAGCGCCACCGGCATCGTTATGAATTTAACCGCGATTTTGAAAAGACGTTGGTGGCTGCGGGGTTGAAGATTACGGGACGAACGCCGGACGGAAATTATGTGGAGATTGTCGAGGCGCCGGACCATCCGTGGTTCCTCGGCTGCCAGTTCCATCCGGAGTTCAAGTCCAAGCCGCTCGAGCCGCACCCGTTGTTTGCGGCGTTCATTGGCGCAGCGCTGGAACATAAGAAACAGCGCTCGCGGGTGAGCACGGTCGGAGCTACCGAACGCGAACACGCGCCCGCCATGCGAGCCGCGCCCCGCGCTACAGCCTAAAAATCAAGCCAAAATCCCCTTAACCAAACCGAAAGAACAGTTGTACCTTTTTCGAAAACACGGGCGGGAAACAATCGGGCTCATGCCCAATGAATGATGCCTGTATGCTATCTTCGTTAGCCTAATGGGGACCACAGGTTAATGGGGACCACGCACGAAATCGAGTTGGGCAAGCTGCGCCTGGGCGCGGGGAATCCGCTGTTTCTGATCGCCGGTCCGTGCGTGATCGAAAGCGAATTGCACGCCTGCGTGATGGCGGAGAAAGTGGCGAAAATCGCCGCTGAGGCCGGCCTGCCGTATATTTTCAAAGCGTCGTATGACAAAGCCAACCGTTCTTCGCTGAAGGCGTTTCGAGGGCCGGGAATGAAGGAAGGGCTGCGTATCCTCGAAAAAATCAAAAAGGAATTGAAAGTTCCGGTCCTGACCGACATTCACGACGAATCGCAGGCAGAACCGGTGGCGGAAGTTTGCGATATTCTGCAAATCCCTGCATTCCTGGCGCGGCAAACCGATTTGCTGATTGCTGCAGGAAAAACGGGCCGCATTATCAACATCAAGAAGGGCCAGTTTCTTTCACCGTGGGACATGGACAACGTGGCGGAAAAAGTGGAGAGCACGGGAAACAAAAAGATTATCTTGACGGAACGAGGCACTTCGTTTGGCTACCAAAATCTTGTCGTGGACATGCGCTCGTTTCCCGTGATGCAGAGGACTGGCTACCCCGTGGTTTTTGACGTGACGCATTCGGTGCAACTTCCTGGCGGACAGGGCCGGTCGAGCGGAGGGCAGCCGCAATTTATTGAGCCGCTGGCGCGCGCCGCCGTTGCCGCGGGGGTGGATGGGATTTTCCTGGAGACGCACGACAATCCCGCTGCCGCCCGATCGGACGGGCCAAACGCTTTGCCGCTCTCGCAACTGCAGGCGCTGCTTTTGAAGCTAAAGGGACTCAACACGGTGGTCCGCCGGTGGAGCACGTCGTCATGAGCCTGGAGACGGCGCGCCGCGTGCTCCGGATCGAAGCGCAGGCCATTCAAGACGTGATGGCTCGCCTCAACGAAAGCTTCGAAAAAGCGGCGGAGATTTTGTTCGCCTGCAAAGGCCGCGTAGTCGTTAGCGGCATGGGCAAGTCTGGACTGATTGGGCGAAAAATCTCCGCAACGCTTTCCAGCACGGGCACACCTTCCTTTTTCCTGCACCCTGCGGAAGCGCTGCATGGCGACCTAGGCATGCTGGCGCGCGGCGATGCGATGCTCGCGGTTTCTTACGGCGGAGAAACGCAGGAGATTATTCAGCTTCTGGAAGCGCTGAAGCGCCTGGAGATGCCGCTGGTCACACTGACGGGCTGCGCACAGTCTACGCTGGCACAAGCCAGCGACGTGGTGCTGGACGTCAGCGTGAAGGAAGAAGCGTGTTCGCTGAACCTCGCGCCAACCGCGAGCACTACGGTTGCCATGGCGGTCGGCGATGCGCTCGCAATTTCGCTTCTGGAGCGAAGAGATTTCAAGCACGATGATTTTGCCGCGCTGCACCCTGCCGGGCGGCTCGGCAAGAAACTGTTACGCGTCGAGCATCTGATGCATTCCGGCTCGGCGTTGCCTCGCGTCGCGCCGGATACGCCGATGCCGGATGTTTTTCATGAAATGAGCGCCAAAGGATTGGGCATGACTACGGTGCTGGGTGCTGACGGGAGGCTGGCCGGAATCCTGACGGACGGAGATTTGCGGCGTTTGATGGAGAAACATCGCGGTGCCGTTCTGGAAATGCGCGCAGCGGATGGCATGACCAAAGCTCCACAAACGATCGGGCCGCATGTCCTGGCAAGCGAAGCACTCAATCTGATGGAGAAGAAGAAGATCACTTCCGTTGTCGTTGTAGATGAGGCGCGACGCGTCCTTGGGGTAGTGCATTTGCATGATTTGTGGACGCTGGAATTGATGTAGCGACCGCATTGCAAAAGGAAGATTTAACGCAGAGGTCACAGAGGGCAGAGGCACAGAGGACACAGAGAAGAAAGGGAGAGAATTTTGGCAAAGGGCATAAAGGCATGAAGATACCTGCGAGAGTGGTGAGCAAAGCTAAGCAGATTTCCGTGCTGTTGATGGACGTGGACGGCACGCTGACGGATGGCAGCGTGACTCTGGCGTCGACACCAGACAACCACGCGCTGGAAGTGAAGACGTTTGATGCACATGACGGCCAGGGGCTCACGCTGGCCGTGACCGCGGGCCTGCGCACTGGCGTCATCACTGGGCGAAGCAGCGCGGCTCTGCGACGCCGGTGTAAAGAGCTGGACGTAGAATTTGTCTACGAGAAGCAAGGACACAAAATCGCAGCCTATGAAGATGTTTTGCGCAAGACGGGAGCGAAGGAATCCGAGGTCGCCTTTGTTGGCGACGATTTGCCTGATCTGACCATCATGCGCCGCGTCGGCCTCGCGGTAGCCGTCGGCAACGCTACGCCGGAAGTGAGGCGAGCTGCGGATTACCGAACGAAAGCACTTGGCGGCAAAGGGGCCGTGCGCGAGGTTGTCGAAGTCATTCTCAAATCCAAAGGCATCTGGGAAGAGATGATCGACAAGGCGAGAGCCTGACGGACTCAATCACTTCATGACAAACGGGTGATCTCCGGAAAGCCGTCAAACCCCGAATCAAAGGTCATGATTTGACCGATTTCATGCTGTTCCATCACGGCGAGATGCACGGCATCACGCGCAGATAGCTGCTGATACCCCAAGACAATCTGTTTTGCGCGCTCTGCGATGGACAGGTCAACAGCCAGCACTTGGTCCACGATACCGAGCAGAGCGTCGAACGCTGCTTGGATTGCGTCACGGCGGCCGATGGCCACGTACCGGTGCAGAATTTCTTGCAGAACCTCAGCATCCGTGACGAGGCGTTCGCGGTCGCTGACCGCTTTCTCCAGCAGGCGCCGTGCGTCGCTCTTGTGAGCATGCGGAGATCCTATCAGGTACATCGGGATATTGGAGTCAACCAGAATCACGGTTGCCCGCTCGTTCCGTAGCCCCGCTCGATCTCGGCAAGCATGTCCCCGATGTCGCTCACCGGATAGCTGTGTCTTGCTGCCCCGCGGATAACTTCGAGCTTCTTGCTGACGGTGCGGCCAGGCTCATGGCGGCGAGCCAGGTCCAGCGCTTGCCGGACCCACTCGGCAATCGACATGCGCCGCGAACGTGCCGCGCGTTGAATCTCCCGGTATTCCGGATCCTTCAGAATCACTTGCAGCCGCTTAGTCATCTTATGAGTCTACCTGACTCATCACCATGAGTCAAAATCAAAAAGAGCGGGAGCATCTTCGCGCCTCGCGCCAAAGACAGCCACTAATACAAAAACACTATTGGGGGCATAATGGGTGAGTGCTAGTTTTCTTCGACATTAACGGCTCGGTTTGAGGTGCTCGGGGCATGAAGCGTTTACTGAAATGGGTTGCTGGAATCCTAGCCGTGGCGCTGCTTGCCGCGTTCGGAGTGCTTTGTTACATGGCGGGCAGCCCGAAGGACGCTTACGGCATGGTGCGCTACGCACTGCCGCATATGCATCGCGGGACGCTGAAAATCGGCAGCGACGCGCCCGATGCGCGATTGCTGGCGCTCGACGGCAGCAGTCATTTTCATATTCGCGAACGCGTTGGCGCGCGCCCGCTGGTGCTGGTGTTCGGCAGCTTCACTTGACCGCCTTTCCGCCGCCAGGTGGGCGACGTGGTCCAGATCTATAACGACTACAAAGACAAAGTGGATTTTTTGACCGTGTATGTTCGCGAGGCGCACCCCACTGACGAATGGCAAATGAAATCCAATCTGAAGGATGATGTTTGCTACGCCCAGCCGAAAACGCTGGAGCAGCGCGTGGCCATCGCCAAGGATTTCACTGCGCGCTACAAATTTCCGTTGCCCTTCGGCATCGACGACATGAGCAACGCCGCCGATAGCGCGTATGCGGCCTGGCCGGAACGCCTGTATATCATTGATGAGACCGGCCAAATCGTCTATCGCGGCGGAATGGGGCCGTTCCACTACAAGCCTGCGGAAGTTCGCGACTGGCTTGCCGCGAAGTATGGAGCAGTGAAGCACGAAGCGCCAACCGCGTCCGCACCGCTGGCGGCACCCGCAGCCGTCTCAACGACAGCAGAACCTGTACCGGGCACTCCAGCGCCCGCAGGCTCAACGAAGTAGGCCACGAGTTTTCTGAGTGTCGCGTTAGAATCCCTCTGTGAAGTCCCGCCCGGCAAAACACAATCGCGGCAGCCGCGAGCAGAAAAGAGTCGGACTCGCCCGGGCCCTCTCGAAGCTCGGTTTCTGCTCGCGCTCACAAGCTGCGGAATTGATTCGCGCCGGGCGCGTGAAATTGAACGGTGTCGTGCGCCGCGATCCGGAAACTCCCGCGCATGCAGGCAAGGATCGCATCGAAGTGGATGGCGCCGCGTTAGCCGCTGGCGCGAAAATCTATCTCATGCTCAACAAGCCAAGCGGCGTGGTGACGACAGCTTCGGACGAGAAAGGCCGCGAGACAGTTTACGCGTATCTACAGGAAAATTTGCCGTGGGTTGCACCTGTCGGGCGGCTCGACAAAGCCAGCGAAGGATTGCTGCTGCTCACCAATGACTCGGAATGGGCTGCGCGCATCACGGCGCCAGAAACCCATCTCGACAAGGCGTATCATGTGCAGATCGGCGCAATCGCCGGTTACGCGCTGCTTAACGCGCTGCGCGAAGGCGTCCGGACGAAGGAAGGAGATTTTCTTCGCGTGAAGGACGTGAAGCTTCTTCGGCGCGGCGAGCGTAACTCCTGGCTCGAAATCGTGCTCGATGAAGGGAAGAATCGCCACGTTCGCCGCATGCTCGAGCATTTGAATGTTGCAGTGTTACGGCTGGTCCGCGTGGCGATCGGACCGCTCGCGCTCGGCGATCTGCGAAAAGGCGCCACGCGCGCACTCACAGCTGAAGAAAAGCAAGCGCTGGACCGCGCGATGCGATTCGCACGACAGCCAGTCAAGCTCGATTGACAGCCCCGCTGACCTTGTATAACTTGCCTGCATGTCTCCTCAGAGCGGCTCCGCACCTTCCAGCCCTTCCCCAGGAACCGGCGTGGTCATTCAGCGAATCCCCGATGTGCTCTCTTTTACGCTGGATAACCCTACCCGGGGAAACGAAGTTACCGGCGCAATGTTTGACGCGATGCTGGCGGAGTTGCGCTCCGAAGCCACAAACCCGGTCGCGCGGGTGCTGCGGATTCGCGCACGTGGCAGAGTATTCTGCACCGGGCGTGAACGCGCCGGACGCGACGCCGAATCCATTCGCAAGGAAGCTGCGCGGCTCATTGAATTCAAACACGCGCTGCGCACTTCCCCGCTCATCAGCGTCGCAGAAGTGCAAGGCGACGCATTTGGGTTCGGATTCGGCCTGGCGATTGTGTGTGATTTCGTGCTCGTGGCGGAAAACGCTTCTCTTGCGTTTCCTGAAATGCGTTCCGGTCTGGCTCCTTCGGCCATCATGGCCTACCTTGGCGAATACGCGCTTCCGCGGGCTGCATTTCCTCTGGTTCTTTTCGGGGAACCTATCAGTCCGATCCGCGCACTGCAGATCGGATTAATCTCGCAAATCTGCGCGCCCGCGGAGTTGGTTGGCGAAGCGAATGCTCTCGTGTCACGCATTCTGCGTCTCGACCCGGATGCAACGCGCCGCTGCAAGGAATTTTTTCTTGCAGCCCAGCAACATTCCTTTGACCAAAACTGCGAGCGCGCAATCGAAGCGCTCACCGAGGGCAGTCTGGCTTTGCTCCGTAAGCAGAAATGAGCCGCCCTTGCCCGTAAACGCCGGAGCGCGCCTCGATCGCCTGCCGCTGTCGTCCTTCCACCGCCGCATCTTGATGCTCATCGGCATCGGCATGTTTTTCGACGGCTTCGACGTGTACGTGGCCGCGACGGTTCTTGGCGCCACACTCAAAACGGGTTTCTCCACCCTCGCGCAGAACGCCCAGTTTGTTTCCGTTACGTTTGTGGGAATGATGCTCGGATCGTTTATCACTGGTTTTCTCGGCGACCGCTATGGCCGCCGCTTCACCTACCAGGCCAATCTAATCATTTTTGGTTTGGCTTCCGTTGCTGCTGCTTTTGCGCCGTCGATGTTGGTCCTGATCCTGCTCCGGGGCGTCATGGGCTTGGGGCTAGGCGCTGAACTCGTGGTTGGTTACGCGGCCATGACGGAGTTTGTTCCTCCACAAGCCCGCGGGAAATGGGTCGGGGCACTTTCTGTTTTTGTGGTGACGAGCTTGCCATTGAGCGCGCTGGCCAGCACCTTGATTATTCCCCGCTCGAGCTGGCGCACCATGTTTGTGCTCGCGGGATTGGGCGGGCTTGTGGTCTGGTATCTGCGCAAAGCGCTCCCAGAATCGCCGCGCTGGCTGGAATCGATTGGGCGAACCGAAGAAGCGGAAGCGATTATAGAGTCCATCGAGGAAGAGGTCGCTCGCGAGCGCGGAGCGCTTCCGCCGCCGATTTTGGCCAAGCCCGGCCCGCCTATGAGGACTGCTGCGGCCTTACTGAATCCGGTGCTCCTGCCTCGACTGATGGTTGGCATGGTCACGCTGATCGTAGCCAATACACTGATCTACGGCTTTGTCATCTGGCTGCCCAGTTTTTTTGTCACCCAAGGGCGCAGCATCGCGAATTCGTTTCTGTATTCCTTCATCATGTCGGCCGGCGCGCCGGTTGGCTCGACCATCGGCACGCTCACGGCGGATTCCTGGGGCCGCAAACCGGTAATCCTCAGCGCTTCGGTGATGACCATTCTTGTCGGGGGAATCTATCCCTTCATCGTCAGTCCCATGCTCCTCTTGGCTACCGGTTTTGTATTGGTCGTTTTCATCTATGTCCAAGTCACGCTACTTTTTGCGATTTATGTTCCTGAACTTTTCCCCACCGATGTGCGCATGCGCGCCGCCGGAATCTGCAATACGGCCGGGCGCGCCGCCACCATGGTCACGCCGTTTTTCGTGGTTGCGTTGTTGCGCTCGTATGGTATCGGCGGAGTACTCGGGATGATCATTGGACTGCTCGTGGTGCAAATCGCCGTCGTCGCGTTGTATGGCGTGGAACCCCGGAAACGCCGTCTCGAAGAAATGGATTCGGAATCATCCCTCGCTCCGCTTCCCTCGCGGGCCGAGCCTTGAATCGATTTAGTCATGCGAATTCGATGCATTCGCACTACAATGGGGCGCGTCGTTGTCCCGGAGGGTTTATGAAAAAAATTAGTTTGACCGCTTTTCTTCTTCTGCTCGGACTTATTCCGGCCCGCGGTCAGGCGAAGCTTTCGGTGAAATGGGAAGAGCTGACCGCGGAAGATTTTCGCGCCGCAATTCAGCAATCGAAGGGAACCTGCCTGCTTCCTTTCGGCATTTTGGAGAAGCATGGGCCGCACTTGCCGCTGGGAACGGATCTATTGAACGTTCGTTACGCCGCCCTGCATGCAGCGGAGCAGGAATTTGCCGTGGTTTTTCCGGAATACTATTTCGGGCAGATTTTTGAGGCGAAGCATGAACCCGGCACGGTGGCGTACAGCATAGAGTTGCAGCTGAAACTGCTCCAGGAAACCACCGACGAGATGGCGCGCAACGGCTGCAAGAAAGTCATCATTGTTAACGGCCACGGCGGAAACGAGCATCTGCTCCCCTACTTCGCGCAGGCGCAATTGGCCAGCCCGAAGGACTACGTCGTTTACGTGCTCGAGGGCGAACGGAGCCGCCCGGGCGGCCCAGCGAAAAAATCCACCGGCATCGATTACCACGCCGGTGAAAACGAAACGTCCAACACGCTCTACACGCATCCGGAACTGACGCACATTGACCGGGCCAAGCGTGAGTCCGGCACCGACCAGAAGCGGCAGAATCTACCCGAGTTTCTCTACACCGGCATCTGGTGGTATGCGCGGTTTCCCGAGCATTATTCCGGCGATGGCTCCGTGGCCACCAAGGAGTTGGGCGAGTGGAACGTCCAGGGATGGATTTCCACGATTGTTGAAGCCATTCGCGCGGTGAAAGCGGACGACGCCAGCCTCAAAATCCAGAATGAGTTCTATGAGAAGAGCAAACACCCGCTCGACACAAAGCAGTGACGGGTCAGAACGAACGGCTAAAGGACATTTTTCAAACTTAACGTTTGATTCGCGACACCCGCCATGCCTCGGCCGCAAAAGGCGTGGTCTCAGGATGACACCAAAAAAGGAAGTGACGGGGAAAGCGCTTAGCGGGCTTTGCTGAGCTGTTCCACCCAGCGGCGCAGCACGCCATAGTGCGGCTGTTCGAGATCGAGAAACTCAATGCCCATTCCGATGCGCGGTTTCACGATGCGCACCGTCCCGAGTGCTTCCAGCTTCTGGTCTTTCCTGGTCAGAGTAACGCGGACGCGCGTGTTGGAAGGCAGCGGCTTGCTGGTGCACACAAAAATTCCGCCCATGGAAAGGTCCGAAGTTACGCCATCCGATTTCGTCCCGGTTTCCAAATCCAAAATGACCGCGTCGGCCGCAAAAGGATAGCGGATGCAAAAGCGGCGGTCCCTGAGAGCGAGCCCACGGGATTCGTCGTTCGATGCGCGTTCACCCATTAGAATTACGTCGCCCAAGCTTCCACACCGGTATCGAAAGGCTAGCCAGCGCCACGGAACTTCCAGTCCTCTAGTGTGAACGAAAATCGTTCCTTTGGGGGCTTTCCGTTGGGTCACCGCGCGAAAGAAGCAACACAAGGGGTGGTTCCACATGGGCAAATTGGTCTACCCGGCGTTATTACATGGAACGACAAACTGTCGCATTGCCGCGCTATGCAAGGTTTTCGCGCATGTTAGCCTGAGAGCTAGGACTGACTTGCATCGCGACATGACCACACTATCCGATGGGCTCCGCCAGAGCGACCGCATCAGCTTCCGCATGCCCGTCGAGGCATCGTGGGCCACCGCGGCCGGAGCTACGTTCACGCAAACCGTAGAGACGCTTCTCATCAGCCGTAATGGCGGCGTTCTGCGCTTCCCCGAGCGGTTGGAGACGGGCCAGGAGCTGCATCTGCGGCGGCATATGGAAGGAGACCAGTTGAAACACGCGCGCGCCCGCGTGGTTGCTGAAATCGATCAGGATGCCACTGGATTTCTTTACGCCATCCACATTCTTGAACGCTCCGATTTCTGGGACATTGACTTCCCTGCCCCAAACAAAGCGGATGAAGCCCTGGCCCGGCTGCTCATGGAATGCAGCTTCTGCCAGCGACGCGAAGTCGTGTATCTCAACGAGCTGCAATTGAAGTCTTTCGAAGTGCGCAAATGTGTCGCACGTCACTGCCGGCATTGCGATTCGCCCTCTATTTGGATCGAGTCCATCTCGGAACTCGCCGGGCCAGAAGGCAACGGAGCGCAGGGATCCATGGAAGAACGAATCATTCCGCGGCGCAATCGTACGCGCGTGAAAGCGCGCGTGCTGGCATGCATCCGGCGCCGCGGCTTTGCCGAAGAAGTGGTGGTTTGCGAAGACTTGTCGAAAGGCGGAATCAGCTTCCGCAGCCGCAATCAATACCCGGAAGGCTCGCGAGTGGAAGTGGCCGTGCCGTTTACTCCGGGCACGGGCGCTATTTTCGTTCCGATCCGCATTGTTTTCTCGCAGGCCATTCCCACGGCCGGTCTGCACCGGCACGGCGCGGCGTACATCAAGCCGCCGATTGACAATTAGATTCCGTTGAACTCACCGCCCGCCGCGTTTCCTCGCACTCTAGAGCTTCCGTTTCCACTATACTGTTCGCGAATTAATCCCTGTGACCCGGGCAACGAAGTTCCTTTCTTGAGGGGCGAGACTTTTCATGAAATTGGTCACTTTCCATTCCCGCAGTCGCGAGAATCGCATCGGCGCGGCAGCCGCTGATGGGACCATCGTGGATTTGAACGCAGCGTACGCCCTGTATCTGCGGAATGTGCAGCGGGAAGGGGCGTTTTACGCGCTAGCGGATGCGCGCGTGCCGGCGAACATGCGCGGCTTGTTCGAGAATGGCGACCGCGGGCTGGATGCGGCGCGCGCAGCGTTGGATTACGTGATGAAAGAAGGTGCGGAAGCAGGACCGTCGGGAGAATTGCTGCGCTTTCAGAAAAACGAAATAAGAATTAAAGCGCCGATTGTTCCGAAAAAGTTTTTTCATACAGCGGGAAATTTCCGCGAGCATCATGAGGAAGCGCAGAAGTCCGGCTTTTCGCATCCCGTCTTGCCGTGGATTGTTTTTTTTCAAAACGTAGATGCCATCATTGGTCCGGACGAAGCCATCGTGTATCCGGAGCACTTGACGCAGGAACTGGATTACGAACTGGAGCTGGCCTTAGTGTTAAAAAAATCCGGAAAGCATTTTGATGCGGCGCACGCGGCGGACTACATCGGTGGGTACGTGATTTTCAACGATATCACCGCACGCGACATTCAGCGCACCGAGATGAAGTCGGGCGTTTTCAGCTTCTGCAAAGGCGTTGATACGTTTTGCCCGCTGGGGCCGCACATCGTGACCGCGGATGAAATTCCTCAGCCGAACAATCTTTCGATGCAGCTCCGCGTGAATGGCAAGACGCGCCAGCAATCCCATTCGAGCAAAATGTCCGTGACGGTACCGGAAATTGTGGCGCACTATTCGCCGATGGGATATTCCGCGGGCGATGTGCTCTCAAC
>DATDNK010000307.1:0-4885 GCA_036518275.1 Candidatus Acidiferrum sp.
CTTTGAATGATGCCAAACGACTTGCTGGTCGCGGTGAGAACCGGATTGCCGAAGTTCGGATGGTTCAACACGTCGAACATCTCCGATCGGAACTGAAGGTTGAATCTCTCGGTGATTTTGGTGTTCTTGGTCACAGAGAAATCGGTGTTTAGGAAAGCAGGGCCGGTAATGGCGTCGCGGCCAAGAGTGCCGGGATGGCAGGTGCCTGGAACGACTGGGTAGGTTCCGGAACCTGTAGGAACATTGCTGAAAGTACATGGAACCGCAAACGCTGCATTTGAGGTGGCCGAGCAGTCTGGGAATGCCGGCGCGGGTGAGGCGGGGAGAGGTCCGCTAAAGTTCTCGCAAAGAACGCGGTTGCTAAAGTACTGGCTCGGACTGCCCGTGCCGGAGACGTGTTGTAGCAAGTCCGGCCGAACAGTTAAGGAAATGCCCGGCCCAGGGCCAATGGCCAGAGTGGGGTTAACCGGGCTCCCGGTTTGTGCCTGCTGAGTCAGGCCTAACTGCCAGCCGGAGACTAAGCGGTTCGCTTTGAAGGGCAACTCGTAGAAGCCGCTGAGAACGAACCGATGCCGGACGTCAAACTCCGAGAGGCCGTAATCACCCCGCGGATTGTAGGCGTTCTGGAGGACCAGAGACTCGCCTGTGGAGAGGGAATTGTAGTCCAGGGATTTGGAAAAGGTATAAGAACCCTGGAACTGCAAACCGTGCGAGAAGTGCTTGTTAACGGTGGCCCAAAGCCCATTGTAGTTGGAATTCCCCCCGCTATTTACCTGATTGAAGTTGCCGATCGGGCAGGCAGGGTTGGGAGGAGCACATTGCGGGGGAATCACGGAGCTGGTTAATGGAAGACGGGGAAACGGGCGTGTTGTTTCGTAGAAGCCGCCGGTGACGAATGGTTGGTTAATGTTTTGGTTGAATTGCAGGTGGGTGCCCTTGACGCCCACGTAAGCGACCTCCACGCCGAGGGTAGAGCTAAGCTCACGCTGAATGGTCAAGTTCCAGTCTTGAACATAGCTGTTGTCGAAGTTCGGGTTAGTCGCGAAGGGACCCAAGCTGATGCCAGTTCCCGCTGGGAATGGGTTCTCGAGCTGAATGCTGTTCGTTGATGAGCCGAGGGATAGCGGAATGGCGAACAGTGGATTGGAGCTCAGGCCAGTAATGATGTTAGTGGTCGGCGCCTGGGTCATGATGGCATAGGCCGCGCGAACGGAAGTCTTGCCGCTCTTGAAAGGATCCCAGGCAAAGCCGATGCGCGGCTGGAAATTTTTATTGTTTGTGTGATAGGGCTGCGGGGCCGAAACCAAGGTGCCCGTTGCAGTGTCGAAATTGGTGAAGCGATTACTGGTTTCAGATGGTGTGGAGTTCCAGGCGTAACGGAGGCCGACGTTGATAGTGAAATTGGGTTTCCATTTGAAGCTGTCCTGGGCAAAGGCGTCGTAAGCAGGCTGTAGAATTTTGTTGTTTCCCGCCCCCAGTTGGTCGGTGAAGGCATTGCCTTTGTCAGCCAGAAAATTGGTCATTGTCGTGTAAGTGAAACTTCCGATGTTCTCCGCGATGTTGTTGTTATAGGCCCGGCGAATCTCCCCTCCAAAGGCGAAGGTATGGCGGCCCTTGAGCCAACTCAAGGTGTCGTTCAAAACGCCTGTGGTGTCACCGCGGCCCTGGGGCTCACCCGTTGGCCCACCAAAACCCAAGGTGCCTGCGACGTTGATAAAGGGCAGGCCAGTGGCGACTGGAGACCCCGCCGGCATAGCGATATTGAACTTCGCAGGGTCCAGGAAACCGTTTGGAAGAAAGGTCAGGTGAATGCGGTTGAAACCGAGGCGCACAGTATTGGCGAGGGTTGGGCCAAAGGTGTGGTCCTCGCTCAAAGTGCCTAGGTGGCGGAAGCCTTCGCGGGTATCGCCAAAACCTGGGATATTTGCGCCAATAGCCCCGCCTGCTGTGGGTTCTTCACGAAGGTCTTTCTGAACCACGTAGTAGCCGTGAACACGATCCTGGGTGCGAAGGTCGAAGTCGAAGTCTGCCGATCCCTGGTTCAAGTTCACATTAGCAACCGCACCGCCCGTAAAGCCGTTGAAGGTATTGGGGTCCGTAGGCGTTCCGGTTCCGACGTTGTTGGCCGGAGGAATGAGGGCAAGGAGGCTGTTCACAGCGGCAGAAGTGACGGTAGCGCGGTCGTTGACGCTGGGGACAGTGCTGGTAACCGTCAAGCTCTGGTGCTGGCGTATCCCCTCATAGGCAAAAAAGAAGAAAGCCTTGTTCTTTTTGATGGGACCGCCGAAGGCGGCGCCGAACTCGTTGCGCTTGAAAGGGGCCTGGGGGTTTGGCACGGTGTTGAAGAAGTTGCGCGCGTCAACAGCGTTGTTGCGGATAAATTCAAAGGCTTCGCCGTGATAATTGTTTGTTCCGGAGCGTGTGGCCATATTAACGATGGCACCGGAATTTCGCCCGTACTCGGCGGGAAAAGCGGAGTTATCGATTTTAAATTCCGAAAGCGTGTCGATTGGCGGCTGGAAGGTGATCTGGTTCTGCACCGGATCATTCAGGTTAATGCCATTAACAAGCCAATTGGTCGTGTCTTCGCGCTGGCCGCCTGTGTTGATGCCGAAAGAGCCCTGGCCACGGAGAGGAAAAGAAAGAAAACCATTGGCAGGCGGAGTGATGGTGCCGGGTGTCAACAAGCTGAGGTCGGTGAAGTGCCGGCCGTTCAAAGGAATATCTTGCACATATTTATCGTTGATGACCTGGCCCATGCTGTTGGTGGTGGTATCGAGGATGACCGCGTCGGCGGTGATTTCGACGGTTGCCGAGGTTTCGCCAAGTTTGAGCTGGACATTGCGAGTCACGGAGGTGGCGACCGGAAGGTCGAGATCAGTGACCACGGCTTTTTGGAAACCCGACGCTGTGACTTCGATATTGTAGACACCAATCGGCAGAGAGGGGAAAAGATAGGCCCCGGCATTGTCGGTCTGCGTGGCGGAGGAAACTCCCGTAGCTTTATTAGTTGCCGTGACCTTGGCATTGGGAACCGTTGCGCCAGTAGCGTCTGTAATAACACCATTCAGACTGGCGGTGGATTGCGCCGTCACAGGAGTGACGGAGATACAGAAAAGAAGGGCCGAGAAAAGAACGCAGACGCACACATTGCGAAGCGACAACCTTGTTGCCACAGCTTGCATAACGCTGTTCCTCCTGGAGTCAAGTAGACTCAATCAGATGAAAGTGGCCACTCTCTCAACCGATTCCGTGGTGTCGCACAGGGGAAACAGCCTCGGAACTAGCACGGTTGCCCAGAAACTGAATGCATCTGTAACGCGGCCCATCTTCGGGTACGCGCCACCCTGTCAAAGGAGGTGGCAATCCGGCTGCCAGATAAAGACACAAAGTGTTTTCAGGGAACGTGCCTTGAATCAACAATTTACAGAGGTTCAGTATCTTAAAGGAATCTAGCCTGGATATACGTCTCCAAGAATCGGAAGACCCCTACGAAATACAGAAGGTCCCCTTAACCCGCGTGGCCTAGCTTAAAGCCGGGCAGCTCCCGGGAAAAGGAAACTGGAAGATCAACATTGAGCACGGTGAGGCTGAGCCAGGGAATGACAGTTCTGGAAACCTCTCGTAAGCGGAACTACGGCCTAGCGGGGGCAGGAAGAGGGGACCAGCAGCGCTTGGCCTTCGTGGAGAAGGTTGGCGTCACTAAGAGCGGGATTGGCGGTGGCGATGCAGGACCAAGCCGTGCCGCGATGCAGTTGTGCTTGCGCAATGGACCAGAGCGTGTCGCCGGGGCGGACCGTGTATTTCGTCGGAGTGCGAGCCGGAGCGAGAGAAGCGGGCACGACAATCTGTGAACCGACCTCGAGCAAGTCGGGATTGCGGAGGGCGGGATTCAAAGAGAGCAGCTCTTGCCAGCGGCGCCCATCGCCGAGACGTGAAGCGGCAAACTTCCACAGCGAATCGCCGGGCTTGACGGTGACTATCATGAGCTTGCCGAGAATCTTGGGTGAGGGCACGACACGCGGGCGTGGCGGAGCGGGCAGCACCCGAGGTGCAAGCGGCGGCGGTTGGAGCGCACGCGGCGCGGGCACGGCTGGCGGCGCAGGCAAGATGCGCGGCCGTTCGAAGGGGGACCGCTTGACGAACGGCCGCAACGGTGCGACCACTCGCGGAGCAGGCTGAACCACCGTGGGAGGGTCCACGGCAACTGGAGGACGTAAGGGCTGGGCCGGCGGCTTGGGCGACGCGAGCACGGGCGCATCCGCGAACGGAAGAGGGAATTGCGCGGAGCGCTGAAGTTGTTGCGATTCTTTTTGTCTCCGCAAGCGGCGCGCGACGTCGCCGAGCGGAACGTTCGTGGAATCTGCGGAAGGCGATGCGGCAGCGGTACCCTGCGCGACAGCCGCGCCATCGACAGAGCCTTGCGGATTTTGTGAGCCTGGCGCGGGGGAAGATGCGGGCGAATTCTTGCGCGCTTCCAACTCGGCGCGATCCTCCGGCGTTAGGATGCGCTCGCGCTTCAGGTCTTCGGCGGTGTAAACGTGTTTGGACTTCTTCTGCTGGCTTTGCTTGCGGGCGCGTTCCTGGCGAGCGGCTTCCGCGACGTCCTGGTTTTTCTGGTCTTGAGTTTGGTTTTGACCCTGGTCTTGTTCCTGCTGGGACTGGGCGCGGCACAAAACAGCGCCTCCGAGAACAAAGGAAGAGATCAAGAGAATGGAGACACAATGCCGCGCAGAGCCGGATAGGGACTTTGCGGCAAACGCACGGCTGACCGGGGCTGGAGCGTCAAGATCAGTACTTACCATTGAAGAACCGACCGCTGACGGGGGACAACGCCTGGAAGAGAGTATACCCAAAAAGACTGCCCCAAGGAACAACAACTTTT
>DATDNK010000308.1:0-2151 GCA_036518275.1 Candidatus Acidiferrum sp.
GCGGCGCGCGCCGTAGGAATTGAATTCGTGCGGCTTGACACCGTTTGCAATCAAGTATTTTCCCGCCGGGGAGTCGACGGGAACCGAACCGGCGGGAGAGATGTGATCGGTAGTCACGCTGTCGCCAAGAACCGCCAGGACCCGCGCGCCGCGGACATCCGAGAGCGGCGGCGGAGCCTTGGGCATGTTCTCGAAGTAAGGCGCCATCTTGATGTAGGTTGATTTCGCGTCCCACTTGTACGTGTCACCCTTCGGAATGGGCATTGATTTCCAATGCTCATCGCCTTCGAACACTTCTCCGTATTCTTTGCTGAATTGCGATGTGGAAACGGCAGCGCGAACCGCTGTTTCGATTTCTTGCGGCGTTGGCCAAACGTCTTTTAGGTAAACAGGCTTGCCAGCCGTATCATTGCCAAGGGGTTCGCTGGTGATGTCCATATCCATGCGTCCCGCGAGCGCATACGCGACAACGAGTGGCGGTGAGGCCAAATAATTCGCGCGCACCAGCGGATGAATGCGGCCTTCAAAGTTGCGGTTGCCGCTAAGCACCGCGACAGCTACTAAATTGTTTTCCTTGATGGCAGCGCCAATCGCTTCTGGCAGAGGTCCGCTGTTGCCGATGCACGTGGTGCAGCCGTAGCCGACGAGGTGAAAATTCAATTTGTCCAGATACGGTGTGAGGCCCGCGGCCTGCAAATAGTCGGTCACGACTTTCGAGCCGGGCGCTAGGCTGGTTTTCACCCACGGCTTGATGTGCAAGCCGCGCTCGACTGCCTTTTTCGCGAGCAGGCCGGCGCCAATCATCAGGGAAGGGTTGGATGTGTTCGTGCAACTCGTAATGGCCGCGATGACCACGGAACCATTCGACAGATCAAATGCATCGCCATTGTTGCGGACAGAAACGCTCTTTGCAGGCGCCCCTTCCACAACTTTAGTAAACGAAGATTTTGCCAGCCGCAGGGGAACACGATCCTGCGGGCGCTTGGGACCCGCCACAGCGGACTCCACGCTGCCAAGGTCGAGCTCCAGCGTGTCGTTGAAGAGGGGAGATGGAGTTTCGTCGGTGCGAAAGAGCCCTTGTTCTTTGCAATAGGCTTCGACTAAAGCGATCTGTTCCGAAGGACGCGCAGTAAACTCCAGATAAGCAAGCGTCTCGGAATCGGCCGGGAAGAAGCCCATTGTCGCGCCATACTCGGGTGCCATGTTAGCGATGGTGGCACGATCCGGAACGCTCAAGCTGGAAAGGCCGGAGCCGTAAAACTCGACGAACTTTCCAACCACGCCTTTCTTGCGCAACATTTCCGTGACCGTCAAAACAAGGTCTGTGGCGGTTGCGCCTTCGCGCAAACGCCCATGCAGTCGAAAACCAATAACTTCCGGAATCAGCATCGATGAAGGCTGGCCCAGCATGGCCGCTTCCGCTTCGATGCCGCCGACACCCCAGCCGAAGACGCCAAGTGAGTTCACCATCGTGGTGTGCGAGTCCGTGCCGACGACAGAATCGGGATAGGCCTCCCATCGGGTGCCGTGTGGCATCGCGCAAACGACGCGCGCCAGGTATTCGAGGTTTACCTGGTGACAGATTCCGGTGTCCGGCGGAACGACTTTGAAATTCTGAAACGCGGTTTGTCCCCAGCGCAGAAAAGCATAGCGCTCAACGTTGCGTTGAAATTCCAGCTCGGCGTTCAAGCCAAAGGCGTTGACGTTGCCGAAATTGTCCACTTGCACCGAATGGTCGATCACCAGTTCTGCAGGGAAAAGCGGGTTGATGCGCTTGGCATCGCCGCCCATTTTCACGAAAGCCTCGCGCATCGTAGCCAAGTCCACGATCGCAGGCACGCCCGTGAAGTCTTGAAGCAGGACCCGCGCGGGCATAAAGGCGATCTCCTTTTCGGGAGCGCCGGGCCTCCAACGCGCGAGGGCCTGGATATCCTCGGCATGCACGAAGCGGCCGTCTTCGAAGCGAAGGAGGTTTTCCAGAAGGATGCGCAAGGAGAAAGGGAGCTTTGCCAGTTCGGTGACGCCCTGATTTTCAAGAAGTTCCAGGCGGTGCACTTCGAAGGTCTGGGCGCCGACGTTGAGTTTGTCGCGCGTGCGGAAGGAATTTCCCGCGTTGATGGCCATCCTAGCGATCCTTTCGCTATCGAGAGC
>DATDNK010000309.1:0-7777 GCA_036518275.1 Candidatus Acidiferrum sp.
GGAAAGCTCCTGGCGCAACTCGATCCCGCGTTCGAATCCCTTCTAACGCCGATCGAATACGCGGCCGTGGCGGTCGTCTCCCTGGGCTACGAGAAAAAGGATGTCGGCCATTCATTGGATGGCTTTGGCTTCCTCGTTCCGCGCTCCACCGGGCTGCGGATTCTCGGCACGGTCTGGAATTCTTCGCTCTTTCCCGGCCGCGCACCGGAAGGCCATGTTCTGCTCACGTCCTTCGTAGGAGGCGCAACGGATCCCGCCGCTGCAAAGTTAAGTTCCGAAGAGCTTTCGAGCCTCGTTCATCGGGAAATCTGTCCGTTGCTTTCCATTAAGGGCATTCCTTCGTTTTGCAGCATCACAATCTGGCCGCGCGCCCTTCCCCAGTACAATCTCGGCCACGGTGATCGTCTAGCTTCTATTCTCTCGAACTTAGCTCGCATCCCGGGCCTTTTCTTGACCGGCAATTACTTGCGAGGCCCGGCCATCGGTGCGTGCACGGAGCAAGCCTTGGGGGTCGCGGAAGAAGTAAAAGCAATGATCGCGTAGCATCGCATCATCCAGAAAAACTACTTCTTGCTGTACCGCAGCGCCAAGCGCACCTCGCGGCGCTGGCCTGCTTCGTCGAATCTTTGCATCTCTTCCTCTGTCTTCACAATCAGCGGCGGCACGGGCTTCGGCTTTCGCGTGTGTTCATCAATGGCCACAAAGGTCACGTACGCCGAGGTTGTGTGCTTCTTCTCGCCGGTCAGCACATTTTCTGAATATACTTCCACGCCTACCTCCAGCGACGTATGAAAAACGCGGTTCACTTGTGATTTCAAAATGACGATTTCTCCCAGGCTTATTGGGTTTCGAAAATCGATGTAGTCCACTGACGCGGTCACTACGTAACTGCCCGAATGCCGGTGCGCCGCCATCGCCGCTGCCATGTCCACCAGGTGCATCACCTGTCCGCCCAGCAGTTTGCCAAGCGGATTCGTCTGCGCCGGTAAAACGATTTCCGTCATCTCCGACCGCGAGGCGCTCACCGGCTTGCCTTCAAAGCTCGCTGCCCGCCGCTCGGTCTCGGTGTTCTTCCGTTTCATGCGAATCCTCTTCTCTTGCCGCGTTTGCAGCCTTCCCGTGTCCCCGTATAATACGAGACGTTCCCGTAAGGGAACAAATGACGGAACAAATGGCCGAAGCAACCACTGGACAAAACAAATCCCGCCGACAAATGCTCGAAGAGCTTGTGGCCAAAAAGCCCGACGACGCTTTCTCTCGCTATGGGCTGGCGCTGGAATGCATGAACAGCGGTGATGCTGCGGCCGCGGACCAGCATTTTCGCGCCCTCCTCGAGCACAACATTGATTACATTCCCGGATATCAAATGTATGGCCAGTTTTTGGCTAATAAAGAGCGCCGCGAAGAGGCACGAAGAGTTCTCGCCGCAGGCATCAATGCCGCTACCAAGGCGGGCAACCAGCACGCGCGCTCCGAAATGGAAGCGCTCCTAAACGAACTCGCCTAGCTTGGGTTGAATTAGTCCTCGAGGGTTGGCAGCGTTTTCAGCACTTCTGCGGCTCGTGGGCGGTTGCGCACTGGCTCGTCTTTGCGGATTTTGCCATCGCGGAAGACTAGCACACGCTTGGCAAATTGCGCGATGTCGTGCTCGTGCGTCACCATGATAATTGTCAAGCCTTTGTCGTTCAGGTCCTGAAACACTTCCATAATCTCGACCGAAGTGCGGCTGTCCAGGTTTCCCGTCGGCTCGTCGGCCAGAAGGATAGATGGCCGGTTCACCAGGGCCCGCGCCACGGCCACGCGCTGTTGCTGTCCGCCCGACATTTGCGAGGGAAAATGCTCGGCGCGATCCGCAAGCCCGACCATCGCCAGTGCTTCACTGGCTCTACGGTGTCGCTCTTCTTGGGTGACCTTGGAGTACAGCGTCGGCAATTCCGTGTTCTCCAGAGCCGTGGTGCGCGCCAAAAGGTTGAATCCCTGAAAAACAAATCCGATCTTTTGATTGCGGATGAGCGCCAGCGCCCTCTTGTCGTGTTGCGAAACGTCCACTCCTTCCAGCAAGTAGCGCCCCGAACTGGGCCGGTCCAGGCAGCCGAGAATATTCATGAATGTGGATTTCCCACTGCCGCTCGCGCCCATCACCGCCACAAATTCGCCGCGTTGCACTTCGACGCTAACGCCACGCACCGCGTGCACGCGCGTTTCGCCCAGTTCGTAATATTTGTGGATATCTTCCGCGCGAATCACTGCGGCTTCCGCCGCAGGCCTCGGCGCTATTGAGGATTGATTGATAGCCGGCATGGATTCCAGTGTGGACATCGTACAATTCCCCGCGCAAGAAGAGCCTAGCGCGGACCTCCGGGTCCTCCAGGACCCGAAGATTTCGGCATCACCGTCCGAACTACCAGTTCGTCTCCTTCTTTCAGATCCCCGTGAAGCAGAGAAGTCACCTCCGTGTAGGCATGGTCGGTGATACCCAGTGACACTTTCACCGGCTCCATGGAGTTGTCGCGATGCAGTTTCCAGACCACGGCGCTGTCGGCGCGGGGTGTACGCGGCTGAAGTGCGCTTGGCCCGGCGGCCGTGGGCTTTTCCGCGGCAGCAACTTCATTGCTTCCCAATCGTCGTTCACCGCCCTCGATGCCGTACTGCTTGTAAAGCGCGAGAATCTCCTCCTGGGACATGGGCGGCTTGTAGCGCAGCGCCGTGTTCGGCAGCTTCAAAACATTCTGCACCGTGGCTACGGGAATGGTCACGTAAGCGGTCATCCCTGGAAACAGTTTCAAGTCCGGATTGTCGAAGTCTATGATCGTGTCGTAGGTCACCACATTCTGGATGGTGGTCGCGTTCATGCGCACCTGGCTAACCACTCCCCGAAACGTATCTTTGGGAAACGCGTCCACTTTGAACGTCACTTGCTTTCCCACCTTGATGTTGCCTACGTCCGATTCGTCCGTCTTGGCATAGACTTGCATCTTCTTCAGGTCCTGCGCGATGGTGAAAATCGTGGGCGCTTGGAGCGATGCCGCGACGGTTTGACCCACGTCCACGTTCCGGGCAACCACCGTGCCGTCAATCGGAGATTTAATCACGGTGTAATTCAGATTCGTTTGCGCCACCTCCACAGCCGCCTTCTTTTGGCTCGCTTGCGCTTCGGCCTGCGCTACGGTGGCGTCCGCTCCACCCACTGCGGCCTTCGCCGAATCATAGTTGGCTTTGGCAAGGTCGAGCTGCTGCTGGCTGAAAATCCCGTCTTTCGTCAGGCCCACGGTGCGGTCGTAATCAGCTTTCGTCTGCACCATGGCTGCTTTGGCTTTATCCAGATTGGCCCTCGCCGCCACGAGGTTGGCCTTGGCGTTTTCATAGTCAGCGGTGGCCTGAAGCAGCGCTCCTTGCAGCAGCGCCGGATCAATCAGCGCGACCACCTGGCCCTTGTGGACCTGGGAATTGAAATCCACATAGAGTTTCGCGATGACCCCGGATACCTGGGAACCGACTTGCACCGTAATCACCGCGTTGATCATTCCCGTAGCTTCTACCACGTCCCGGATTTCGCCGCGCTCAACTTTGGCGGTAAAGTGCTGCGGCTGGGCGCTGCGGCTCAGCACCATCGCGGCAATCGCTCCCGTCACAACCACGATCCCGGCGAGGACCACCCATTTGGTTTTTATTTTCATCTCAAGTCCAAGGATTAGTGTCCGGACGCATCATTCGTATCGCAACGCTTCGATGGGATCCAAGTGAGAGGCCTTTTGCGCAGGGTAATATCCGAAAAACACGCCCACGGCGACTGAAAACAAAGCCGCAACCACCACCGCTTCAATGGACATCTGCATCTGCCATTTCAGCGTCTGGCCCACCAGGTAAGAACCGACAATCCCACCGAGAACCCCAGCGGCGCCTCCCACGAGACTGAGCATCACGGACTCGCCCAAAAACTGTAATTGGATGGCTTCTTCGGTCGCGCCCACGGCGACACGAACGCCAATTTCCCGTGTGCGCTCAGTCACGGAAACGAGCATCACGTTCATGATGCCGATCCCGCCCACGATCAGGGAAATTGAAGCGATGGCAATCAGCAGCACGGTAAGCGTCTTGCTGGCTTCGAGCTGCGCCTGAATGATGTCCTCGGGATTACGTATGTTGAAATCGTCCTCTTCCTCCGGCCGGAGATGATGACGGTCCCGGAGTATAGCCGCCGCTTCCTGCCCCGCCGGCTTCACCGCCTCCCGGGAAACTGCCGAGCACAAAATGTCGTCCAGCCAGGAATTGCCGCTGATCTTTTTCATTGCTGTGGTGTACGGCATCATGACCGTATCATCCTGGTCTTGGCCAGAAACGGACAGCCCTTTGGGCAGGAGCGTGCCAACGATCTTGCAGGGCATATCCTTGACCCGCATCACCTTCCCGATGGGATCTTCCACACCGAAAAGCTGGTCCCGCACGGTCCGCCCGATCACGCATACGTCCGCGGACCGATCGACGTCGTCCTGGGTAAAGGACGCGCCTTGATCGATGTACCAGCGCTTAATATCGAAGTATTCCGGTGAAACTCCGCGGTATCCCGTGTACCAGTTCTGGTTGCCGTAGATGATCTGGACCGTGCCGTCGACGTTCGGAGAGACGCTCTTAATCAAGGACACTTGATTCTTAATGGCTACAGCATCGCCCATGACCAGTGTCTTGGTGCCGTGCGTGCCGGTGCGTCTGCCGTTGACAGCGCGCCCGCCTGCCTCAATCCACACAAAATTGTCGCCCAGGTTGTTGAGTTGCTGCTCGACCCGCGCCTGGCCGGCTTTTCCAATTGCCACGACGCAAATCACTGCGGCGATCCCAATGGTGATGCCCAGGACCGTGAGCACGCTCCGCAGTTTGTTTCGCAACAGCGCAACAAGCGCCGAGCGCAGTAACGCCGTATAATTCACCTGATCCCCCGAACGATTACTGGGCTAAAAACAGATTGGGAATTGATCACACCAGACCTGTTTTGACTCGCCTTAATCATGAAACGCATAGTCCTTTGGCCCGGTTACATCCGTTTGCTCCGTGCACGATCATTTGTCATTCTCGCTCTACGCAGCTAAACCCAAGATAAATAAAGACGCTCGAAAACGCGACCCCCAGGAACCATTTTTCCACCAACGAGAAGGCATTGCCAGCATTGGAAGCGAGCTTGAGTACTGCGGCGCCTCAACCTAAGAGCAATAAAGGCTAATCCTTTGGGCCAAACGAGCAATTGAAATGTATACTCGTTAAAACAGAAGTACAAAAGCGGGAACCCCTGGCAGGTTCGTTGCACGAGCAATCTGGAGACACCGATGGGTGTGGAACATTTCGACGTATTGATCATGGGCGCGGGCCTGTCGGGCATCGACGCTGCCTATCACCTGCAGAAGCTCTGCCCAAATAAAAGCTACGTCATACTCGAGCAACGCGAGGGCATTGGTGGAACCTGGGACCTGTTCCGCTATCCGGGCATTCGTTCCGACTCAGATATGTTCACCATGGGCTTTTCATTCCGGCCATGGACCAACCCCAAGGCGATTGGCCCAGGGGAAGATATCCGCAACTACATCATTGCAACCGCGCGTGACGAAGGCATTGACCAGCACATTCGCTTTCGTCACAGGGTTCAGCGCGCAGCGTGGTCCTCCCAGGATGCGGCCTGGACGGTGAGTGCGGTGCGTCAGGAACCCGACGGGCGCGAGGAGCCGGTGACCCTGACCTGCAACTTTTTGTTCTCTTGCGCGGGTTATTACCGCTACAGCGCAGGCTACCTGCCGGAGTTTCCGGACATTGGCCGCTTCACCGGCCGCATTGTTCACCCGCAAGCCTGGCCCGAGGACCTGGACTATGCCGGCAAGCGCGTGATCATCGTCGGCAGCGGCGCGACCGCCGTAACACTCATGCCCGCGATGGCCAAGACTGCGGGCCACGTGACGATGCTGCAACGCTCGCCGACGTACATCGTGTCCATGCCTGAACAAGATGCCATCGCCAATTTCCTGCGGCGCTTCATGCCCGCGATGTGGGCCTACCGGATCTGCCGTTGGAAGAACACTGCCTACATGATGTACGTCTACCAACTCGCGATGCGCTTTCCGAATTTTGTGAAGGCCGGAATTATCAAGAAGATCAGCAAAGAATTGGGGCCGGAGTACGATGTGAGCACGCACTTTACCCCGCGATACAACCCGTGGACGCAGCGGCTCTGTCTAGTGCCGGACGGAGACTTGTTCCAGGCGATCAAGGCTGGACGCGCCAGCGTGGCCACCGGCCAGATCGAACGCTTCACAGAAAAAGGCGTGCGCTTGCAATCGGGAGAGGAGTTGGAAGCCGACATCGTGGTGACCGCGACGGGCCTGGTGCTGCAGGCGTTCGGCGGAGCGGAGCTGGAGGTCGACGGGCGCCGCGTGGACCTCGGCAATACTCTCGCTTATAAGGGCGTGATGTTGTCGGGCGTACCGAATCTCGCCTCCGTCTTCGGCTATATCAATGCATCCTGGACCCTCAAGGCCGATTTGATCTGCGCGTATGTCTGCCGTTTGTTGAACCTCATGGACCGGAAAGGCGCGCGCCAGGTCACGCCCCGGAACGGCCATGAAGAGGCGGTAGCTCCTTTTGTGCAGAATTTCAGCTCCGGGTATGTGCAACGAGCGATCTCGAGCTGGCCCAAGCAAGGCTCGAAAGCGCCGTGGCGCGTTTATCAGAACTACCTCCGCGACGTCTGGAGCCTCAAGTGGAGCTCTGTGGACAATGAGGCGTTGGAGTTCTCGAACCCACCGGAACCTACTTTGAAGCCCGCGGCCGAAGCAGCGCGCCATCAACTCGCCTAAGGCGTGCTTTGTGCACGCGCCTTGTGCATTTCATTGCGGTGACGCCCCTGACCTGCTTGCACCGGTCTGGTATCATTTGGTATGGGAATCATGCGGCCAGAACGCATCCCGCTTTTTCCGTTGAACGTCGTTCTCCTACCCGGCGCTTCCCTGCCCCTACATATTTTTGAGCCACGGTACAAAGAGATGGTGAAATCCTGCCTTGAAGAAAAGTCGGAATTTGGCATGCTGCTGGCGCTGCCAAAGGGCGTGGCGAAAGTCGGCTGCGCCGCGGAAATCCTGGAAGTCGTGAAGCGCTATCCCGACGGACGAATGGATATTCTTACTGTAGGTCGCGCGCCATTTCGCGTAGTGGAACTGTTCACGGAAAATCCCCTGCTGACGGGACATGTCGACTATTTGGAGGATCGTGGAGGCACGGGAAGTCCCTTGGTTCAGCGGCAGCTTGTCGAACTCTACGAAGCTTGTCACACCCTACTTTTCGAAGATTACCCCAAAAATCTGGAAGGCACGCCAGTTGAGGAACTCTCTTACCGCATCGCAAGCTCGTTGCCGATGGACCTTTTATGGAAGCAGCAGATTCTGGAGCTGAGATCGGAGGAAGACCGGCAGGAGCGGCTGGTCGGATATCTTCGCGAGTGGGCCCCGCATCTACAGAATAATAAGGTCAAGAGGCAGCGCGCGGGAGGCAATGGGCACGGATTAAACTGATTTTTGTGCGGTCCACATGGTAAAGGCACCGCAATGAACGGGGAGCTAACCAGGATTCCGGGAGTCCTGTGGAACTTCACCAAGTGGGCCGCGGAACGGGACCAATGACGGCTAACACATCATCGCAATCTTCAGGGCAATTCTCTGGCAAGCCCAAGCCACGCACACTGGGCGAACTCAAGCGTATTCCCGACTTCGACCCTCGCGGCGCTTCGCGCTCGGTGAAAGAC
>DATDNK010000310.1:0-3958 GCA_036518275.1 Candidatus Acidiferrum sp.
TGCCACAATCACGCGCATTCGCTTGTCGGTGGCGCAAACGCCATCAAGGCCATCCGCAAGTAGCCAGGTTTTGTGATTGTTGTTCCTACGAAGAGCTATTCGTACCTCAGCGCCACCATCGGATCGACATTCGTCGCACGCCGCGCAGGGATCAAGCAAGCCGCTAGCGCAACAAGGACCAGCAACACGCTGACAACCACAATGGTCATGGGATCGTAGGCGCTCACGTCGTATAACATAGACTTCAAGTAGTGCGTCACGCCGAGCGCAACTCCGATGCCCGCAACGGCGCCCACGAGCGCCAGCAAAAGTCCCTGCTTCACTACAAGTCGCAGAACATCGCCTCTTTGTGCGCCAAGCGCTGAGCGAATGCCGATTTCGCGAGTGCGCCGCGTAACCTCATACGCCAGCAACCCATAGAGCCCGATGCACGCCAGCGCAAGCGCCAGAAAGCCAAAGAAACCAGACACACGCGCCACAAGCCGCTCCTGAAACAGCAAGCGGTCGATTTGCTGCGACTCCGTGGTGACGTCCCGCAGCGGCAAATTGGGATTGATTTCCGCCACCACTTTGCGGATCACTGGAACCAAAGCTTGGGGATCACCCGCCGTGCGCACCTCGAACGACGCTCCCTGCATTGTCTGCGGCGTGTACATCATCGGGCTGATTTCCCGCCGCAGATCGCTGTATTTTGTGTCGCGAACCACGCCAATGATTTCATAACCCGGGCTCGCAGGGCCGTCCTGGCTTGCTTCAGATTGACCGAAGCGTTTTCCCAGTGGGTTTTCTTTCCCGAGAAACTTCGCCACGAATGCCTGGTCTACAATCACCGGCGTCGGCACAGCCGCCGGTGCCGCACTAGCAGTAAAGGGGCTTTGTATGTTGTGGCCAACAATTTCATAGTCGGAAGCGGTGAAATTGCGCCCGGCAACAAAGGGAATCTGCATGGTGCTGAAGAAATTCGGGCCAATTTGCAGCACGTCGGATTCGGATGCCCGATCCTGCGGGGTTCCAGGCCAGTGGAACATTGTGGCCATCAGTGCGCCGCTCAATAGTGGCACCATGGAGTAGCTTGCCGCCTTCACGCCCGGCGTTCCCGTAAGGCGACCCTGCAAATCGCGGTAAAAGCTATCGATTTGCGCGTCCTTATAGCCTGCAAGCGACGGGTTGATTCCGAAAATCACCAGATTGTGAGAATCGAAGCCCACGTCAATGCTGCGTAGATTTTGCAGCGTTCGCACCAGCAACCCCGCGCCCACCAGTACCACAATTGCCAACGCCACTTGCGTCACAACCAGCGAGTTGCCGATGCTGAGCCTTCTCACGCCGCCACTAGAAATCTTTGTCGAAGCGCTGAACCCCTCCTTCAATCCAGGAGTTACATCCACGCGGACGCTACGAAAAGCAGGCGCAAGGCCGAAGAGAATCCCCGTCAAAAGCGAAACGGCAACGGTGAATCCCAGTACGCGCAGGTCGAGCCCGACGGCAAAAGTAAGCGGCCGCGGTTGATTGTTCGATACGAACGAAACGATCGCACGCGAGCCCCACGATGCAAAAACGATTCCCAAAATGCCGCCCGTCGCCGCGAGAAGCAGGCTTTCCGTCAAAAGCTGGCGCACGATTCGCATTCGACCCGCCCCGAGCGCCAGCCGCAATGCCATTTCCTTCTGCCGCGCTGCCGCGCGAGCCAGCATCAGTCCCGCGACGTTCGAACACGCAATCAGCAAGATGATCCCCACGGCGAACATCAAAACGTACAGCGGGTTGGCAAACCGCCCGCGCGATCCCGTCAATCCGGTCTGCGCATTGACAAGAGTTACGGTCGGTTCATCGTCGGGCTTTGAGAGCGTTCTTGGTTCGTTCGCCCCTTCGGAAGGCGCTTGACCTTGTGCAACCGGCGCAGACGGCGCCTGAATCCTGGCCGTTCCTTGGCCTCCGCCAGCCGAAGGCACGGGGCCGCCAACTACTACAGAGCCTTGCAAACCGCCACCCGGCGGAGGTGGAACAGCTCTCGCGCCTGCAGGTGGTGGGCCGCCCACAACGACTTGTCGCGATGCAGGTCCGCCTCCGCCTCGCCGTTCCGGTCGCCCTGGCATTCCTCCGCCCATTTCGAACAGCGGTATGGCTCCGTGTAGCATCTCGTTGCGGAATATCCCGCTAATCGCCGCCTGCGCTTGCAGCATCGGCGTTTCGCGTTTCAGTCGCCCGAGAATCGTCAACCACCAGTACGTTACTTTGTTTTCCCGGTTGTCCCACATTCGCGCATTGTTGATCCGCGGCCCTGCCGCGAGCGGCAGCCAAACGTCATAGTCGCTTCCAGGTGTAATTCCCGTAAATCGCTGCTCGGCGACTCCGACGATCGCGAAAGCCACACCATTCAACTCAATCGTGCGCCCCACAGCCGCCCGTGTCCCGCCGAACGAGCTCTGCCAAAATCCATAATTGAGCACCGCGACAGGTGCAGCCGTCGGCGAATCGTCGCTCATTTCCAGCACACGGCCCGCCGCAGCTTTCAATCCCAGCGTTTGAAAGAAATCTCCGGAAACCAATTGGCCGCTAATCATGCTCGCAGGTCCATTCCCGGTCAGTGCCAGCGGACCGGTATTGGCAAACGCCGCCACTCCCGAGAAATGGTTCGCATTTCTAATCTCGCGAAGCATTGGTTGGGAAAACGAGCAGCCAGTGGGATTCGCTGCGCCGAAGCGCAGATTGCTTGGACAGTCGCCCGACGACATGTAACCGAAAATCCGCGGCGCCTTACGCGCGCTCCACCGCAACACAACCAGCTCCGAAGGCTTTTCCACCGGAAGCGACCGCAGCATCACCGCATTAATCAGGCTAAAAATCGCTGTGTTCGCACCAATCCCCAACGCAAGCGTAAGGATGGCAACAGCCGCGAGGCCCGGAGAATTGCGCAGCATGCGTAGGCCGTAGCGAATATCTTGCCACAGCTCCTCGAGCCAAACAGCGATCCATACTTCGCGCGTCTCTTCCTTCACCCGCATCACGTTTCCGAACTTGCGCATCGCCGCATAGCGCGCTTCTTCCGGAGTCATCCCGCGTTCGATGTTGTCTTGCGTCTCCCTCTCGATGTGCTCGCGAATATCCTCGTCGAGCTCTTCCAGCATGCGTTTGCGGCGTCCCATGATTTGCTCCTCACTCGGCTGGCCGGAGAATCCGCGCGATTGCTCCCGCCAGTTTGTCCCACTTGCTGGTTTCCACCTTCAGTTGTTTCCTGCCCCTTGCCGTCAGCCAATAGAATTTGGCGCGCCGGTTGTTCTCCGATGTGCCCTCTTCAACGGAAATCCATCCTCTCTTGATCAGCCGGTGCAGCGCCGGATACAGCGATCCCTGTTCGACTTGCAACACCTCGTCCGAGTTGAATTCGATGGTCTTTGCGATGGCGTGGCCGTGCGCTGGCCCGCGCAACAGCGTGCGCAGAATCAGCAAGTCCAGGGTTCCCTGCAAAAGTTCGATCCGTTCGCGCTCTTCTTTAGTAGGCATTCTAGGTGAGTGAGCATAGGTTCCTTCCAGTAGAATGTCAAGGGGAACAGACACACGACAAAGTCAAGCGCGGCGGTCACTCGGTAACTATTGCGACGAGGCTGGCGGTATAGGCGTTATAGTCTGACCAAAATACGCCTTCTGGGTTAAGGGAGACTCAGCCTTCTGCCAACTTGTGGAGAGTGGCGATATCTCGAATGATGACGGTCGACCCCTTCACCTGAAGGAGCCCCTTCTTCTTGAAATCCGAAAACAAACGAGTCACCGTTTCTCGGGACGAGCCAATCATCTGGGCGATCTCTTCGTGCGTCAAAGTGAGCGTCGCGCGCACCTCACCATCTTCTTTCTCGCCTTCCGATACTTGCTCGATCAGGAACCGTGCAAATTTCTCTGCAGCGGAATGCGAAAGGCCGATGGTCCGCATTTCTCCGATCGCCAGGTGGTAGTTCTCGCT
>DATDNK010000311.1:0-21402 GCA_036518275.1 Candidatus Acidiferrum sp.
CCGTTTTATCTCTCTTGGAAAGCTCGCGAATACGACTTTGCCACGCGCTTCATCGAATTGGCCGGCGAAGTGAACACCGCCATGCCTTACCACGTGGCCGAAGCCACGGCCAGTGCATTGAACGATCGCAAGAAAAGCATGAAAGGCTCGAAGATTCTGCTGCTCGGCGTGGCTTACAAAAAAGACGTAGACGATTTGCGCGAATCCCCGTCGCTCAAGATCATGCAGCTCTTCCACCAGCGTGGCGTAGCGCTTGATTACAACGACCCCTACTTCCCGCAACTTCACAAGATGCGCCACTACAATTACGAAAACATGAAGTCCGTGCCGCTGAATTCGCAAACGCTCGCGAGCTACGATGCCGTAGTCATCGCCACCGACCATTCCATCTACGACTACGTCGCCATCGTCGACGCCGCGAAGCTGGTCATCGATACGCGCAACGCCACGCGCCGCGTCGTGCGCCATCGCGAAAAAATCGTCCTCTGCTAATCTAAGTTCTTCTTGAAAAACGAAGTAAAGCTTGCCATTCCGAGGAGCGTAGCGAGGAATCTGCTTTTTGCCTTGAATTTTCTCAAAAAGCAAGTCCCTCGCTTCGCTCGGGATGACAGTCAACGGAATTTTTCAACAAGCTGCTAAGTTTTTTGCCGGCCAGTATTGATCTGCAGGCGGCTGCTTCCAAAAAGCTATTCTAGTCGGCTTTCGGCTTCGCCTCTGCGGTTTCCGGTTGGTCTTTCACCAATTGCACGCGAGCGGTCGCGAAAGGCATGACCGCTTCCAGCAGCACCGGGGTGCGCGCGCTGTCGTTCGCCAGGTACAGCGCAAAGGAAGCATCTTTCGTCTCCACTCCATTCTCAAAAACGTGAATGTCGATTTTCGTTGCGCGGAAATCTCCCGCGGGCACGCCCACCGCCGCCGATGTACTCACGAGCTTCGCGCGAACGTCGTAGAGCTTGTGCCCGTCGTACACCGGGCTGCGCACCTGGCTCGTGCTGCTCCAATCCGTCGTCCGCAAAAACTGCATCATCCCCAGGGGATCGCGCGTTCCCGGCAGCACGCGCGCTGCCGTGGCATCGGCAGGCGCGGGCTCTTTGCCGGTCGAGGTCATTCGCTGGATCGATTGCACCTTCTGCCCGCGTTCGTTCAGCCGCATTTCGTACTGCAGCGAAGCCAGCGTTCCCGCATCGCTGTAAGAATCAAACTGGTCGTCCAGCTCGAATACGATGCGCAGAGGCTTCAAAGTGTGCGCGGTCGCCTGCAGATGCCAGACGCTCTTGCCCAAAAAGTTTCCTTTGCCCGCCACCTTCAGCGTCAGCGTCGCCACGTTTTCCAGCTTCGCCACGTCCGCCTCGTAATTCAGCACTTCGCCGGCCTTCAGCGGCAGTTCCGCCGGAGCAGGTGGCGTGGTTTTTTTGGTTTTGGCTGACGGAGCTGCCTTTCCCGCCGCAACATTTGGCAAGGCATTCGCGACCGAAGCTTCCTGAAATCCCGGCGGCTCCTGCGAAACCACGTCAGGAAGAGGAAGCGCCTGCTCGCCACGGGCATGCACCCAGTAGAAAGCTCCCGCTGCAAAGCCCAGCGCCACCAGCGCGCCAATCCCGACGGTCCTCTTCAGGCTCATGATTTTCCTGCGCCGCTCCTCGAAACAGGCGCTTTCCGGCGCGCATTCCGTCGTACAATATCCTTCTGTACGCGGAAATCCTCCGGCTCCCTTCGCCGGCGCGCCGCGAACTATCAGCGTATCAAAACGCGGGTCTGCCGTCTTTCCAAGACCGGCGTCCAGTATCGTTGCGGCCACCTGCCGTTCGCCAAAGTGCCCCCGGCCCACGGTGGTGGCTAAGCTTAGGAGGCTTCCTGAATGCGTTACTTAGTGACCGGCGGCGCCGGCTTCATCGGCTCGAATACGGTGGACGAACTCGTCCAGCGCGGGCACAGCGTCGTCGTCCTCGATGACCTCTCGGGCGGCAAGGAAGACAATCTCGCCGAGATTCGCAACAAGATTACCCTCATTAAGGGCAGCATCACCGACATCGAAGTCGTCCGCAAAGCCATGCACGAAGCGGAATATGTCCTGCATCTCGCCGCCCGCACTTCCGTGCCGCGTTCCGTGAAAGATCCTCTCGAAACCAACCGCATCAATGTCGAAGGCACGCTCAACGTCCTCTTAGCCGCCAAGGAAATGAAGGTCAAGCGCGTCGTGTTTGCCGCTTCTTCGTCCGCTTATGGCGAGACGCCGACGCTTCCCAAGGTCGAAACCATGCAGCCGGAGCCGATTTCCCCCTACGGCGTTAGCAAATACGTCGGCGAACTTTATGGCGCGGCGTTTCTCAAGTGCTACGGCCTCGAAACCGTTTCCCTTCGCTATTTCAATATCTTTGGCCCGCGCCAGGATCCCAGTTCACCGTACTCCGGCGTGCTGGCCAAGTTTTGCACCGCGTTTCTCGAAGACCAGCAACCCGTGGTTTTCGGCGACGGCGAACAAACCCGCGATTTCACGTTCGTGGACAACGCGGTCCACGCCAACCTGCTCGCCTGCGAAGCGCCCAACGTGGCCGGCAGAGTGTTCAACGTGGGCTGCGGAGACCGCATCTCCCTCAATCAGGTCCTCGCGGCGCTGCGGAAAATCACCGGCAAGCTGCTCGAAGCCAAATACGATCCGCCGCGCGAAGGTGACATCCGCGACTCCCAGGCCGACATTTCGCAGGCGCGAAAGTTCCTTGGATACGAGCCGCAAGTCGGCTTTGAACACGGCCTGCAGCTAACCTTCGACTGGTACCGCGACTTGCAAGCCAAAGCCGCCGCCAAAGAGACCGCGGCCAAAGACGCTGCTGCCAAGGAAGCCGCGGCGAAGGACGCCGCTGCCAAAGAAGCAACCCCGAAAGAACCCGCCGCCAATGCCGAGCAGTAGCCGCGGCTCCCGCTTTGTAGAAGCTGGGCTTCAGTCCGGCTCTTTTTCCTATAGTTGCACGGCAAAGAATTTCCAGCGGAGCCAGCCGCATTGTTGGCGTTCCGATTTGGGAATAATACCCCCACACCCCGGTAGTTTTCGTAAGAGTGGGAAACAAAGGACTTAGCGCATACGGAACTTGGAAGAATATACGGAATATGGAAGGGAGGGCGCGAACAGGTGGCGATGGATTTCAAGATGAGCGCGCGGCGGGGAGACATGATAGTTGGCAGACAAATTCCTGCCCAGTAAACCAACCTATTATACTACAATTTAACGTTCTGTCAAGTGTACTATAGGCTGTTTGTCCTCTGCGAGATAGCGGCCCCCTAAAATGGGCCAAAACACGCAGCCTTAGAAGGAAGACTGCGGCATGCGGCGTAAGAGAAAGAAAACACAGAGGTAGAGTCTGCTGGGAACCGTAAAGGAAGTTTGTGTTCGGGCGTTGAGAGGACAGAACAAGGCTAGACAAACCCATCCGGCCATGCATCCCGATCGTCTAGCTGAACATCTCATCCACGGCAAGCGATGCGTCAGCTCTCACCCTCGTGGGCTCGAATACCGCTATTCGGTCTCGCGAGTTTCGTCTTTCTGCTAACAGCCTGTCAAAGGGGCCAAGTGATAGCCCCGACGCCCAACGCGAGCGGCGTAGCCGTCTTCACCGCAAACCGGGTTTCCATCCGTCGCGGGGAATCGGCCGTTCTGTCCTGGTCTTGTATCAAGGCGAAGAGCGTCTCCATTACCGAAATCGGCGCAGTCGCCACTTCCGGGTCTTTCCCCGTCAGGCCGGTGGGGACGACAACCTACGTGCTTACTGCCCAGTTCGCCTCGGGTACGGTTACGCGCGCCGTCACGATCAGCGTCCTTTAGCGGGTCTTTCACGACTTACCGGGACTTAGTGAGCTTCTGTGGAGTAATGTTGTTGACAATATTCAGGCTCCCTTGGATGGACGTCTTGAGAGCCTATATCATAGTTGCAACGGAGCCTGGCACGTCGCGCAACATTGCTTGGCAGATCTCGGGTCTCCCGGGAGTCAAGATGGCCGACGCGTGTTGGGGCTCCCGCGACATATTCGCCGTTGTGGAAGTCAGAGGATCCCAGGAGCTCAACCAGCTTGTGATGGGTCAGATCCAGAGGCTGGCAGGGGTTAGAAAGACAAGCACTCGTATCGCCCTCGATTAGTTGTTTTCGGCCCCGTCCGCAAACGGTCGACTTGGTCTCTCAGTCAAAGCGTCTGCACATCCAATTGAAATCGAGGCAAGCCTTTACGTTGTGGCGTAGTGGCGTGGAGTTATCGCCCCGGCGAAAGTCCCTTGCACTAAATGGGGGATTTGACTTCTCCCCGGCCGGCTAGTCAGGTATTCACCTGGTCTTGATTTCAGGAATCCGCTCGATTCTATTCCCGTTTCCGCATCCGTAGTTTCCCAAGAGAGCTGCCATCTCCCGAGGCGTTTCTCGGCGAGAGGTTCATGTGCCTTGGAAACACTGATGGACGGATTCCTCGGACGGAGGTAACACATGACGCAAGCGGCGGAACTTGAGTTCCCGCAGGTGGTGGCAAGAGAGCTCTCCCTTGGAGAATGCTCGCCCCCGCCGCTAGTCTCAAGACCCCGGGTGGGCGCATCCCGAAGCATTGGAAGGTCGGAAGCTCGCGACCGTGTGAGCACCCCCCTGTGGGTGACCAGCCTTCATAAGCCGGGAGTTTTTGAAGTCGTTCCAACGGAGAATGTCAGCAGATTCGGCATCCAGACGGTCACACAGGAGTTCTGGCGACCCGGTGAGCTGGTACTTGTTTCGTCCCCGCCTGGATTTTGGATCGAAGGCTCGGTGGTGTATTGCAAGAAGCTCCCCAGCGAGGATTATCTTCTGGGCATCAGACTCGATGCGCCAGTCGAACATTGGATGGAGGCACTCAGATTCGGGGTTCCTAACAAAGCTTAGGTTAAAGCAGGCGGTGAAAGAATGCTCAGCCTTCCCGTTCCCCAGGGCCGCCAGTCGACGCGGTCGATGTCGAAGAGGCGCGCCAGCCTGGTCGTCATCAATCAGGGCGGCAACCAGAAGAGGTTCCCCTGCCTCGTCCTCGATTCCTCGAAAGGAGGCTTCCGACTGCGCGGGAGTTTCGATCTTGGGCGCGGCCAAGCGGTCGAGCTTATCCTTGAGGAAAATCCTCCCATCTTCGAGCGCTGCAGCGTGATCTGGGTCGGCAAAGCCGGCTCCAAGCAACAGGGAGAAGTCGGCCTGCAAACCGTCTAGGCGATCAGGCAGTCGATAAACACGTGAAGCCGTAGCTAGGCATTCAGCTGATTGGAGGGGTTATGATTTCTAGGGTGTTGATTTACTGCTTCGGTTTGCTAGTTCTTATCATTTCCTTAGCGTCCTTAGCGATATCGCTTGCCAAGGTCCGCATGGTATTTGACCAAACTAACACCGGGCTGCCCTTGGGAACGCTGTCTCAAAATGCATCAAATTTCTCTCCTTTAGGCCAATCGTTCACGCCGACCTTGACTTCCCTGAACTTCGTCAATCTCCTACTCCTAACGGACAACGGCGGCGCCACTGTCGAGGTAAACATCCGCTTGGGTTCAATATCCGGACCGATTTTAGGCACAAGCCAGCCTACTGTAATTCCGTTTTCAATTGCCCCGAGCGTCTCATCATTCAGGTTCTCTACGCCTGTGACCCTGATCGCAGGGGACCTCTACGTCATAGAGCCTTTTGTAGTTTGTGGGCATACATTGATTGGTTCAACGCAAACTAACAACTACGCCGGCGGAAATCAGATTTTGCGTGGGATCGCGCAGACTAACAATGACTTATGGTTTCAAGAGGGAATCTCAGAACCCTGAACCCGGAGCAATTTTACTGCATGGTGACCGAGCACCTCGTGGATGGCCACTGCTCGGAACAGGACTGCTAGAGTCGGTAACAATTTTGCTCTTCAAGAACCGTTCCATTTTGCGCAAGCTAAGTCCCGATTACGGTAACCTCCCAAGTTGATTTGCGTGCAAGGAACTTTGCCGGTTTCCCGACTAAATCGGGACTTATAGCGGCTCTGTCATCGAGACGCACAGTAGCGCTGATTCGTACTGCAGACCGAAATCCCCAGCAATGGTTCAATTTGTAACGGATCAGGGCGCCTCTTGCGAGTGCACGCTCCGCCACAGAGTATTTCCTCGAACGTCCATGATTACTGGCTTGCTGATCGAGTCAAGTGCAACATACAACGGGTGGTCGAATAAGTGTGCGAAATACATGCCATCTGGCCAAAGATCGCTGACAGGGCTTTCAATAAAATTCCTGAGACCGTGGATGGCGCACACTTTACGATTATCATTGCACTCATTGAACTCTCTTATTGCAAGCCGTTCGCCGCAGAAGTCATTAAAAGTATAACCGAAAGTATCATCGAAATATGATATTACCCTTGGGAGATAGTGTTTATAGTGCGCCTGAAATAGCGTCAAAGCATCGCGTGTGGAGGAGTAGAGGTCAAGGTCGAATGAAACAAATGCGATTGGTGCGGGATTGGAACTAATGAAAGATGGAATCGTTTCTTTCACAGGCCCAAGATGCAAAATGGCTCTGTTAAGCGTGGACTGAAGCCGTACTCGATCCATCGCCAGTTGGCCCTCAAACCACAAATTCGGTTGATCCCGATAGTCTTCCGGTTTCGGCAATCCCAGACCAGTGTCGAAGCCTATGACATCTATTTGGATGTTAGTCATCTTGGCAACAGCATTGGCAATCCTTTCAAGAGTCACTAGGCCACAGCCACCAGCCACACCAAATTCAATGACTGAAATCTTGGGTATCTCGAGCACTCCTGCAAGGGCAGCACCTTGAACCACGCCCCAAACGTAAGGCGGCCTCTGGTTTAAGCGGCCACCCCTCATTAATCTTGAAAACGCGTAGTTCAACCACGGGTACGTATTATCGAAGGGTGCAGGCTTGCGCAGCATTTTGACGACCCTTCGGGGTAATATCGTCTTTGCAATCTTTTTTACAAAAGTTGATGCTGGCATAGTTACGTCTAAGTAAGACTTCGACATCTCCAGATGTTTGGCCTCAACCGGTGATCACGCCTTCGCTCTCCTTGCTTCATGTCCATCAAGTTTCGACGATGAAGGCGCGGCAAAGATAACTTCTCCTGCCCGACCGGAATCCAGTCACAAAAGGCGACTCGCTCGACGACTGCCGGCTTATTAAGCTGGACCGAATCTTTCTAGCAAGGACGAGATTTGCTCGTCTGGTGACTACCAGTTTTTCCTGATAACTGAGAATCTGTACCGCTTCGCGATTGAACGAGACGGGGCTTAAAAAAGCGTTCACCAAGAGAAACCCAGCTCGTGGGTGAGGGGTAAGGATTCTCCTCGCGCTGAAGACTTGGTTGCACTGGTGTCTGGAAGGCCCCTTGGCCAGTGCGGAGGAGGCCGCGCTTAAAGGTCTCTTTAGAACCGCAAGGTCAGAAGGCCCAAAAGGAGGTTTTGAAATGCCTTCTACCGAGTCTATACACTGAAATTCAGGCTTCATGCGACCTAGGAGCCTCAGATTACCAACTTTCATAGCAGAGCCTCTGTCGCGATTCTTGCAACCCGGAGTTGTGGATTCTCCTTTTGGTAGTCCGAGAACTGCGAGTCTATGTAACGGGCGAAAACCTGCAATCGGGTCGATCAGGCAATTTGGGCTAAGTGAAATACCTGAATGGGCTGTCCGTTATCAAGAAACGGTGAAGAAAGAGCCGAAAGGCGAGAGAAGAGGAGAGTCCATGCTTTGAGGACGAATGGTCGGCAATCCGGAAATTAGTGCGGAGAAGTCCGGCAAAACGCTCGATTGTGCCTGGTAAACCGGGAAACCGGAGAAGTGGGTACGCTCAAATGAAAATCGGGTAGAGTACAAGACGTAGGGCAATTGGTATGAAACGCGTGTCTCTGAAAATTGAATCCTACCACCTGACAACGGACGAATTGTTAAAGCGCATGCCGCAAGAGCAGGCAATTACTCTCGTCGAAGGGGTTCTGCGCCGAATGGAAGAGTCATTAAATGAACCCGAGATTCCCGCTGCTAAAATCAGAATGGAAAAAATTTTCGAAGAATTGAAGGGGTCTTAATAGACCAAGGCTCCTGATTGACCGGGAAACCGTCCATGTGGGTACTAGCCGGAACTCTTCCGGTTTGCCCGTTCTCAACAGCCACGCGGCAACAATGGGAGGCCGCTTTTTGGCCTTTCCAAGGGGCGAATCAGGGTTGGCGGCGTCGTGGTAGAGCCACGCGCCGCAAAACGAAGCAAGGGCCGTGCGCGTCCGCCTGTGTGAAAGCTAAGGCAGGACGGTTTTGCCGTAGCTCATGGGCGCGCCGGGTTTGGGCTGGTCGTAATTCCAGAACCACAGCGGCTCGAGCTTCTTTTGCTCCGGCCACACTTGGTTGAGCGTGTCGCCCTCGAAGAGTTCGCCGTTTTTCATCACCCAGTGGATGGTGTTGGTGTTGTGGATGTCGTCGAGCGGATTCTTGTCCATGATGACCAGGTCGGCGAGCTTTCCCGGTTCGATGGTGCCGATGTCCGCGGGACGCCCCACGATCTTGGAGCCGTTGACGGTGGCGCAGCGGAGCATTTCCATGGGCGTCATGCCGCCGCTGGCCAGCATCCACATTTCCCAGTGGTAGCCGAGGCCCTGGAGCTGGCCGTGGCTGCCGACGCCGACGAGTCCGCCGGCACGGACCAGTTTGGTCATTTGCGCGGCGAGCTTCGGAAACTCGAACTCGTCTTTGCGGAACCAGCCGGGGCGCCGCTTGGTCTTTTCGTCGATGACCGTGTGCGGCGTGAAGTGATTCAGCTTGGCGTTGTCGTGGACTTCGGTGTTGAGGTACCAATAGTCTTCGCCGAAAGGCCCGCCGTAGTTCACGATGAGCGTCGGCGTCTCGGCAATGCCGGACTGCGCGAACATCTGGATCACGTCTTTGTAGAGCGGCGTGATGGGCAGGGTGTGCTCGTTGCCGTGGAAGCCGTCAATCACGTGCGTGAGGTTGAGCTTTAGGTCGAGCGCGCCTTCGGTGGTGGGCATCATTTCCAGTTCTTTGGAGGCTTCGACCATGAACTGGCGCTGTTTGCGGTTACCGACGACGTAGCTCTTGATGTTATGCGTGCTGTAATACTTCTTGTAGCGCGTGAGGACGCCCTTCACTTCTTCGGCGGACTGGAAATTGTTGTTGGAGAAAACGCCCGGGCCGGTGGAGAAAGCGCGCAAGCCGATGATGTCGCCGGTATCGACAAGGTCCTCGTAAGCGAACATGTCGTTCGTGGAGGTTTGCACGTCGAGGCCTGCGGTGACGCCGTAAGCGACGTTGGCGAGGAAGTTCCAGTTCTGCGTGTCGAGGATGCCGCGGCGAATCTCGAACCAGTGGGCGTGAGTGTCGACAAAACCCGGTGTGATGGTTTTACCGCTGACGTCGAAGACTTTTGCACCAGTGGGCACGCTGCCGCGCGCGCCAACGCTCTTGATGCGGTTGTTTTCGACGACGATGTCGGCGTTTTTCAGGACTTCTTCATGGCCGAGGTCGCCTTTCATGGTAATGACGGTGGCGCCGCGAAGAACGATCGTGCCTTTGGGTGTTTTGCGTGGAAATTCCAGGTCGACGGGGAATTCTTCAACGGACTTCTCCTGTTCCTTGAATTTCTCGGGCTTCTTCTCGGCCTGCTCGTCTTTCTTGGCCTCGTCCTTTTTCTGCGCATCGGCGGCAGCGTCTTTCTTCGCGTCTGCGGGAGCCGCGTCTTTCTTCTCGCCCTCCTTCTTCTCTTCCTTGGGAGGCTCGAAGGAAACAGCCGAAAGCGGCTGGCGGAAGAAGCTTGGGCCCACGGCCCAGGTCATGGTCTTGCCATCATCGGCCCAGGCAAAATAATCGGCGCCGATGTCGGTGATTTTTTTCAGGGGAACGGAGGCAGCGTTGACCATGATGGTAGGCGCTTCGCCGCCAACCACGGGCATGGCAGCGACGTAGAGTTGGTTCATGATGTGCGCCAGAACCCAGTTTCCGTCCGGGCTGACCATCACATCGTCGGCCGGGTCGGGTTCTTCGGAAAAACCCAGCGGCGGCGACTTCACTTGCAGGTGCGTGCGGCGGTCGGTGCCGTCATAGCGCAGCGAAATCAGGCCGCCCTGTGTGTAGAGATAGATGCGATCCTTCTCATGCGTGAAATGCGGCTTACCCGCACCACGCGCGGGGATAATCAGATTGGCGGAGCCACCGTTTGAAGGAATCCAGATGAGATCGGGACTTCCGGCGATGCCAAAGTCAAAAGTGCTGTTGTCGCGGTCGTAAGCGCTGCCACGCAGAGCCACGATGCGATCGTCATGAGGGGACCATACTGGATCGCTGTAAAAGGCCGAAGTCTGCGTGAGCTGTTTGGGAGCGCCGCCCGTTGAAGGCACTCTCCAAATCTGTCCGCCAGCGGCGGACCAGGTTACGTAGGCGATCCATTTGCCATCAGGCGACCACGTGGGCTGAAATTCGCGGGCGTTGCCAGTGGTGAGCCGCTGCGGCTTGCCGCCGGGAATGTCCATGACGTAAAGATGCGTGAGCGCGGAGAAAGCCAGGCGCTTGCCATCGGGAGATTCGACGGCGTCCTGGATGAGACGCACCTTCACGGGGCCCTCTTCTACTTTTTGCGGGAAGTCCAGCTTGGGACCCAGGTCCTGAGACACTTTTGCGGTGAAGGGAATCGGCTTTTCGGCGCCCGTGGCGATATCGAGGCGGTAGATTTTTCCGTCATTGTTGTAAACGATTTCTTTGCCGCCGGGAAGAAACGCATAGCCGGGAAAGAGGTCGCGCGTGAAGCGGGATTCCTGATCGTCGCGAGTGATTGGATATTTGACCCAACGGTCTTCGCCGGTTTGCAGATTGCGGAGGCGGAGGCCGCTTTCGGCTTCGTGGCGCGTGACGTAGAGAACGCCGCTGCCATCGGGGAGAAGCACGGGGCGCATACTGCTGCCGAGCTGATGGATCAGAATGTCTTCATCGCCGGTCTTGCGGTCGCGCCGCGCCACTTGCCAGAGCGGAAATTGCGCTTCGTAAGTGAAGCCGCCGACGCGATGCGCGTAGTAAAGATATTTTCCGTCGGGGGAAGCGGAGACGCCGAGGTTGTTGAGTTGTTCTCGGCGGCGCACGGTGGGCGCGGGCTTGGCTTTGGTCACCTGTACGCCCGAACCGCCTTGGATGTGATACATCCAGATTTCAAAGGTATTGATGCCGAATCCGGCTTTGGAGACGAGAACGTATTGGCCGTCGGGAGTCCAGTTCGGCGAAGCAAATTCCGCATTTGCTTCCTTGGAGATTTGCTTGGGTTCGCTGCCGTCGGCCTTCATAATCCAGACGTTTTCGCCGCCATCGCGGTCGGAGAGGAAAGCGATCGATTTGCCGTCGGGAGAGAATTTGGGCTGGCTGTCGAAGGCCATGCCGCCGTCAATCAGCTTGGCCTCGCCACCTTCGATGGGCAGGGTGAAGATGTCGCCGACCAATTCGAAGACGATGGTCTTGCCGTCCGGAGAGACGTCCAGGGAGAGCCAGGTGCCTTCGTCGGTGGTGAACTCGATTTTGCGGTCAGGCTTGAGGGACAGCTTCTTCTCGTCCTTTTTTTCGTCCTTCTTTTCGTCCTTCTTTTCGTCTTTTTTGCCCTTGTCCTGTGCTGCAACGTCCTGTTGCTTTGCGCGAGCTTCGGGCAGCGCCGCGCCTCCGAGAATCTCTCCCAGACATATAGCTCCAACGACGTACCACGGGGCCAGACCGCGGAGGCTAGGCTGTTTCACGCTCATAGTTCTCTCCTCAAATCGACAATGAACAGGAAATTTTTTGAATCAGGGTGAACCCGCAGAGCTTTGGAACATCAATTGAAACACACCCTCTCGCGCTGCTTAGACGCGGAACCCCCGAAATGGTCTCGACATCCTAGCGCGATATCGACGCGAAATCACGTGGAGAAATGCTGAGCCGCTTCTTTGGCGGACGGCAAGAAATTCGGTCGCTTCTGACCGAACAGGGTTGCCGGGATTCCTCGCTTCGCGCGGAATGACAGCTCAGCGTCTTTGCAGGCGGTATCACCGCCAGAACGCGAGAGAGGCTTATTGGTTCGACCCCGATTCGTCGCCGTCGCCCAAGCCTCCACGAGGACGCGGGGGCGCGGGAACGATGTGCGGGATTCCGGCATCGTTCATTTTCTTGTTGAGCGTTGGCAGGTCTGTTTCCGAAATGGCCTTGACCGCTGCGGAAGCCTCGGGGACCAGGGTAGCCAGTTCAGCGAGTTTTTCCTGCTGCTGGCCGTCCGGTGCGGCGGTGAAACCGTCGAGATCACCGAGCAAGCCCTGGACCTGATTCGGCAGGGGATCGGGTTTCCATTCAAACGGAGGCCCGGCGTTGCCGAGGGACTGGCGCGGACGGACGTATTTTTCGGCTACCGCGTCCACTTTCTTTTGGAGTTCGTCGGCAGTTTTCACGATGTCCTCGGGAATCTTCGGCGCGTTGGGCTTCCCAGCATCTTTCTTCCATTGATCTCGGGCGTTGGTGAGAGCAGTTTGTATGCCTTCGATGGTGGTGCGGTCTTTGTCCGTGGTTTTCGCCATGGCGTACAGTTTTTCGATAGCTTCGTGCCGTGCCGCCCGATCCGCCGCGGAAATCGTGATGCGGTTGTCCTCGTCCACTGTGACTTTTTGCGTGGCTTCCTTATCGCCGGCTTTGATTTTGATGGTGTATTCGCCGGGCTCGACGAGGGGGCCGCGCGGACCGAAGCCGAATCCTGCAGCGATCGCCTGCTGCTGTTCTGGAGTGGGCTCCGCAGGCGCATTGATGCGCAGATCCCAGTTTGTGCGATTCACGCCGGCGGCGCCGGGGCCTTCAAATTCACGGATGACTTTGCCGTCTTTGTCCGATACGGTGATTTTGACTTTGCCTTCTTTCTTTTCTGCGGCTGCGGCTTCGGTTCTTGTTTCTCTTCGGGGCCGCTGCTCCGCCGCATCCGTTTTCGCCTCTGCGTTCCTTTTTGGAGCTTCGGGCGGAATGGCGTCCTTCAAGTAGTAGCTGAGAAGCGCGCCGTAGGCCGGATTCTTGGCGGTGAACATCTGCTGGCCGGCGCTCCAGCGTCGCTGGCGAATGAACCAGGTATTGGCGGTGCGAGGAGGGAAAAAGGTGAGCTGTGAGTTGGCGACGTTCGCGTCCATTTTTTCGATGGGAGTGAGGTCGTCGAAGATCCAGACGGAGCGGCCGTGGGTGGCGAGGACGAGGTCGTTGTCGCGGGCCTGAATTTCGATGTCGTCGACAGGCACGGTCGGGAAATTGTTTTTCAGAGCGGTCCAATTGGCGCCACGATCCCAAGAAACCCACAGGCCAAATTCGGTTCCGGCAAAAAGAAGATTCGTGTTGCGCGGATGTTCGCGAATGACGTGGACGCTTCCGGCGGAATCGGGGATGCCATTGCGAATGGATTTCCAGGTTTCGCCGTAATCGGTGGTGGCGAAGATGTAGACGTTGTAATCGTCGGCGCGGTGTCCGTCGAAGGTGGCGAAAGCGGCGCCTTCTGCTGTTTTCGAGGCGACGACGCGGCTGACGTAGGTGCCTTTCGGCACCCCGGGCACTTTTGAATTGACGTTCTTCCAAGTTTTGCCGCCGTCGCGCGTGACTTGCAGGTTGCCGTCGTCGGTTCCGACCCAAAGGACGTTTGGGGTAAGCGGGGATTCGCTGAGGGTGGTGATGGTCGGATAATCCTGGACGCCGTCGTGGCGCGACAAAGTATTTTTGTCAGGCACTTTGCCGAGGATGGGGAGCTTGTTGCGATCGACGCCGGTGGTCAGATCGCCGCCGAGGCGGGTCCAGGTGTCACCACGATTTGTAGATTTGAAGAGACAGTTCCCGCCGTAATAGATGGTCGTGTGGTCGTGCGAGGAAATGGCTACCGGCGAATTCCACTGGAAACGGTAATGCGGCTCACCGGCTTTGGCTTCGGGGCGGACGGAGCGTTCCTGCCCGGTCCGCATGTCACGCCGCGCAATGTGACCGTCCTGCGACTCGGTGTAGACAATCCAAGGCTCGACGTTGTCGATGGCGGCGTAGAAACCGTCGCCGCCGTGAATCACGGCCCAGTCTTCGTTGACGATGCCGTCGCGAGTGAGAGTCATGCTGGGGCCGCACCAGCTCCCGTTGTCCTGCAGGCCGCCGCAGATGTGGTAGGGCTTCTCGTTGTCCAGCGAGACTTCATAGAACTGGCCGATGGCGATGACGTTGAGGAAATTCCAATCTTTTCCTGCGTCGTCACTCCAGTGAATGCCGCCGTCCGAGCCAGCGAGCATGTGATTGGAGTTTGCAGGATCGATCCAAACGGCATGGAAGTCGCCGTGAATGCCATGGACGCGCTGGGTGGTGAAGGTTTTCCCGCCGTCCTCGGAGTAAAACATCTGCGCGCCAAGCTCCCAGATGCGCAGATCATTGTTGGGATCAACGCGGATTTGGCTGTAATACGAAGGCCGCGGATCCGTTTCGCCCATACGCTTCCAGGTTTCGCCTTTGTCTTCGCTGCGGAAGGTGCCGCCTTTTTCATGCTGAATCTCGGCATAGACGATGTTGGGGTCCTTGCGGTAAATGTCGAGGCCGATGCGGCCGGTGTCCCCGCCGCCATTTTCGTAAGGCAGGCCTTTCGTTAATTTCTTCCAGGTCACTCCGCCGTCGGTTGTTTTATAGATGGCACTGTCCGGCCCGCCGCCGTTAAAGCCGAAGGGAGTGCGGCGGCGTTCATAAGCGGCGGCGTATAAAATGTCCGGGCTTTCGGGATCCATGGCGATGTCGCTGACGCCGGTGTCGTCATTGATTTTCAGCACTTGCGACCACTTATTGCCGCCGTCAATGGTTTTATAGACGCCGCGGTCGGGATTCGCGCCCCACAGATGACCTTGCGCCGCGACGTAAATGATATCGGGGTTTCTCGGATGAATGACGATTCTTCCGATGTGGTGCGTCTTCTCCAGGCCCATGTTCTTCCAGGTCTTGCCTCCATCGAGCGATTTGTAGATTCCGTCGCCCCAAGAAGAGCTCTGACGGTTGTTGGGCTCGCCAGTTCCAACCCAAACAATCGAGGGATCGGAAGGCGCGATGGCGATATCGCCAATCGTCGAGACACCCTCTTTATCGAAGACCGGTTCCCAGGTCGTACCGTTGTTCGTTGTTTTCCACACGCCACCGGAAGCGGTGCCCACATAAACAATATTGGGATTGTTTTCGACGACCGCGAAGTCGTCAATGCGCCCGCCCATCACGGCCGGGCCAATCTCGCGAAATTCCAGATTCTTGAATTTATCTGTGGGATTTTGCGGAGCCGCGGCTAAATCCATAACCAGTGCACCCAGCAACAGCAAACAGACGACAATCGTCCGAAGAATCCTCGACGTATGCTTCATTTCATCTCCTCATGCGCAAAGTCCGGCATCTTACCCTTTACCGGGCACTGCACACCAAATGTTTCTGGAAGGGCCAACCAACCCTGAGCAAACAGACGCGCGGGGCCATCGCCGCGTTTCACAGGCGGATCGCGCTTCGGGTCGTTTACTTTCTTGCCGCCGCAAGCAACGGCGCGGCAGCCCTTGCCTTCAAATCAATGCGACCCCATGCTAGGCTATCGTTTCGTTCTTACCTATCGCATGCCTTGCGAGAATCATTGTTCTTCGGCGCAGGTTCCAGCTGCGATCCGTCACTTGCTCACCTTGACGGTGCTTCTCAGCACGATTTCGAGCCTTTCCTCTGTGGCTGGCGCAACGCAGCAACTGCTCCCGCAGCCGGGCAAAGGCCTGGTGGCCGAACTTGAAGCCAAGACGCAAACGCGCCAGGGCGACGTGACCACCGCCGACGGTGACGTAGATATTCGCTACGGCGATACGCGGCTTCGCGCCGACCATGTGGAGTACAACGACAAGACCAACGAAGCAACCGCCACCGGTCACGTTCAACTGGACTACAACGGCGAACACCTCGAAGCCACCGAAGCGCATTACAACGTCAGCACGGGGCATGGTGTCTTTCAGAACGTTCATGGCACGTTCAAAATCGTGCGCCAGCCGAACGAGCAAGTCTTGCTCACGGACAATCCGCTGTATTTCGAGGCGCGCACCGTGGAGCGCTTTGCCGGCGACTTGTATTTCGTTCGCGGCGCCTGGATTACGATCTGCGACCCGGAACATCCCAAGTGGCAGTTCTATGCTCCCGAAGCGCGCATACGACTGGACAAGACGGTGGCGCTGGTCAATGCAAACTTCCGATTGTTCCGCGTTCCGCTGGTTTGGCTTCCTTATGCTACTGCGCCCGCAGGAGCCAAGGTCCGGCAATCGGGCTTCCTGATTCCTGACATCGGGCAAAGCTCGCGCAAAGGCTCCATCCTCGGCGATGCTTTTTATCTCGCGCCGCTCTCGTGGCTGGACACGACCTTTGGCGGCCAATTCATGAGCCGGCGCGGCTTTCTGGAGCGCGGGACTTTTCGCGCCAAGCCTTTCGAAAACACTTCCGTGCAATACACCTATTTCGGCGTGGATGACCGTGGGCTTTTGAATCCTGGTAGCACTACGCGTTCTCCTCAAGGCGGCCAACAGCAGACGCTGCAGATTCAGTCGCTGCTGCCTCACGGATGGCGGTTTGTTACCGACTACAACCAACTGTCTTCGTTGACATTTCGTCTGGCGTTTGCGGACAGCTTTGGCGACGCGATCAACTCTGAAGTGCGCAGCGCGATTTTTTTTACAAATAATTTCCGCGGATTCAGCTTGAATTTCGCGGGAATCAACGACAAGAGTTTTTTAACGCTTCCAGTGGCGGCTACGACGACGCCACCGGCGCCGGCCATTCCGGCTTCGAGCGTAACGCTTCGGAATTTGCCGCAGGCCCGCTTTAGCTCCGTCGAGCAATCTCCCTGGCGAAAGATTCCGCTATATTTTTCGTTTGATAGCTTTGTGGGAGCCGTGCATCGCGCTGAGTCAGGGATGGCAACGGCTACGTTCACGCCGATTGACACGCCTTTGAGTGTTTCGCGAGAGGAATTCGCTCCGCAGGTCACGCTTCCGGTGCACTTCGGACCGTGGTTTGGAGGGACTTCTTCGGCGGCGTTTCGCTCGACGCGCTATGGCGATTCGCTCAATTCGTCCGGGATGGTCAGCGGAACATCCATCACGCGGAACACCGGCGAATTCGCCGTGGAACTCCGCCCGCCCACGTTCGAACGATTTTTTGAGCGGCCTGAAAGGAAGGGCAAGCCTCCGCGAAGGTACAAGCATACGATCGAGCCGGCAATTACCTACCGCTACGTCACCGGCGTGAACAATTTTGCCGACTTCATCCGCTTTGACAGCGATGCCACGCTGACCGACACCAGCGAAGTCGAATACGGATTTACCCAGCGGCTTTATTTGAAGGATGGCGACGACCAGCCGCAGGAACTTATCTCCTGGCGAATCGTGCAAAAGCACTATTTCGATCCCACGTTTGGCGGGGCCATCGTCAGCGGCCAGCGCAACGTTTTTCAGGCGCTGGATTCCATTTCGCCTTTTGCATTTGCGTTCGGGCCGCGCAATTGGTCGCCTATCGTCAGCGATTTCAGGATCACGCCCGGGGGACCTTATGACTTGGAGCAGATTCTCCAATACGACCCGCAAAATCAGCGGCTCGTGACGATTGGCACGCTGATCAAGGCGAAGCCTTACCGCGAGTTCTTCGGCACGATTGCTTTTTTCCGCTTAGATGACAACCCTACTCCCGGCGATCTGGCGTCGATGCCGCCTGGACAGACGGCTTTTCAGCAGCCGCTATCGAACCAGATCCGCGCACTCCTGGGTTACGGCAGCGAGAATCGGAAGGGGTTCAATTTTACGGGGGGCGTTGGCTACGATTTCACCAACAAAACGCTGCAAAACCAGGTCGTGCAGGTCAGCTACAACGGAAGCTGCTGCGGGCTCGCCGTTGAATACCGGCGACTGAACCTCGCGACCGTACGCACCGAAAATCAGTTTCGTGTGGCGTTTATCATTGCGAACATCGGAACTTTCGGGAATTTGCGGCACCGGGAGAAAATCTTTTGATGGCTAGCAGAGTGGCATATCTATGCAGATTGTTTTTCCTCTGGGAGAACCAACTTAGAAGTGGGAGCGCAGTTCGCGGAATGAGGGCAAGATGACCAATTTGCCGGAGCCAGCCACGACAGGTTCGTGCTCGAGGGTCCAGGTGTGCTGGTGAGGGATGTAGACGGCGTTGAGCCCAACTTGCATTGCCGGATTGATGTCGCTACGCGGGCTGTTGCCGATCATCCAGCCATGGGCTTTCACGATTTTGTGCTTGTGCACCAGGCCGCCGTAGGTCTGGGTATCTTTTTCCGGGACGATTTCGATGAACTCGAAGAATCCTTGGAGGCCGGAGCGCTCGACCTTCGCGGCTTGCTCTGCGGGTTCGCCCTTGGTGAAGAGAATCAGCCGGTGCCGCTCAGTTAGATAAGCAAGCGTTTCTGGAACGCCATCCAGAATTTTGGGTGGCGTGCGCTCCAGTTCGATGACGCGGCTGTGAATCTGCGCGAGAATTTCGCGGCGAGCCATCTGATCGGCGAGCTTCAAGTAGGTTTCTTCGAGGGAGCGGCCGAAGCTGCGCACGCCATAACCGTATTGGCGGATATTTTTGCGTTCGGTTTCATTGAGGATGTGGCGGATGTACGCGCGCGTGTAACCGTACGGCTCGACTACGGTGATAAAGTCTTCAATCAGCTTCTCGTAGAAGACATTGTTTTCCCAAAGTGTGTCGTCTGCGTCGATCAGAAGTGTGTGTCGTCGCATTGAGCCCTGACGGTCCGTTGCGCCCGGCCTGTGGACCGTTCCCCCAGCCTCGCGTCTCGCCTCATCAGTCTACCAGTGCCGTTCCAAGTTTTAGCTAGTAATCTTCGCGAACGAACAAGCGAGCGCGCAGGACTAAGAGTGGGGCGGCACAAGCCGCAGGGCATCCTCGGCGATGTCCGCGGCAGCCGCCGGCTTGCCGAGCTTCCGTGCGGCATCGCGCATGCGATTCAGACGAGCTGGGTCGTCCAGGAGAGTAGCAATCTTCCAGGCCGCAGCAGGCAAATTATTACAGCGAACTGCCACGCCGGCTTCAAGCAGGTGGTCCGCATTGCGTTCTTCCTGCCCGGGAATGGGCTCGATCAGCGCCATGGGCAGCGCGCGAGCGAGGGCTTCGGACGTGGTCAAGCCGCCGGCTTTACCCACCATCAAATCGGCCGCCCCCATGTACTTGTCCATTTCGGTGGTAAAGCCCACGGCGCAGAGCCTTGGCGCGCCGGAAGGAAGCTTGCTTGCCGACTTGGCCAATTCGTCCAGGCGTTTTCGCGTTTTTTCAGCCTTCCCGGCAATGGCTACAATCTGCCACGGACGCTGCAGCTCCAACAATTCTTTGACTAACTGTTCCACGGGGCCGATTCCGTAGCCGCCTGCGGAGATAAGGACGACCGTCGCTTCGGCGTCCAGTGCCAATTGCTTCCGCGCTTCGCTGCGAGGCAGAGGTACGGCAAAGAGCGGATCAATCGGAATTCCCGTTACACACAATTTTGCCCGCGGCACGCCGATGTGCGCCAGGTACTCCGCAGCCTCTTGGATAGACACGTAGTAGCGGTCCACGGTGCGGCATAGCCACATGGCGTGGACGTCGTAGTCCGTGACGACGATGGCGTTGTGCGCGCGCAATTTTTCCTTGGCGATCAGCCAAGCGATGATTTCCGCAGGCAGGAAATGCGTGGCGATACATAGATCCGGCTGAATGCGTTTCAGCAAGCGAATCATCGGACCGGTGTTCAGCCGGTCCAGCGCCAGGCGCGGGCGCAAGTGGCGCCAGGGCTGGTCGGTGCGGTCGTAGAGCAAGCCCATCAATTCGGGCGCCCGCCGGATCATTGAAATGTAAGCTTTGTCATAGGCGCGCTGAAAAAGTTTGCTGACATATCGCAGCGCATCGATGTGTTCGACGATGCAATCGCCACGAGCCAAGAATGCCTTTTCCAGTGCTTGCGCTGCGCGCACATGGCCCGCGCCGGAAGTCGCAGAAAGCAAAAGGACCCGCGGCTTAGTCCTCATGGGCAGGAAGTAGTTTGTTGAATCGCGGATGGCATCAAGAAGCCTTGCGCTGGCCTGTGGCGAGCCGCTCCAGAATGCCGCGGCCGAGTTTTTGCAATTCGCCGAAACGCGTTAGGTAATCCTGGAAGTCGTGGTTCAGCAATTGCGCGTCACTCGGGGCAAGCTTTGTTCGCAAGATCATGTCGCGCAATTTGACCGGGTGCGGCAGCAGAGCGTCTTCCTGCAGCTCTTCCAAGGCAAGGCTAGGATCGTAGTGATACATGGCTTCCCCCAGCGGCGAACAGAAGGAATATACAAGCCTATTGTACGCGTGCTCAGGCGCAGAGAAGAAATGATTGCAAGAATGGACGCTATCGCGCCGCGGCTCAGGCTGCGGTCGCAGTGGCCGGCAGGAATTCATAGCGCGCTATTTTTGCGGCAATTCCCACCCGGCCGTTTTCGGTCGTTTCGACGCGTACGATTTTTCCCTGGCAGCGAATATTCACGTCGCCGGATTGCGTGACCTGCTGAGGAAGAGTAATCACAAAATCGATGTCGTTTCCGACTTCGAAATCGGCTTCCGCGACGAAGTACAGTCCGCGATAGCTGAGATCGCGCGTGTGCGTGTTCAGTTCGTGCCCCTTTGCTTCGCGGGACAACACACGCAACGGAAGGTTCATGTTAAATCGCCGCGCTTCACGGCGTTCGGCTCCATCACTCATCAATAACCCCTGCCGTACAGGATTCGGCGCAAAATTAGCATTCGCACATGCAAGTTTCAACGCGAAAATCCAACAATTTTGTCCTAGTACGAGGTCTTGTCGTATTCGCCACTTGAGGCCTATACTTTTTGCAGTGCCGTCCGCGGGCAGTACTGTAACCATTATGGTGCCCCGCGAACATTGCCGCGTACGGATGCGCCTTCCGGCTCGCTTACGTTGGACTACGCCTTTTGGCCAGAAAATCGAATTATCCGAGACCATGAATGTTTCCCGTGGCGGCCTGCTGCTTTCCAGCAGAGAATTCCACGCTGCGGGTGCGCCCATTTGGGTGACTTTTCCCTACGATGCTTCGCTCCCCGATGGCCAGCCGGAAATGCTTGGGCGTGTCGTGCGCTGCATCACTTCGCATAGGGATGGCCATCACATGCCAGTTGCGCGCGACAAAATTCTATTTGAGGCTCCTTTCACCTTGGCCATCCATTTTGACGGGCTGGCACAGGCAGCTTCCAATGGAAATCGCGAGCGGCGAGAGCCCGAGCACCGCGGCAGCCCTCGCCGCTTGCTCGCCGTGCCCATTCGCGTGCGTCCGGAACATATTCCTTGGTTTGAGGAAACCATGTCGCTCGATTTTTCACCGCGCGG
>DATDNK010000312.1:0-9996 GCA_036518275.1 Candidatus Acidiferrum sp.
GTCCGTTCGATCGTTGCGTTTTTTCTTTTCTTCTTTCTTCTGCGCACTGCCTTTCTCACCAGTCTGGAAACCCCCGAGCCGCGCTACGTGCTCGAATGCTTCCCGGCACTCATTGCTCTGGGGGCTGCGGCAATATGGAAAAGAAAGTATAAGACAGAAAAGGCGCGGCGCGCGGGTGAGACCTAACGATCTTCGGCGGGTTCTGGGTGAATCGTGACGCGGTAGATTTGCTGGAATTTTTCCTTCACGAGGTCTTCCAGAGCGGCGGTTACATCGTGGACCTGCGTGATGGGCAATTCGCTCTTCATCGTGCAGTGGCAGGAAACCAGGATGTGATGCTCGACCTGTCTTACCCGGACGTCGTGGCAATTCACCAGTTCATCGAATTCCGACGGCAGCCGGTTCAGAAAATTCTCGATGGCTTTCGCGAGCTGCTTCATCTCCCCGAGGCCTGAGTCCGGAGTTGCAATATGGCGCCCCAGTGGCTCGATATGAATGTTTACGTCAATCGCTGCGTCGCGCAGCTCGCGGATCTTATCTTCCAACTCACTCGCCTGGCGATGCGCTTCGCGCAAGCTCAAATTCTCGTCCACTTCCAGGTGCAACTCGATGAAAAGCCGGCCGTCTTGCTGTGACGCATGCAAATCATGAATCGCCAGCCCCATACGCTGCGCCGCCGCGCGAATCGCTTCGAAGAGATGCTCGCCCGCAGGGGCGCGCGGTTCCACATGCACCATAACGTCCGACGGGACAATCTCGCCGACGCGCTTTTCGATGGCATCGCTCAATGTGTGGACCTGTTCGAGGCTCGCAGTGCGCGCCACGCTGACCGTTGCATCCACGAAATGCCGGTTACCTGCGCGCCGTACCCGCACCCGCTCAACGTCCAGCACTCCATCCATTCGTTCGAGCGCGCGGGCGATCTCCTGTTGCAGCCCCTTCGGCGCTGCGTCGAGGAGAGCGTCCAGCGTGCGGCGGCCCAGTTGCCAGCCAACCCATAGAATCACGCCCGCCACTGCAAGGCCTGCGAGGGCATCCGCGTAGATCAGCCAGGGCAGATTCCAGGTTTCGCCGGCCCACACAAGCCCAATTCCCGCGATGACCACCGTGGTGCTCCACACGTCGGTCGAAAAGTGCAGCGCATCCGCTTCCAGCGCTTCACTCGAATATTTCCTCGCTGCATGCCGAAGTGTCCTTGCCCGCGTCATGTCGATGGAGAGAGCTAGGAGGAGCACCAGGATAGCCATCACGCTGGGTTGGATATGCACGCTACGGAAAAACAAGCGGTCGAACGCTTCATAAATGATGTAGAGGGCGGTCAGTGCCAACAACCCGGTCTCGACGAACGCGGAGAAATTCTCAAATTTTCCGTGACCATAGGGATGGCGCTCGTCGGCCGGCTCGTCAGACATGCGAACCGAAAGGAAAGTGATAATCGCGGCAATCAAGTCCAGGCCGGAGTGCAGCGCTTCGGAAAGCACGCCGAGGCTTCCTGTTCGCACGACCAGAAAAGTTTTCAGGGAAACTAAGAGCGTGGCGGAGCCCACGCTCAGAAGCGCAGCGCGCCTCTTCTTCCGCGCCTCCTCGATTGGAGCAACCCGTTCCATCGCGGGTCTAGACTACCTCAGATTCTGTATTTTTCCCGGTTCGCAGTGGAGGGTACAGAGCTGCCAATGGAAATGCTATTTCGATGCCGTCATTGGCGGTGGAGGCAGGAGGGGAAGCCGCTTCGCTTCGGCGCGCTCGCCGCGCACTTCTACTTCATCAAAGAGCAAAGAAGGCGCGACAACCGACGCAGGCAAGCCCACTTGCGCAGAGCCAAACGCGCTCAGCGCGGTGCCGGCAAAGCCGTTCGCTTGGCTTTGCATGTAGTTGTAAGCAAGACTGTCGCTGCCAATCCCCGCAATGTTCCGCAGCGCTCGCGTATTCAAGCCAATAATGCGGGCTCCCCGGACCATTTCTTCGCGCCCGCTGTCGGGATAAATGCGATAGACAACCAGCGGCAATCGATCCCCCGTCCCAGTCCCGCCCCCGAAACTGGCCAGCAGCTCGGAGAAATCGTCCTGGTGAAGCAGGCTCACCGCAGGGTTGTCCATCTCACGAACAGCCAGACAGTACTGCTCGCGTTCGGATTTCTTTTCTGCGCGGCACTCATCGAGAAATTTCTTCTTCAAATCTGCGGGTGACAGAGTTTCTGACGAAGAGAAAATCAGGTTGCTCATCGTGGGCTTGGCATCATTCAAGAACGCGGCGCGCCCGTGCCCGTTCGACTGCTCAAAATCCGGCCCAGGACGCCGCGACATGAGCTCGCCTTTTAGCATGCCATTTTCCACTAACGTGACTTTCTGGCCGCGAACGCCTTCCTCATCCACCCCGTATCCACCGATTAACGAAGTGCCCTTAATTTCCTTCGCTCCCGGGTCATCCACCAGCGTCACTGTGGATGGCAAAACGCGCGCCCCCAACCGCCCTACCCAATCGCTCTTCCCGCCCAGTCCGGTCAACATCTGTTCCAGCACCGGGCTGAAGGAAATCGGCGGCCGCGCGCCGTTGATCGCCGGGCTCAACACTTGAGCCAGGAGTGGCGCGGCCGCGCGCGCTTCAAAAAGCACGGGACCCGTGTAATCCTGCGCTGGCGGAGCCGCCCGGAGCGCCATTAACTCGGTACATGCCACGTTCAGGTTTTTCCGCACCGTGTCCACGTTCGGCAAATCGCCAGGCCGCACCGCGTACGTCGCATAATAATGATTTACCGGCACGCCATCGTCCGCGACCGCATTCATCCCCGCTTCGATAGCGGCAAATCGGCGGTTCTGGCGGATTTCCGTGCCTTCGCTGGTAAGCAGATACTCTGTCGCATAAACCAGGTAGTAGCTGACGCGCGATTCGTGAATCTGCGAAAAGGCACGCATTACGGCAGAGGTTTCGCGCGCTTCTTGTTCCCAATTGCGGCTGGTCCAATCGGGTGTCTCCAGCGGTTCAATCAGTTGAACCGGCTCCGTCTTTGAAAAATCATCAATGTCCGATTGGCGGGCCAGGCTGCTCAGGTAACCCTTCTTCCGCGAGTAAGTGTCCACCGCTTCCTTAAAAGCCTGGTCCGTAGCGATCCACAGATCCTGCCGCAGCGAATCGTAATCCCGGTCGATGCCCACGGATCCTTGCGGCCCGATAAAACCTCGAAAGGCGTCGTCGGCGACGAAATTCGAGCTGTCGAGCTTGTAGCTCCCCACGCGCGCTTCCACGTTCATGAAGCGGTTTCGCGTGTGCGTGCTCGAAAGCAAATCGCCGTACTCGGCAACGATTTCGCGCACATCCAGATCGAGCAAACGATATTCGATGTAAAACGGGCGCACCGGCTGCTCGGTGTTGGGAATCTTCAATTCCAGCCGTGCCTTCGAGCGCGCCATCTCATCGCGCATGGCCTGGAGCGTGTGGTCGTTGTCCTGCTGGGCCACGGCAAGTTCTGCCGTCGCGAAATTCAAGGCCGCCAAAAAAAGAATTGTTACCGCGATTCTTGCCGCGCGCCTCACCGCTGGCCTCCCGTCTTGACCACGTCATGGGCGGGTGGCGGCAAAATCGGCGGCCGGTCCGTCGAAGTTTCTTTCTTTTGTACTTCCAGTTCCGAGGTGAGGATGGCAGGCGAAGCAGCCGCGACGGGAACAGAGCCAGACTCAGCGCCGCAATAGCCATTGAACACTTCCGGGGTGTCGCCGGTAGCCACAATCTTGGTCAGCGCCGCCAGCGGCGTGCCGACGATGTCCACGCCGCGCACCAGTTCGTCGGGCCGGCCATCGGGAAACACTTTGTAAACTACCAGCGGTTGCACTTGAAACGCCTGCGGCTGGCCGCGGCCGGTGAACGTGAATCCTCCCGCAATATCGTCGATCAGCAGGCCATACGGCTTGCCTTGCGCTTTGATCAGTTCAATGAATTTCGCGCGCAGCTGCGCGTTGGTCATCGTTTTGCTGCTTTGCACAATTAGGTTGCCCTGCCGCGAAACCGGTGTCGCCCCAAGTTGCCGCCGGCCGTGACCGTTCGAATGCGGAAAGCCCACCAGCGGCGATCGCGACATCTCGAAGTTCTTCAGCACGCCGTGATCCACCAGCGTCACGCGCTGCGCCGGCACGCCTTCATCATCGAATTGGTAGTAGCCCAGCAGGTCCTCCCCGTGGAGCTTTTTCATTGTGGTGTCATCGACGATACTGAGAAAACTGGGTAGAATTTCTTCTCCGACCTTCTTCGAAAAGGTTTGTCCTTCGGTCACGTCTTTCTGCCGGTGTCCTTCCGCGCGATGCCCGAACACTTCATGGAAAAAAACCGCTGCCGCGCGTCCCGTCAAAAGCGCCGGACCGACCGTCGGGTCGTTGATCGGCGCCGCAACCAGCCCTTCCAGCTCTTTGCGCATGGTCGCTTCCGCAGCGTACACGGCTTTATCGTCCGGCGTCTCTTTCGGATCCACCCAGTCAAAATTGTAGTAGCGGTCAATGTCCATCCCGTCCGGCGCTTTGCCTTGAATAAACAGCTCCAGGCGGTAGCGAATCTGCCCATATTGCAGTTGCGTGCCCTCGCTCGTGACTTGAAAGACGTTTTGCGCCTGGGCGCTGAAGGTGACAATGGAATTGATGATCGCGGCCGATTCGCGGAACGCTTTCGTGTATGCCCGTACTCTTGCCTCCCAGGGTGTTCGGTCAACGGCAATAGAAACCTGCGGCCCGATGTAGACGTGAGGCTGTTCGCGGGAAAAATCCGGAGCGTTGCCCTCCGCCGTTTCCACTTTCACTTCTTTCCCGGTCTTGATCTTGATCAGCGCCTCTTCTGCAGCGCGGTATTGCTTGTCCGTTTCAAGCCAGGCGGCGCGGCGCACCACTTCGGGATCATCGTCCACGGGCACGGACACGCCGGGGCTGCCTCCCTGCATTTGCCGCTCACCCACTTTGTGCGTGTCGTCCAGGTTATAGTTTCCTGCTCGAACCGAAACTTCCAGCCAGCGGTTGCGGGATTCGCTGCTGTTCAGCAGCGCGCCATTCGACCCGGAAACATCCACGCGCTGCGTGTCGGTAATCGTATAGCCTAGGTAATACGCCGGTGGGTCCTGCGCGCTCAACGCTTTCATCGAACGGTCCAATTCGGCTTGCAGCCCCGCGAGCAGCGGGGAACGCTTCGCCTGGGCATCCGGTGGGTAAGCGTGCGCCACTGGCGCAAAGGGGAGAGCCGAAGCCGCCAGCAAACTCAGCCAAAGGAAGAACAGAATCGATCCACGGCGATTTGAATTGGTCAAAGGGTGCCTCACTCGCTCCTAGACGGGACCGCGAAATATTCAGTGTACGCTAATGGAGAGGGTGCTCCAAATACCGAAGACGCGCAGCCTTTTTTTTTTGACAACATTTCTTTTGACGGCTGGTGTCTTCTTTGCGTTGCATGCGCCGGGAACTCGACAAACCGATTAGGCTGAACACACCGGCGCTCTCAGTGTGGTTCCCTCTGAAGTTTTTCTCGATTCAGCAAGCTTTGGCGGCAATGCACCCAGTCTGGGGCGGCTTCGCGCCGCCACGGGTCAATCCGACACCCAACCCGGCCCCTACCGCTCCTGCGACAATTCCAATCGTTCCCCAAATTCCCAGGTGCGCTCCCACTCCTGCTCCTGTCGCTACGCTAGACCCCAGTCCCGAAACCGTATTGTTGCTCGCAGTCACGAGCTGATCGAGCGTTGCTTGCTGCGGTGGCGCTGGCTCCGAATTGTTTCCGCTGCGCACAAAGGTCATCTGTCCGGCTTTTGCCAGCACGCAGACTCCGCCTAAGTTGCACACCTTGACCTGTCCCTCAAACACAATCACGTTCATGGAATCGTTCGCGTACTCTATGAAAAAGTCCGTGCCGACCACTCCTGCCACTCCCGCTGGCGTGCGCACTTCGAATTTCCCGTCGGGCTTGGCAATTTTTTGCGCCTGCGTCCGCAGCTTTCCGTAGGTAAGCTCCAGTTCCGTTTGTTGTGCGCCCGCGTCGTGCTTGACCACTTTGATCGAGGAATCCGAGCCCACGTTGAGCACCGAGCCGTCGTCCAAAGCGATGCGCGCTCGCGCATTGACCTGCGTGTTCACCAGGTCTTGCCAATTCACCGCTGTCTTTGCCGCGGCTGGAATCGTTTTCCCGCTTCGCGCAATGTTCACCGCCGGAATGATGCGCGAAACTTCGCCGGCGCGCTGCCCGGCCGCCTGCGGAGCCGCCCAGCTATCGGAAGGAATAGCGATCAAGCAAGAAACGAGCACCGCCAAACCGGGCACACACCGAGACTTCTTCGTCATCTTGGACTCTCCTCAGAGCATTACGCTATCTATTGTTGTTACGGGAGAGGCGGAAGGGTGTCAATCCCCACGCAAAACCCTTTGTCCACTCTCTATATGACCGCAAAGGCACACAATTCTTATTTCGAATAATGGAAGAGTGTCGCCGCCATATCGTCCTGCTGCTCGCATCCAGCCGAAAAACTGCCCACACCCGCGAAAACCTGCTCTAACAATTCTCTTGGAGCGGCGAACCGGTTCTCGTTACACAGCAGACTCAGTCTTTCTATCCCGAACTGCTCACCACGAACGTCGAACGCGTCCGTGAGTCCATCTGTAAAGAAAAACACGGAGTCGCCAGGCTCCAGTCGAATCGAAAGACTATCGTAGTTCGCGGCAGTGAACAGCCCCGGAGGAATCCCCGAAAGCTCCAGTGCGCGGCACCCGCCTGGTGAAATATGGAAAGGACCTGCCATGCCCGCGCTGGCAATGCGCATCTCTTGGGTCTGGGGATTGAAGAGGGCATATTGTAGCGTTACATGCCGCCGGGGAACGCCGCGAACTAGCAACCGCCGATTCAGCATTCCCAAGACATCACTCGGTGAGGTCCCTGTTTTGTGCACGCCCCGCAGCGTTCCCACCGCCAGTGCGGCATAGAGCGCCGCTGGCAATCCTTTGCCCGAAACATCGCCAAGGTACAAGCCGATGCTTCCGTCCGGCAGTTGAAAATAGTCCAGGAAGTCGCCTCCCACTGCGGCCAGCGGTTGGAACTCATGGGAGATGGTCACTGGGCCGACCTGCAGCGATTCTCCCGGCAGCATCACGCTTTGAATCGCGCGTGCCTCTTCCAACTCTTCTTCTCTGAGTTTCTCCAGGGCCTGCCAATCCAGCGGAGGAACAGTTGTTTGCATTTTCGCCAGTCCAAGAGGAAGGGTCACACCGGAGAGGGAGTTCGGCGGCTAATAAGAGTCTAACAGGCCGCGGTGCGTGCGGGCGGAAAAGCAAAGACCTGTTGCTTCGTTATGTACGCAGGGAACAGTTCTGCTTGCCAGTGGGTTCCGCTGCGATTGACAATGAGTTATGCGAGCGTTAGCCGTCCTTCTTGTTGCTGCCGCCGTGGTCTTTGCCGCTTTCCATTATTATTTTCAGAAAATGCCCACGACTGACGAAGGAACCGCTCCAACGCAGGCCATCACCCTGACGGGAGTCCGCGCGGATTTGCTGCAAATCGCTACAGCTGAGCGCGCTTTCATCGCCCTGAATAGCCGCTGCGCTCCGCTGGTCGAGCTCGCATCTTCCAGTGATCTGCCCGTGCCGCGCACCGGGCGCGATGGATACACCTACTCGGTCGAGTGCTCTGGCGAACAATTCAGCGTCAGCGCTCGCCATCAGCCCGCGCCTGCAGGTTCTTCCATTCGCTATCCTAATCTGTCCGTCGATGACAACATGCAGGTCAACGAAATCAATTAGCCTCTCGCGTCGGCAAGACCCTAAAATCGTTCCGGCACTTCCCGGTTTCGGCCATGAATCCTCGGTGAAATCCGCACATTTTCGCCCTTTGCCTATTCGGATTAAGTCGATTTGACATGACGATAGGAAACGTATGGAATTATCGTTTCGAGATGTGCTCTGTCCTTGGCCGATAACTCAAATTTCCGAGGTATCCAATGGGTTCGTTCCTCGCCTTTACTTGCAAGTGCGCCTTATCGCTTAGCGGTCCCCTTTTGTTCCTTTTCCTGCCGATGCCAGTCCCGATAGCCAACGCCCAGGCCTTGTCCAGCATTACGGGCATTGTTTCGGACCCCACCGGCGCGCCTGTTTCATCGGCCAACGTTTCGGTCAAGAATCTGGAGACGGACGCGCTGCGCAGCGCCGTCACCGACGACACCGGGCGCTATCAAATCCTGGCCTTGCCTATTGGCCCGTACGAAGTCAAAGTTGCCAAACCAGGTTTTCAGGACGCCGCCCGCTCCGGAATTGAACTCGTTATCGGTCAGCAGGCTAACATTGATTTTCGCTTGCAGATTGGCACGGTGAGTTCGGAAGTCACCGTTACCGGCGACGCTCCAATCGTAAGCACCACTACGAGAGACGTCTCCGGCCTCGTCGGCGAACAACAAGTAAAAGAACTCCCCCTCAATGGCCGGAGCTACGATCTGCTCCTGCCCTTGAATCCCGGCATCGTGAATTTCACTTCGCAAAAGACCGGCGGCACGGGTATTTCGAACTCGACGACGGCTAACAATTTCGCCGTCTCCGGCAACCGCCCGCAGCAAAACCTGTTCCTGCTCAATGGAGTCGAATTCACCGGCGCCGCCGAAAACAATATGACGCCAGGAGGAACTAGCGGCATGCTCCTCGGCGTGGACGCCGTGCGCGAATTCAACGTGCAGCGCGATTCTTACAGCGCCGAATTCGGCAAGCATCCGGGCGCCCAGGTACTCATCGTTACACGCTCCGGAAGCAACCAGCTGCACGGCACAGCCTTCGAGTTTTTGCGCAACAACGCTCTTGATGCCGCCAATTTCTTCGATCAAGGCTCCGTTCCGCCCTTCCAACGTAATCAATTTGGAGCCTCCCTCGGCGGGCCTCTCCGCACGGACAAGACATTTCTTTTCGGCAACTATGAAGGTTTCCGGCAAAACCTCCACCAGACATCTGTCGCATTTGTTCCCAGCGCCGCCTCCCGAGCGGCGGCAGTCGCTAGCGTTCAGCCGCTTCTCAACCTGTGGCCAACGCCCGCGCCGGGTGCTCAGGATTTCAACGGCATTTCTTCCGTCTTCAGCAGCCCGCTGCAAACCGCTCGCGAGGATTTCGGAACTTCGCGGGTGGATCACATCTTTTCGCAAAAGGATTCTCTTGCAGCCATCTACACCGCGGATGACAGCGACGACTTCACCGCCACGCCGCTGGATCCTTTTAGCGCCGATATCGTCGCCCTGCGCGAACAGGTAATCAGCCTCGAGGAAACTCACGTATTCTCTTCGGCTCTGCTGAATACGGCTCGGGTTGGCTATTCCCGCGCCGGTTATTTCTTCACCGGCGAGCCAACTCCCGGAGTTCCCGCTGCCTCCGTAACAGGTTTCCTGCCTGGGAAACCGGTTGGTGCAGTCGTAGTCGGCGGAAGCGCCGCTTCAAACCCCGTCGCCGCAATTGGCCTGGCCGGCAGCAACAACGGCAGCAACCTGAGAATTCACCGCAATCTCTATACCTTCGAAGACCGTGTCACCATGACCCGCGGCCGCCATCAGCTCAACTTCGGCGCGTGGCTCCAGCGTTTTCAATCCAATGAAACCATCGCCCTCAGCCAATTCGGCCAAGCTACTTTCTCCAGCCTCCAGAATTTCTTGAACGGCAATATCTCCACCTTCCTCTTCGATCCTGCTCCCACGGAAATGAATTGGCGCTCTCTTTTCGGCGCGTGGTATGCCGAAGACGTTTTCCGCCTCAGTCCGAAATTCACGCTCTCTCTAGGATTTCGCGATGAGTTTTCTACCGGTTGGAACGAGGCACACGGCCGCGCTGCTAACTATTTCTTTACGAACGGTGTGATCAACTCTCAACCAAACGTTGGAAATTCCCTTTTCACGGTCAACAACGCCAAGTTTCTCCCGCAGCCCCGCGTCGGCCTGGCCTGGAGCCCCTTCGGAGCAAAAACCGTCTTCCGCGCCGGATTCGGCATGTACAACGATTTGCAGGACGCCCTCGGCTACCG
>DATDNK010000313.1:0-2205 GCA_036518275.1 Candidatus Acidiferrum sp.
AGAAACAAAATTCTTTGATGTGTCGCGCTCGCGCGCCTGGGTGATGGTCCGGAGAATCGCGCACACCGCTCATCACCGCGGTCAGCAGATGGCCATGCTGCGCATGCTGGGACGCGATTTGCACAGCAACTACGGCCCAACCGCGGACACCGGCGGATTGATGCAAAATCATGCGCCAACGATTTACGCCTACGACGGCGTCAGTAAGCTGCTCGCAGGCGAATTAGCAGGAGGCGCGAAGCGGGCTCTGCCAGGCGCTTCGGGAAAACCCGTCACCGAACGCCCAGACCAAAAGGCATAACTCGTTAGTTCGAAGTATTAAGCAAGCAGCCGCAGGAACCAGGCACAAATGCTAGATAGAGGCCGCGGCGATGGCTTCGATTTCGATCAGGAAATCGGGCTTTGGCAGCGCGGCAGCAACCAACAGCATGGAAGCAGGCCGGCAATTGCCAAGGAAGCGAGCGCGAATCGCCCCATAAGCCACAATATCCTCCGCGCGCACGAGGTACTGAACGATTTTCACCAAATGCTCCGGTCCCATGCCCGCTTTCTGCAGTGCCGCGAAAACATTTTTCCAGGCTTGCTCGGCTTGCAGTTCAAAGGTCGCGGGCAGCGTGCCATCCGGCAGAAGTCCGGGCGTTCCTGAAGTGAAAAGCCATCGCGCGGGCCGCGGGACTTCGGCAGCGTCGCTGTATTTGCCAATGTGTCTGGAAATGCCAACGTCAACCAGAGGGTGGAGAGTCGCGCTCATGTCGAGAATCCTTTCCTGGAAGCTGGCCAGTTCGCGAACCATACGAATATCAAAATTTGCAGCGAGCGAACAGCGCCAGCGAGACACTCAGCTCAGTCCCTATTGCAGGGACCTGTTCGACAGACTAATAGGTCGTCAAGGATCGGGCCTTTAGCTTGATTCGTTCAGACTCGTCATTTCTTGTAGAGTTCGGGGAAATCTTTCTTCAAATTTTCGAGTTTGGGGAGATCGTTGTAGACGATGTAAGGATTCGTGGGATTGTTCTTCAGGAAATCCTGGTGATAGTCTTCGGCGGGATAAAAAGCCTTGAAAGCTTCGACTTTGGTGACGATGGGGCGGGAATAAACTTTTGCCGCATCGAGCTGCGCGATGTAAGCCTCGGCGATGCGCTTTTGCTCATCGCTGTCGTAGAAAATCACGGAACGATACTGCGCGCCAGTGTCCGGCCCCTGGCGATTCCACTGTGTGGGATCGTGAGCCACGGAAAAGAAAACCATCAGCAGCTGCCCGTAAGTGATTTGGGAAGGATCGAAAACGATGCTGACGGATTCGGCGTGGCCGGTGACGCCCATACTTACGCTTTCGTAAGAAGGCGATTTGACGAAGCCGCCGGAGTAGCCGGAGGTGACGGACTTGACGCCCTTCAGGTGTTCGAAGACGGCCTGTACGCCCCAGAAGCAGCCACCTGCGAGGACGGCGGTTTCGTGAGACTTGGCGGAAGCGAGTGACGCGTCGACCGTTGGCGCAGGGAACGGAGATTTCGGAGTTTCGGGCAAGCGGGAGCCGAGCGCGCGGACGGCGGTCCACGTGATGACAGCGAGGATTACAGCGAAGGCTATGCTGCGTCCAATGTATGGGCTCTTCATGATAGCTCCCTAAGCCTGCTCAAAATAGTTTACGCCGGAAATCATGCATTGGATGCGCGAGAAATGCATTTGGGTCTGTCCAACGCCAGACTTGGAAGGTCTTCCTTGCGGGAGCCAAATTGAGCCGCGCCTCTGCAATGAGGCCGCGAGAGGTGCCTGTTGGAACCAGAAAGGCGAAATAGACATCCTACCCATGCAAGGTAAACTATTGCCGTTGAGAGAGGCCAAAGTGATGGATCGAAGAATCGTTTTTTGTTCCGTTGCGAGCTTATTGGCGGCTGCGTGTTTGCCCGCGCAGGTGACACATGGGCAAAGGCCGAAATTGCCCGCGCCCTTTGCGACGAAGTCCGCGGGCAACGGGCCGGATCGCGTGAAGCCGCCCGAAGGCTTTCTTCCTACGGTGCCCGCGGGATTCAAAGTGAATGTGTTTGCGACAGGCTTTAGGAGGCCGCGTTTTCTGACGGTTGCGCCGAACGGTGACATCTTTCTCGCCAACACGTCGTGGAGAGGCGAAGTCATCGTGCTGCACAGCAAGGACATGAGCGTTGCGCCGGAGCGCGAAGTGTTTGTGGACGGGATGAACCGTCC
>DATDNK010000314.1:0-3762 GCA_036518275.1 Candidatus Acidiferrum sp.
GTCAGCCTGACCTGTACCGGCGCGCCGACAGGTTCCACATGCGTGCTTACTCCGAAGATCGTCACTCCGGGAGCGAATGCCACAGCCACTTCCTCCGGTGTAGTTACAACCACCGCGCTGATGATTCCTCCGCGCCTGCCAAACGGGCCTCGTCCTTTTCTTTGGATTTGGGTGTGTACCGTCTTAAGCCTGGCCCTTGCGTTGTATCTTGCGCGAATCATGGCGCAGAGGCCTGCCAGGAAACTCATCTGGGCGTTTGCCTTTCTCCTGTTCGTCGCATTGGCCGGTTGCAGCCATGCGCTAAGAGGAGGGGGGAAAACACTGGCGGGTTCCTATCCCTTGACCGTGAAAGGGACTTCCGGGGCCTTAAACCATTCCGCAACCTTTACTTTGACCGTGCAGTGAGTTTGATTGCTCATTCGCGGCCGCTCTAGCTGCGAGATAAACGGTTTTTCTCCGCCTCCGCAAAAAGGCAACGGGCTCTCCAAGTTGTTCGGAGAGCCCGCCTTTCTTCCAAGGGTTGTTTGCCCCTTTGCCGCCCTTTCTTTGCTTCCAGCGTAGAACTCAGAACTTTGAATTTAGAACGAAAAACTGTGTTTACGCTGGCAGCGGCCCGCCAACCCTGGCATTCGGCGGCAAAGGCTGCGCGGCCGAGGGAGCCTGCGCGCCAGTGACAGCCGCGGGCTGGAAGCGCCGGAAAATCGCCAGCGAAATGGCTCCAATGCCCCAAAGGATGACTACAAACTTCACCCAGCCGCCCACATGCGGGATCGTGGTGCACAGGCGCACGATGATCACGCCCACGGCCATCCTTCCGATAAACGGCCAAAGCTCAGTCGTGCGGCCCATCAGCCACTGGCCGACCACGGTTCCAATAATCACTTGCGCGAAGTACAGGCAGGCATACCACAAGAAAAGCGTAGAAATGCCGATAAACAACCCGACCACGGTGATGCACGCAATGCACGCCGCAATGGGCACGCCAAACAGCACCAGTACGCCGAGTCCTGCGGCTGCGCCATACTGTTCCGCGGACTTCGTCGCCTCCCGCGAGAACTTCGGCATCAGCGCGAACAGCACCAAACCGTAGAGGATAAACGCCGCCAGCCAAATGACCTGCCAGGTGTAGTAGTGCAGGCTCGTGTAATCCGGGCCGCGGGCGATTTTCTGGAAGTGAACCGGCGAGGCCAGCTTGGCCCCGTCTGCGACTTGCGGGGGTTTCTTTCCCTCGAAGTTCACCGGCCCGCCGATTTGTGCTGAGGAATCGATATTCAATTCATCGGACCTGATCTTCGCCGAGCCACCGACGATCCCGCTGATGTTCATCTGGCCGCCCATGGCCAGAACATCGCGCTGCACGTGTCCATCGAGGCTTAATCTGCCGGAAAGCGAAGTGATGCTTCCGCCGATGGTGGCATCCCTGTCGATGTTGATGTCACCGCCGCAGGTCATGACGTTGCGCCCCACCTTGCCCTTGACCGTGATGTTTCCTGCGTATCCCCGAATGCTGCCGTCCACTTGGCCGGTCATTCTCACTTGGCCGGACGCGGAAAGCAGATCGCCCTGAACATGGCCTGACACTTCGACGTCTCCGCCCGCAACCACTAGGTCGCCTTCGATCGTTCCGGCGATGCGGATTTGCCCGCCTGCAACGTATAGGTCGCTGTGGATTACTTCCTCTTTCCCAATCGTTACGCGGTCGCCTTTGCGAAGCTCCGTAGCCGAGGCCTGCGTGGGCATCATCATTGCCGCGCACAATCCCGCGAACACCAGCGCCAGCGCCGACCCGCGGCGGATGCGCCGCCGCAGAAACATGAAGCCCAGCCCGCCGAGCGTCGCGAGCGCCAAAAACTCAAGAAGTGTGATCATGGATTGCCATCCTTTCCAGAAGGGGCTCTGGAAAATCAGCAGGCCCAGCAAGTTCGTCCCGCTAAAGCCCGCCTGCTCCAACTGTTGTTGCCACGGTTGAATGTATCCGGTGTAAAGCGCGTAAACGCCGGTTGCCGCCAAACCAAAAGCCAGGCCCCAAATCCACTGCATCGAGCGCCTGGCTGCTTCCTGGAATTGCGCCAGGCGTGACGGCAGCGGCTCGGTATCTTCCAGCATCGCTCGCGTCAGCAGGCGGGATTCGCGCTCGAGCGCGCGCAGCAGCGTGCGGCAGCTCTCGCATTCCTGCGTGTGCGCCGAGACTTCCAGCCCGCGCGCGCGGTCCAGTTGTCGCTCGAGGTACAGCAGGCAGGTCATCTCGTCCAAATGCTTCAAAAGTTCTTCCCCAGGTTCGCTCATGAAGTCCCTCCTGCCGCCAGCGCCGCGTTGCCTTCCAGCGCCTGCCGCAGTTCATGCCGCGCGCGGAGCAACACCACGCCTACGAAGGCGCGGCGCACTCTCAGCGCATCGGCAATTTCGTCGTAGCTCATGTCCGAGTAATAGCGCATCACCAGCGCCATGCGCGCCCGCGCGCCCATTTTCTCGAGCGCCTTGCGCACTTCTTCGCTGGAGCGCTGCTCGATGAGCTTTTCCAGTTGGGTCGGTTCGGGATGCTCCAGTGGCAGGCTCTCCACGTCATCGGTCTCTTTGTCCTGGCGGATTTTCCTGCGGCGCAGAAGGTCCCAGCAGTGATTTGCGGCCACTTTGTAGAGCCACGCGGAGAACGACCGCGTCGTGTCGTACTGCCCGAGCTTGCCTTTCAATTTCATGAAAATTTCCATCGTGGCGTCTTCCGCGTCTTCCCGCGTGGGCATGGCCCGCCGGCAGAACCGGAAGATCGCAGGCGCATATTCCCGGTAAAGCTGGCCCCAAGCCTCCGCGTCGCCCGCCCTGGCACGGGCAATCGCCTCCGTCGGCTCGGTTATTCCCGGCGCGCTCATCCGGCCTGGTCTCTGCGTTTCCATTTCCTAGTACGCACCCGAAGCTGCAAATATTACACCTTGCAAACCGCTGCGATTCTTCGCCTCTATCCTAACCCATTCATTCTCCGGCACTTACGCCCACATCCCCGGCTCTTCTCGCCCTCCCAGCAATATTGCTAACTAGGGGTCTTACAAATCAACTTGTAACGGCGACTTTACGTCGCCATCAGCTTGTAGCGACTTCACGTCGCCACCAGCACGGCGTAGGTGCACGATACAACTTGTCCCGACCCTGTCGGGATCGTGCCCTCTTCTTGCGGCCCCCGTTGTCGCTTTTCCGCTCTTCGCCTTCTGCTTTCTGCCTTCTGCTTTCTGCCTTCTGCCTTCTGCTTTCTGCTTTCTGCTTTCTGCCCTTCCGCTTTTCCGCCCCCACTCTACCAGAAATCCCCCGCTCTTCTATCCGCGGCCTTTCACCGTATGCGTTCATTGCGTTAGTCGCGTTTGGGGCGAGGGAGATCGAAGATGAAGTTTTGCGACTCGGCCGCGGTTGCGTCTTCGCGGTCGAGGGCATGAATGCTGTGGAGAAGCTGATTCGTGAGGTAGGCGAGTACCGCGGCGCGGCGAGGCGAGGAGTGACGCGTCCCTTGGTGGCCAGCACGAAGTGCCTATTTATTAGGCAATTTGGCAGGCTGACTGACAAGCGTTAGCGATATTCTCCCCGTAACGGGCTTATCCATTACGTGGAACACGTCGTGCGCAAATGCTGCGCGGCCCGGTTACGGCGACCGAGTAGGTTTTTTGTATCGCGCGGGGCTGCTACGGCGCTTTCACCTTCTGATAGAAAACATCCATCTGGGTATGCACTTGGCCTGAGAGCGGGTCCAACGGATTCACGGGTTGCGTGATGGTGTTG
>DATDNK010000315.1:0-2729 GCA_036518275.1 Candidatus Acidiferrum sp.
AGTTTTCTGTACGAGGAATGCTGCACGCGCTCGCGCGCGGTCCCGGCGGAATCCGTCGGACAGATTTCAAAGTGAGGAACTCTATGAGCGAACCAAACATCCAGGAAGTGGTGAAGCAAAAATACGGCGAAGCTGCCAAACGCGCTGCGGGTGGCGGCACGGCCTGTTGCGGCGGAGGCGCGTCCATCAATGGCTGCGACCCTATCACTAAGGATCTGTACAGCGACGCGGAGAAAGGCACCTTGCCCGAAAAGGCGGTTGCCGCCTCGCTCGGCTGCGGTAATCCTACGGCTCTCGCGCAATTGCAGCCCGGCGAAGTCGTCCTGGATCTCGGCTCAGGAGGCGGCATTGACGTAATCCTCTCTGCCAAGCGCGTCGGTCCCACCGGCAAAGCTTATGGCCTGGACATGACCGACGAAATGCTGGCGCTGGCTCGCGAAAATCAGAAAAAAGCCGGCGTTGCGAACGTTGAATTCCTGAAAGGCGCCATCGAGAGCGTTCCTCTGCCTGAGAACTCGGTAGACGTCATCATCTCGAACTGCGTCATCAACCTTTCCGGGGATAAGGACCGCGTGTTGTCAGAGGCGTTTCGCGTGCTCAAGCCGGGCGGACGATTTGCCGTTTCGGATGTCGTCGTGCGTGGGGATGTTCCTGCAGGTATTCGCAAGAGCATAGAACTTTGGGTCGGTTGTGTGGCGGGCGCGCTGGAAGAGAATGAATATCGTGAAAAATTGGCGCGGGCGGGATTCGAATCGATCGATGTGGAAGCCACTCGCGTTTACCGAATCGAAGAGGCGCGCGAATTCTTGGAAGCCGCTGGCCTCGATCCTGAAACCGTGGGCCCGCAGATCGATGGCAAATTCATCAGCGCGTTCGTCCGCGCGATAAAACCCGCCGCTAAATCCTCCTGTTGTGGACCGACCTGCTGCTCGTGAATCCTTGATGGGAAAGACATTCTGGCGTGTCTCTTGCGCGCACGGCCGCGCATAATGGGCACTGGCTATGACTCACCGCGTCCTTATCTTGTGCACCGGCAACTGCGTACGCAGCCAGATGGCCGAAGGCCTGCTCCGCCACCTCGGCGGCAGCGCTTACGAAGTTCACAGCGCCGGAAGCCGTCCCAACGGCTACGTGAGCCCACTGGCCATCGAGGCCATGCGCGAAATCGGTATCGACATTTCCGCGCATCGTTCGAAGTCCGTTTCCGAATTCGAGGGCCAGCGCTTCGACACGGTTATCACTGTTTGTGATTCCGCCGCGGAAGAATGCCCAACCTTTCCCGGCGTTCCGCAGCGCATCCACTGGAGCATTTGGGATCCGGGCAACGCCACCGGCTCTCACGAAGAGAAACTCGCCGCTTTCTGTCGCGTGCGCGACGAGCTCGACTCTCGGCTGCGCCTCTTTCTAAGCAAGGAAAAGGTACCGTGATGTAACGAGGGATACACACGCCAGAGGCTTTGGTACGATCGATGATTCTTCCCTTCCGCCGCAAAGCGCGGTTTTTCCGTGTGTTATGATTCTGCTTTATACCTGGAAAGCGGGCGCTAGATGACTGCGCGCATTCTTGACGGCCTGAAAATCCGCGATGAAATCTTCGCTGAACTGAAGGACGAAGTTCGCGTTCTCACCGCTGCGGGCATCCGGCCAGGCCTTGCTGCTGTGCTTGTCGGGGAAAATCCCGCTTCGCAGCTCTACGTGAAAAGCAAAATCGCGGCCTGCGAACAACTGGGGCTCGCGAGCGGGCTCTTCACGCCTCCGGCAACTGTGAACACGCGAGAGCTTCTTGCCGTCGTGGACGACCTGAATCACGACAACAACGTCGACGGTATTCTCGTTCAGCTCCCTCTCCCCCCGCAGGTTGACAGCAAGCGCATCCTCGAAGCCGTCCATCCCGCGAAAGATGTGGACGGATTCCATCCTGTCAATCTCGGCCGCCTCGTGAGCGGTCGCCCGGGCCTGGTTGCCTGCACTCCCGCAGGCTGCATGGAGATTCTCCGGCGCAGCAACATCCCTATCGAAGGCGCGAATGCCGTCGTGCTTGGCCGCAGCGACATCGTGGGCAAGCCCATGGCGCTTTTGCTTATGCACGCCAATGCCACGGTCACGATCTGTCATTCCAAAACGCGCGATCTCCCTGAAATCGTGCGCCGCGCGGACATTGTCGTGGCCGCCATGGGCAAAGCCGGTTTCGTGCAAGCCGATTGGCTGAAGCCGGGTGTGGCAGGCAAACCCGGAGCCACAGTCATCGACGTCGGCACAAACACCATCAAGGACCCCGCAGAAGCCGAGCGCCTCCTGCGAAACTTCCCCACGCGCCTGGAAAAATTCCGGGCTAAGGGATCAGTGCTTGTCGGTGACGTTCATCCCGACGCGGTCGACACGGCGGGCGCGATCACCCCGGTTCCCGGGGGCGTCGGTCCCATGACCATCACTATGCTTATGAGCAATACCGTCAAGGCCGCACGGCTCCGCCGCGCTTCTCCCGAACTCTCCGCGACACAATCGACGGCGGCCAGGTGATCGAAAAAATGCTGCGACTCGGATTGACCGGTGGAATTGCCAGCGGCAAGAGCGCCGTGGCAGCCATGCTCCGTGAATTGGGTTTTTCAGTTCTTGACGCGGACTCCCTCGCGCACAGACTCATTGAGCCTGGCCAGCCCGCCTATGAAGAAGTTCTTCACGAATTCGGTTCTGCGATCACGGACGGCCAAGGTTGCGTGGATCGCGCC
>DATDNK010000316.1:0-3094 GCA_036518275.1 Candidatus Acidiferrum sp.
GTGCTACCGGCAGCGTCAGAAGTTGCCGGAGCAGTTTGTGCCGGCCGATTTGCTTGCGGCGGTTGGGTTGCCGGCTTTGGCCCAAAAAACTTTGCCCATAGCATAATCACCGCGACGCAGAGCAGCGAGGCAGCAAGAATCCGCAGCTCCGGCGTGAACTTGTCCTTTTGTCCGGGGACGACGCTCAAGAATGCACCTCATGCGGGATCTCTGCGGAACCGCGCGCGGCCAGCGACGCTGCGTTCGCTTGGTCGCGTAGAGCGGCCTCGTTCCATTGCTCTGGAACCGGGTCGTAGCCAAACCTGCGCGAAAGCGGATGGCACCGCAGCAGGCGCTTCAGTCCCAGCCAGACGCCGCGCGCCACGCCGAAGCGCTCGATCGCTTCGTAAGCATATTGGGAACAGCTCGGCTGAAAGCGGCAGTTCCCGGCAAAAAGAAGGGACAAATAAGTTTTGTAAAAGCGCAGCGCCAGGAGCGCGATGCGCACAGGCAGGTTTCGTAGAACAGACTTTAGTCTGTTCTCTTCTCTCTGCGGTCCCATCATCTTTTCAGTTTTCACTTCCCCGCCTGCGCCCCACTCTGCAGCAGCCGTAGCAAATCCGACGTCAGCGCCGCAAACGGCGCCTTGGCCACCGCATTCTTCGGGTGAATGACGATGTCCCATCCTGCGGGTATCTCCTTCCGGTGGCATCGCACGATTTCGCGCACGCGCCGCCGGATGCGATTGCGTGCTACCGCACTGCCCAGAGCCTTCTTGATGCTGACGCCAAATCGGCTTTGCGGCAGTTCGTTGGCGCGAAAAAAAACTGTGAAGTGGGAACTGGAACGGCGCTTTCCGGCGCGGTACACCGCATCGAATTCACCGCGCCTCACCAGCCGCGCCTCGCGCGGAAACGTCATCCTCTCGCTGCCCGCATGGCCGGGCATCGGCGGGCTCCCTGGACTAGTCGGGGGTGAGCCGATGGCGTCCCTTCTTGCGGCGCGCTGCCAGCACCTTGCGGCCGCCAGCTGACTTCATGCGCGCGCGGAATCCGTGGGTCTTGGCGCGGCGGCGGCGCCGTGGTTGAAATGTGCGCTTAGGCAAAGCAATCCCCCTTTTAATACGCAATCGCGGCGTGGTCCATTTCACCTGCGATGCGAACAGCCCCACTAGCCTGTTTTGCGGCTAATTTCGAATTTCTTAGTGTATGCGACCCTTGCGCGCAGGGTCAAGAAAACAGCGGCGCGGCAATCTCCCTAACCCGGCCTCCTTGAGAGATCAATTTTATGCCATGGCAAGGGATTTTGCGAAAAGAGGCCGTCAGAACCTCCAGCCAAACCCCACGCTCATTTGAATGGCGTCGGTTCGCGCCATCGGCGCGCGTTCCCGAACGAGTTGTCCGTTAAACAGGACTTCCACGTCGTGATAAAAATTGAGTATGTCGCTCGCGTCAAAGCGCAGCATCATTCGCCTCTTGACGTACAATTCGAAGGCGCCTCCCAGGTCCAGAGCTACAGTATGCGAGCGTGTGTCCGTTACGCTCGGGGGTGAGACGCTAAAGGAAGCCACCGTCTTCGAAAAACTGTCTAGGCCCGCGCGGGCTTTCCCAAAGAATCCATAGCGGCCCTTCCTGGAGCCGATCTTGAACCCACCGAGACTCTGCAGCACCCTTCCACCGTCAAACGGCGTGAACGAGTGACCCTCGCGGGGATAGAAATTGAGCGCGGCATCGGCATAGACATAACGGAAGAGCTCGTAGGACAAAAAGCCGCCGAAGCCGGGCTCCCTTCGTGAATTCTCTGTTGGGAGCGCGCTGACAAAAAGCATCGACGCAAACTGCGGCCCAAATTCCCACCGGCCCGAAACCTGTCTTTCTGGGATCTCGTCCTGCCGCTCGGAGGCTCGATACCCGACGCCCACGCTGAATTGCCAAGTCCTTGCAATATCTGCCGGAAGAATGAGGGACAGGCCCAACGGGTTCGATGGATTTACGAGCACGCTCCTACCGGGAATGGTGTACAACTCGCCGCCGAATTCTACTCTCACGATCGAACGCCGCGTGGGATACCATTCCACGCCCCCGCCCAAATCCACCGCAAAATGCGTCGCGGAACCATGGACCGCATTGATGATTATGACCGGAGGGCTCGTGCCAGGGACCACCGTTGTCGTGAGGCTCGTGACCGTGTTGCTGAAATGCAGCAAGCCTGGTAAGACTACCCCATAAACGGCAAAGCGGTTCGTCTGGATGAATTTTCCCCGCAGACCCCCAGAAAATTGCAGTGTCTTGCCGCCCTGCGATTGATACCGTGAGGGAGCTCCTTGGGGAAAGAAATCCAGGCGCACATCCAGGGCCATTCGCCGGTTCAAGTTGAAATCAAAGCGTCCGCCGAATCCCGGGGAGACGGCCCAGTAGTTGTTCGAGTTTAAGAGGCTGATGCCGGAAAACTCTCCACCCACTTCAAACCGCGAGCTCACTTCCTGCGCCTCTGCTTCTAGGGAAGCTGCAACCGTGAACAGGAAAAAGAGCGCAATCGAGCGGTACACTTGAGGCACGCAGGACATGAGCGGCTCCTTGTGGGAGAGCGGTTTGCATATCGCCTCAGATGAAACTTGAAGGAGTAGAGTTGCCCTGTTGCGGTTGATCTGGCCTCGTTATACGGAGCAAAATCGAATCAAATCGCCAAGGCACTTTGAAGTGGTCGGAGTCTAAACCTCGCGGACCTTCGCCGCCTGGCCCCGTGTTCGGGCTGGCCGCTTCTTATTTCCCTTCGTAAGCTCGCTTGAGCGCGGCGATATCGAACTTTTTCATTCTAAGGAAGGCCTGGGTTACCCGCGCCATTCTTTCCCCATCGCTGCCGCCCAGCATCTCGTTCATGATCGTCGGAGTGATTTGCCACGAGAGGCCGTATTTGTCTTTGAGCCAACCGCACTGTCCGGCATTCGGATCGGCGGAAAGCCTTTCCCAAAAGTAATCGATTTCTCTCTGTGTTTCGCAGGGCACCATAAACGATATCGCCTCGTTGAAAGCAAATTTGTGCTCCCGCGCAGAGTCCATGGCTGCAAACTCCTGGCCGAAAAGCGTGAACGAAGCGAACCTTACCGTACCTTCCC
>DATDNK010000317.1:0-6570 GCA_036518275.1 Candidatus Acidiferrum sp.
TTTGGAGACTGCGTGACATCTTAAAACTCCCGTTAAACTCTCCGGGTAACTTGCGACTTGAGACTTATAACTTATCACTCTCTTCCGTCTTCCACGCTGCGATGCGCAATCGCCGGTAGTCCAGCACCCAATTCCCATCGCGGAACAACTCCCCCCGGCACTGCCGTTCCACTTCGCGAATCCATCGCTGCGCGTTTGCTTCGCCCAGCTTCTCCAGGAACGTCTTCCGAAACACGCGAATCCAGTTTTCCAGTCCGTGCTCGCCCTCTTCCAGCGCCGTCGGCCGGTCGAAGAGCGACGCTTCTCGCACTTCCAACCCCTGCTTTTCGAGCATCCCCGCATATTCCGCGACGCTCGGGTAAAACCATGGCCCCACTTCGTCGGGCGGCCGCATGCCCAGCGCCGCAAGCGCCCCATGAAACGCCGCCACCAGTGTTTGGATGTTGCCCTTGCCTCCGAACTCCGCCACGAATCGTCCGCCGGGCTTCAGCGCCGACGCCACTCCCGCGATCACTTCCTCCGCCTCGGGAATCCAGTGCAGCACCGCATTGGAAAACACCGCGTCAAATCTCGCCCATTTCATCCCGTCCGCTGGCCCCGTAGACATCCTGCCCTGAGTGGGCAACCGCTCAGGCTTGTCATCCCGCTTGCCCTGAGCGAACTCGATGGAAATCCCCGCAGGTTTTGCGGGGTGAGGGATCTGCTTTTCGCTTTTTGCCGTATCTTCATCGCGGTTACCATCCTGCGCCGCATCTGTCTTGAACTGCAGCTCCCGTGCATCCATCACTTCAAACCGTAGCGCCGGGAATTTCTTCCTCGCCTGCGCAATCATCTCCCCGGACCGGTCCACTCCCAGCACTTCCGCGCCTCGCGCGGCGATCTCCGCCGTCAACGCGCCTGTCCCGCAGCCCAAATCCAGGATCCGCTCTCCCGACTTCGGTGCCAGCAACTCCACCAAGCCCTTAGCCTTCTCGTACACGAACGCGTGTTTCGCGTCATACTCCGCCGCATTCCACTGATTGGTCATGGGCCTTTGAGTTTAGTACATGACGCACTCGACGGTTAAGGTTGATGTTTGCTGCATTATCGGTGAGCTTGATGATCGGCGGGAATCGGGGTTTACCTAACTAGTTGCTATTCTTCACCGGCCTCTTCACCTTGCAGCCCCAACGACAGGGTGTGTGTATTGGTGAATAGCTAAGGCGGCCATATACAGGTACATGCAATTAATTAGCCCGATGCCCAGGCCCACCCACCGTTCCGCGCGCGTCATCCTTAACCTTGGATCGGAAATGGTAATGGCGTATACCACCGCACCTACGAGGAGCGCAACGATAAGCCCAGTGAAGTTGTGATCGCGAAGCCCAAGAGAATCAATCGCTTGCCAAATGCCTGCCACAAGGCTCGAAGCAAAAGGAAACGCCATGATGGACTGAGGTGTGATGAAAGTCCCCGTAGTCGTTCTTTGACCATGGGGCCTCACTGGTTTGGGCTTGATCGGTACTTCGCTGTTCTCCGTAGCATCCGGTGCGGGAAACCTTACTGGTAATTGCCTTGCTAGTGCCGACGAATTGATCAGGCTGTGGACTTGCATAGCTACTTCCTCCCCCCAAATCGAAGATGGTTCACCAGACTCTCTTCGGCCTCGGTTAACTCCCGCTCTATACGGTTCTCCACGGCAAAAACGTACCAGCCGGCGCCATGAGCGTTGGCGCAAACAACAGCTTCGGAGATGGTCAAGTGCTTATGCTCGCAGCGGTGATGGGTCCAGCTCTCGGTCCAGCCTGCTTCGTAGTGTAGGCGCTGTCGTGCAGGTTTTGCGGCAGTGCGCACTGGGAAGCACCCCCGTCAGCCCTTACTTCTGCAGTCCCAAATTCGCCCCTTGATACTCCAGTAGTGCTCGCCACGTTCCGACCGTTTCAAAATGGCTCACTACCTATACCAACCCACGGACAACTGGGGGGCTACAGTGCGCAACGGCTCCAGCATCCTTTGCCGATCTCGTGCGGTTGGGTTCCTCAGGTTTTGGTTTTCAAACTTGGGCTCTATCCCCCAGCAACCAAACGACTTAATCTTCCCTTCGACCTGGAACTTTTCTACCCCTCGCACGCTTCCGCAACCTCTTTCCCTTCAATCACTTATTCCTGGCTTGACAAATTTTTACTTTGTGATACACTACCTTTAGCCTAAAGGCAAGCCTACTGGTCAACCTCGAATGTCCCGCCGACACGCCCTTGAGAATCTCTCGGGAAACGTGCGCCTCCCTAATGCCCTTATTTTCAAACAGTTCCGCACTCTTCGCCGTGCAACGGAGGGGGGAGTATGGCTTCTTCCAAAAACCCCCTCAAAAAAATCTGGACTCCCCTACCTTGGTGTCCCGCATCGGCCGAAGGCCCGTGCGGGAATTCTTCGCTCCTTCACTGGTCACGGGTCACCGGCCACCGATCACGGCTCGCCTGCGCGGGGACTCCTCTCCATCTCTCGCCAACTCGCCACTCACCACCACTCGCCACTTTTTCAGTTTTCCGTATATTCTTCCAAGTTCCGTATGCTCCAAGTCTTTTGTTTTCACACTCTTCGAAAAACTACCGGGGTGTGGGGGGTATTCTTCCCAATTTGGAACGCGGCGCTTCCTCTCGCTTGGACAGACTCCGTTTGCCGGCCCTTTTACATACAACTTAGGACTAACTACTTACAACTGCCTACGGCGTGGCGAGTTCTTTCAGCAGGGCATTTCCTTTGCGGAACCAGGGGCGTTCGCGGCGCTGCATGTAGCGCGGTAGAGTGCGCTTTTTTGCGAGAAGTTTTTGCGCCCATTCGCGCGCCTCTTCATGGCGGTTGGCTGTTTTCAGGAAGCTGGCGTAGTTGTAGAGCGTTTCGGGCGTGGTGGATATTTGCGTCACTTCGGCGAACAGCGATTCGGCCCTCGGCAAATCTCCTGTGCGCGCGTAAGCGTCGGCGAGCAAGCCTGCCGCGCGGTAGTAGTCGAATTTGCGGTCGCTAGCGACCACGCGCTCGAGGTCGGGAATCGCCGCGGCGAGATCGTTCAGGGCCAGCGAACACTGCGCGCGGTAATAAAAGGTATAAATGGAATCGCCGCGCGCCTCGATCGCATGGGTGAAAGCTTCGCGCCCCTTGACGTACTCGCGCTGGTCTTTGTACAACTCGCCCAGCTCTTCGTAATTGGCGGGCGAAGGATTATCAAGGATAGCGGTTTCGACTTTCTGGATGCGTGAACGCCGGCCGAAACCTTGCATGGTGTCGCGGAGAAGTCCCAGGTCGGGAATGACTTCGGCGACGATGTACACCACGGCGCCAAGCCATCCGAAAAACAGGATGACAAAGAACCAATAGCCTTCCGGGCGCCGGCGCAGGAAATGGATCAGCGCGAAAGCCTGCACCAGAAGGCCCCAGGAGAGATAGAAATGACCCAAACCATGCATGGATGGCCCACCTTTGGCCAAACAGCATCGCTTGTCTGCGGCTGGTTGGTCAAATAGAAGTTAGAAGATGGAGTTGGGCCAGTAACGGGCTCCCACGATGAGACGCTGCTATGATTGGTTCGGATGAATCCTATTCAGACATTAAGCCTCGCGCTCGGCGCCGGATTTTCTTCCGGGCTGAACCTGTACGCCACGGTGGCCACGCTAGGGTTGCTGCAACGCTTCGGGGTGATCCATTTGCCCGTGTCGCTTCAGGTGCTTGCGCATCCCTGGGTGATTGGCATTGCTGCCGCGCTTTATCTTCTCGAATTTTTTGCCGACAAGATTCCTTACGTCGACACGATCTGGGATTTCGTCCACACGTTCATCCGGCCGCCGGCTGCGGCGCTGCTGGCGTACGCGGCGGCAGGAGGAGCCAGCGCGGAGTGGCGCTGGGGAGCCGCGCTGCTCGCAGGCGGCGTGGCACTGACTTCGCATGGAACGAAGGCAAGCACGCGAGCGGCTGTCAACACCAGCCCGGAGCCGTTCAGCAATTGGACGTTAAGCTTGGGCGAGGACGCGCTGGCGGTTTGGCTGTCTTGGATGGCTAACGCTCATCCAGTCGCTACCACGATTATTGTGGTTGCGCTTCTGGCCCTTTGTGTGTTTTTGCTGTACCACCTATTCCGCTTCGCGCGGCGCGCGATTCAGAAATTACTGGCGGCGTGAAACGCAGATTATTTGACATAGAGCGCGAGCCAATCGAAAAACGTTTTGTACCAAAACTGCGAATTCTGCGGTTTGAGCACCCAGTGGCCTTCGTCGGGAAAAACAACGAGCTTCGACGGTACACCCTGGCGCTGAAGAGCGCTGAAAAACTCGAGCGATTGCGTGTAGGGAACGCGGTAATCGCGCTCGCCGCAGATGACCAGCGTAGGAGTTTTGAACTTGCCGAGTTCGCCCGCGTAGGTGACGGGAGCCCACTTGTGATAGCTCTCTGGATTCGACCACGGTGTGCCCTGCATGTCGTGCTCTTCGAACCAGAGTTCCTCCGTCGCGTACATGGAGACTTTGTCGTACACGCCAGCGTGGCTGATGATGGCTTTGAAGCGCCCGTTGTGCGTGGCGATCCAGTCGGCCATGTATCCGCCGTAGGAGCCGCCGGCCGCGGCCATTTTTGAGCCGTCAATGAACGGATATTTTTTCAGTGCGTAATCCACGCCGTCCATGACGTCAACGTAGGCTTTGCCACCCCAGTCGTTGGTGATTTCGTCGACGAATTTCTGGCCGTAGCCGGTCGAACCGCGGCGGTTGATCATCAGCGTCACGTAGCCCGCGCCGGAAAAGACCTCGGCGTTCCAGCGATAGCCCCAGGCGTTGGACCACATGGTTTGTGGGCCGCCGTGGAGCAACACGAGAAGAGGATATTTTTTTGCGGCGTCGAATCTCGGCGGGCGAATTAGCATGGCCTGTACTTTCGTGCCTTCGGCGCCGCCAAACCAAAAAGTTTCGGGAGGATTCATTTCGAGCGCGGCGAGAATGGAGTCGTTGTGATGCGTTAGTTGCCGCGGGTTGGAGCCGTCGCTCGCGGCGACAAAAACTTCGGCGGGCATGGTCAAACTGGTGCGCTCGAACGCCAGGGTTTTCCCGTCGCGGCTGAAGGAAATCGCAGAGTTATAGGTGTCCGCGAGGATCTTCTTTGGCTCTGCGCCGGGGCGCGCGGCCATCGTGTAGACAGGCTTCTGCGTTTCATTTTCGGCGGTGAAATAAATCGTTTTGCTGTCCGCGGACCAGACGAGTTCATCGGCGCTGCGGTCGAAGTTCTCGGAGAGATTTTCGATCTTTCCGGTCCGGCGGTCGTAGAGCATCACGCGCCAGCGGTCCGATTCGTATTCGGGAGTCAGTTGCGCGTGATAAGCGATGTATTTTCCGTCGGGGGAGTAGACAGGCTCGCCGTCGAAACCCGGTTGCGTGGTGATGCGCTTGATTTCTCCGCCTGCGACCGGAACGGTGAACAGATCACCGTTGGTGCTGATGGCCTCCACCTTGTCGGTAACGGCGGTGAAACAAAGCTCTTTGCTATCGGGAGAGAAATTGATGTCGCCGGGACCCCCGCGCTCATCGGGGGGAACGTCATAGTTGGCGCCGGGAGTGAGGTCACGGGGGACACCACTGTCATCGGCGGGAACAACAAACAGGTGGGCGCGCTTGCCTTCGTTCCAGTGGGTCCAGTGGCGATAGAGAAGGTGCTCGGCAACGTGGGCCTTTACCTTGTTCTTTTCCTTTTCCGCATCTCGCTTTTTGTTGCAGTCATCGTCTTTGCAATCCGGATAAACAGCGGAAGTGAAGGCAATGGTCTTTCCATCGGGGGACCACCTCACGAGATCGGCGCCAGTCGACAGTTTCGTGAGTTTTTGAGCCTCACCGCCTTCAAGCGAGAGCAAATAAACTTGGGAATCGCCGCTGCGCGAGGAAAGAAACGCGATGGTTTTTCCGTCAGGCGACCAGACGGGCGAGGAGTCATGCCCGCTCTGCGAGAGCTGCTGTGGAGCGCCCCCGGCGGTGGAAACCATCCAGATGTTGCTGGCGTTGCGGTTGGCCTCCATGTCGGGTGTGGCGACAGTGTAGACAATCCATTTCCCGTCAGGGGAGATTTGCGGTTCGGCGACCCGATGCATTTTGATCATGTCGTCGAAAGTGATGGGATGTTTGGCCGGTTCCTGGGCGGCGATTGCGAATCCGAATGCGAGAACCAGCGCGCAAACCAAACCGCTTCGCAGAAAAATGCGTTTCATGCTCTCTCCCCTGAGGTTACAAGTGTGCAAGTGTAGAAGGTCTTGCAGAACTTTGGATGATGTCATGTTTCGGGAGCGAATCCAATAGCGCGATTGCGGGCCCAGAGCCAGTTGACGAACGCGAGAGCGGCAGTGGCGGCAATCACGAGAAACTCACCGCGGTGCATGCGCGTGACGAGCACAGCGGTAAGAAGAAGAGCGAATGCCGAGATGAATATTCCGCCGGGAAGGCGGAAAGCATCTGCATTTGGATGCTTTTTGCGCAGAACGGGCAAGGCCGCGACAACGGAGCCATAGACGAACAAGCGCGAGACGATGGAGAGCATGGCGTTGCCGGGAAAGTCTCCTGCAAT
>DATDNK010000318.1:0-4132 GCA_036518275.1 Candidatus Acidiferrum sp.
GACGAAAAGATCACAATCCAAGCGCATGAGCAGGTTCGTACGTTGCTCCACTTGTTGGAAGCAGAACCCATTGCTGGCGTTCGAAACCTGCATCCCGCTTATTGCTCGCTGCTGGTGAAGTTTGACGCATTGAAATGGCGGTACGAAAAGTTGGAAGAAGAGCTGCGCAAATATCTCCTTCGGCTGGACAAAGTCAGATTGCCTGAGCCGCGACAGGTGGAAATTCCGGTCTGCTACGACGGTGAGTATGGTCCCGACCTCGACGAAGTGGCCGCGTTGCACAAAACCACGCCGGAACGAGTGATCACGCTGCACGCTGCTACTGAGTATCTAGTCTATTTTCTGGGATTCGTGCCGGGGTTTGCCTATCTCGGCGAATTGCCGAAGGAATTGGTAACACCACGCCTGCCGACGCCGCGGAAAAAAGTTCCGGCGGGAAGCGTGGGCATCGCGGGGAACCAGACCGGGGTCTATCCGTTCGAAACGCCCGGCGGCTGGAGATTGCTGGGCCGCACGCCGCTGGCCATGTTTCGAACCGACCGCGAGGGTCTGAGCCTTCTGTCCATCGGCGACCGCGTGCGCTTTGTGCCCATTTCGCGCGAGCAGTTCGGGGAGCTGGAGCAGGCGGGAAATTGAAAGCGAAAAGAAAAAGCAAATCCCTCGCTCCGCTCGGGATGACACCTCTTACTTGCGGATCGATGGGGCGACCAGTATTCTCTCGCGAGGTGCTGGGGCGCTCATGAGTGAGATTCAAGTGCAGGCGCCCGGGCTGCTCACCACGGTGCAGGACTTGGGCCGCGAAGGATTTGGACCGATGGGCGTTTCGCCGTCAGGCGCGGCTGACCCCGTCGCGCTGCGAATTGGCAACCGATTAGTGGGTAACTCGGAAGGCGCGGCAGGCTTGGAGTTGACGCTCCTCGGCGGAGCGTTTCAATTTCACGGTCCGTGCATTATAGCGCTGACGGGTTCTGATTTCGGTGCGACCCTCGATGGGTTGCCTGTTCCAGTTTGGGCTTCGTTCGAAACGAAGCCGGGTCAAACCCTGCGGCTGGGACCGACGCGTTCGGGGGCGCGCGGTTATTTGTGCGTGCGAGGTGGAATCGGCGCCAAACTATTCTTGGGTAGCGCTTCCACGCACCTCCTCAGCGGGCTTGGCGGCCACGAAGGCCGGGCGCTACGCAAAGGCGACGTGCTGAAGATAGGGGATGCGCCTGAAGCAGAAAAGAAGGAAACAGGCGCGCGGGGTTCGAGTGATGCGAACCACCAGCGTTGGGCGAAGAAAGAGAACAGTCAGGAATGCCTGTTCCACCCAAGAAAAATCTCAGCAAAGGCGCTGAAGCAGCTTTCGCCACGCAAAGTTCTGCGTGTCACTCCTGGCCCGCAGAGCGATTGGTTTCCCAGAGCGGCCCAGAAAGTGTTTTACAGCGGCACGTATCGCGTGGCGGAAGAATCGAACCGCATGGGGCTGCGTCTGGAAGGCCCCGCGATCCCTGAAGGGCATGGAGACGCGTCCGGAAAGGCGCCTAGAGACCCACCCGGCAAGGTGCGTGGAGACGGGGCCGGTGAGGCCCGTGGTGAAATGATCAGCGAAGGCGTTTCACTCGGAGCCGTTCAAATCGCTGCGGGCGGATTGCCCATCATCTTGTTTGTTGAGCAGCAAACCACCGGTGGCTACGCGAAGATTGCCAACGTCATTTCGGCCGACCTGCATAGCCTGGGTCAGCTTCGTCCCAGAGACGAAATTAGCTTCGAGCTTGTGAATTTCGCAGCCGCGCGCAAGCTCTTGATCCAACAGGAGATGTTACTGGCGTCAGCAGATTTAGTTGTGTAAACCTGTTGTCTCTACCTGGAGTCGGCCATTAAATGACGCGCATCGACTTGAATTGCGACATGGGCGAGTTACCGGAGGCGATTGCCGACGGCACGCAGGAAGCACTTCTGCGCTCGATAACTTCGGCCAACGTAGCCTGCGGGGGCCACGCGGGTGACGAAAGCACCATGCGTACCACCATCGAGCAAGCACTTAAAGCAGGAGTCGCCATTGGGGCGCACCCTGGCTATCCCGACCGCGAGAATTTTGGCCGCCGGGAGTTGAAGATGTCTGCGGAAGCCGTCGCGAATTCCGTCTACGAGCAGGTGCGTGCGCTGGCCGAAATCGCATCGAAGTGCGGCACAATGCTGGTCCATGTGAAGCCCCATGGCGCGCTTTACAACCAGGCGGTCAAGAATCGCGGGCTTGCCGAGGCAATCGCCCAAGGGGTGGCGAAGTACAGCAAGGATTTGGTCCTAATGGGTTTGGCGGAGTCGCCGATGCTGGAAGTCTTTCGCAAAGCGGGCTTTGCCGTTGCCGCCGAAGCCTTCGCCGACCGCCGCTACGAGCCGGACGGCACCTTGCGCTCCCGCAAATTCGAGAACGCGCTCATCCGCGACCCCGCCGAAGCCGCCAAGCAAGCCCTCAGCATCGCCGAGCGCGGCATCGTCACCGCCCACGACGGCACCGAGGTGAAGCTCAACGCCCAAACCATCTGCATCCACGGCGACACCCCCGGGTCGGTCCAAATTGCCGCCGCCGTCGCGCGCACGCTGCGCGAAGCAGGTATCAGAGTTCTTGCACCAGGCTAAGTTTCCAGACTTTTCGACTGAGTCGAGTGAGTAGTTGGAGCCGGGGCAGCATGGTATCCTCCCTAAGCAATGCTTGTTATTGTCTTGTTCCCTTTATTGTTCATCATCTTTGCGATCATGGGCTGGCTCCTGCTTGCGCGGGTTCCGGGGCTGGAGTTTACGAAATGGAATTTATTTGTTTTTATGATTGGCGCGATTGTAGGAGCTTGGGTCTTCTCGGTTTTCCTCGTTCTGGTTCTGGTTGCTCTCAAGATTAATCCACCGATACAGGACATGAATTCGATCGTGCTTGTGGCTTGGTTTGTGGGGGGAGCAAGTGGGGGAACGGCACTCGCCTGGGTCAAGATTCGATACCAACGAGAGGTTGCAAGCCGGGAAAAGAGAAGGACGAAAGAATAAGGCGCAGCATGCTGCGTCTATGTAGGGGCAAAACAAAAAGCGGCGGGCAAGATCAACTTGCCCGCCGAATGACATAAAAAAAGCGCCCAAGATTGGCGCTGAAGAGCTACTCGAATTTTCCGTCATCACCGGGAACTGCAGCTTGGCCTTGGCCAGAGACCTAACAACCAAGCCCTCGGCGCTTTCGGCGGTGGTGTTCTTGGCGGTAGCAATTTCACTGACGAGCAGATGCCAAGCGTCAATCTACGATACCCGCGGTATTGCCATCCTGTCAGAATAGAGTTACCCTAACAGATGATTATGAAAGGCATTACCGTAAAGCTTCCGGATACGACTCTGCGCCGGTTGAGGCAGGAAGCCCGCGCGACTGGGCGCAGTGTGGCCGCGCTAATTCGCGAAAGGCTCGACGTTGTGCCGCGCCGGGGGAATCGGGCCGTCTATGAGCTCACTGCTGATCTTGCGGGCTGTGTGGCAGGCGGTCGAAAGGCGGCAACAAATGATCGGCGCAGGTTTGCGCGGTCGTGATCTCCATCTGCGACACCGGGCCGCTGGTCGCATATCTGAACCGCAACGATCCCTATCACGCTTGGGCCGTTGCGCTGATGAGGCAGGTGCTTTCCCCGATGCTCACCACGGAGCCGGTCCTTACCGAGGCGGCGTACTTCCTCCGTGCAGACCATGTGGACGTCGATCCCCTGTTTCAGCTGCTTGAGCGCGACGCGATTCGGCTCGACCTCCAGATTGCGGCTCACTGGCCGCGGCTCCGCACCCTCATGGCGCGTTACGAGCAAATGGATCTGGCCGATGCCTCGGTTGTGGTCATGAGCGAGCAGCACCGGCGCTCCCAAGTGCTCACCGTTGACCGTACCGACTTCACCATCTATCGCAGGAACGACAGGCAGGTGATTGATTTTATTGCTCCGCCGGAATAAGGTCACCGGGCGGCGGAGCGATGCCTTAGAAGAAATGAAAAAGCGGGCAAGATAAACTTGCCCGCCAGAACAAATCCAAATGAAAAAAAGCGCCTTGCGAGGCGCGATGACTACTCGAATTTTTCGGTCATCACCGGGAATTGCAGCTTGGCCTTGGCCAGGGACTTGACGACCATCCC
>DATDNK010000319.1:0-6668 GCA_036518275.1 Candidatus Acidiferrum sp.
GAATGCGCTCCGATATGGCCCAGCCGTGCTGGGGTTCGAGTGCCAGTGTGCGGAGAATCAGCAGGTCTAACGTGCCCTGCGGGAGGTCGATCCTTTTGTCCGTCATGGTGCTTCCCCTATTACTTCGACACGAAACGATACTTCTTCTCTTGTCGAAGCGCAAGGGGAAAGTATTTTCGAAGAGTGCGCCCTATAGCCGAAAGAAAAAAAACCCCTTTACGCACACGCTTGGCCCCGATGACTTCAGCCGTGAGCGCGCTGGAATTCACGCATGAAGCCAGCGAGCGCTTCGACCGCGGCAAGTTCCACGGCGTTGTAAAGCGAGATGCGCATGCCGCCCACGGAGCGGTGGCCCGGAGTGCCGGATAGGCCGGCCGCCGCGGCTTCTGCGGCAAATTGTTTTTCGAGCGATTCGTCTCCTTGAAATGTGGTGCCTTCCGAAGCGAAGGTGACTTTGGCTTTCGATCCGGTGATGCGGAAGACGACATTCATCTTCGAGCGCGAACTTTGTTCCACAGGGCATCGGTAAAACCCGCCGCTAGCCTCGATCGTGTCGTACAGGAGTTTGGCTTTCGCCTCGTTGCGTTTTTGAATGCCGGCGACTCCGCCAAGCGACTCAATCCATTCGAGAACCAACCCGACGACGTAAACCGCAAACGTTGGCGGCGTATGATAAAGCGATTTTTCCTTGATGTGCGTGCGGTACTGAAGCAGCGTAGGAAGATTTTTGTCGGCACGCTCGGCAAGGTCCTTGCGCATGATGACGACGGTGACCCCGGAAGGCCCGAGATTTTTCTGCGCGCCGGCGAAGATAAGGGCGAATTTTTTCACGTCGATCGGACGCGAAGCGATGTCGGAAGACATGTCGGCAACCAGCGGCGCGCTATGAGTCTCAGGGAAGGTCGTCCACTGTGTGCCTTCGATCGTGTTGTTTGTGCACAGATAGGCGTAAGAGGGATCGGGAGAGAATTTGATTTCCTCGGGACGGGGAAGACGCGCGAATTTTTCGGATTCGGTGGATGCCGCGATGTTATAGGCGAAACCTTTCTTCAATTCGCCGATGGCTTTGGCGGTCCAGGCCCCGGTATGCAGCACTTCGACTGGCTTTCCGGGCAAGCAGAGGTTCATGGGAACCATGCTGAACTGCAGGCTACCGCCGCCTTGGAGGAAAACCACAGCGTAGTCGTCGGGGATGGCGAGGAGGCTGCGGAGTTTTTGTTCCGCCGCGGCGTTGATGTTCTCGTACTCCGGCGAGCGGTGGCTCATTTCCATGACGGACATGCCGCTGCCCCGCCAGTCGAGAAGCTCTTCGCGGATGCGTTCCAGAACCGGGAGAGGCAGAGCAGCGGGACCGGCGTTGAAATTGAAAATGCGCTTGGTGGTTGGCGCAGAAGCGGTGGTCGAACTCACGATGACAGATCCTCTCCGATTTGTGGCGGCGCTAGAGCCCTCCGGGTTCCCTAACGCTAAACGAGTGGAGCAGCGTTTGTACCTCTTCAGAATAGCAGAAGTCCGCGAGCCTTCTGGGGGTCATTCGCCAGGGGAGAACAAGCGCCTACTTCGCCGGACGTGGCGAGGGAACTCCCGGACGCTTTGCCTGGTTCTTGGTCTTGAGGAGTTCGGTGCGGCGCGTTGTGCGCTTGCCCAGCTTCTGATTGAGGAATCGCTGCTTCATGTGATCCACCTTGTGCTGTTAAGTCTCGACAGAACCTGTCTGGTCTGGGGCGCTGGTCTTTCGGAAGAGGAGGCGGTCGAGGGAAAAGCGGCCTGGACCTATTGCCGCCAGTGCCAGGCAGGCCAAGCCTAAGGTCAAGGGAAGTTCGTATTCACGGACGGCGTAGATGCCTTCATTGAAATTGTATTTCCACATAGCCGCTCCCATGTCCAGCAGCAGAAGTAGACCGGCGATGGGAGCAAGGAGTCCTAGCGCCAAGGCAACGCCGCCGAAGAATTCAATCGCGCCGGTGAGGTAGACCACGTACGTCGGCAAGCCAATATCGTGGAAGGCCTCGATGATTCTCTCGTTTTCGCCAAAGAGCTTCGGGTAGCCGTGATAGGTGAACACGAGGGCCAAACCGAGTCGCAAGAGGAGCAGTGTGACCGGCTCCAGCTTTTTCAAGAAGCTCATGATTCTCTCCGCAAAGGAATCCTAGGAAACCCCCAGCGGGATTCTAGCATGCACTTCAGCAATCGCATCCTTGGCATGAGTCTTTGGCTACCATGGATGTTCATAACCGAGACGGGAAATCCCATAACCGGGAAACCAGGCCGGTAACAAATGCTCATTAATGTGCCTAACTACAGAAATGTCAAGGACTTGCGGCCCCTCTGTGCAAGGCACTCTAAATGCGCTCTATACTTTGATTTCTCTGGAAAGGCCCACTCATGCGCAACTTCCTGAAAGATCTTCAGTTCGCCGTGCGCACCCTGGCAAAGAATCCGGGGTTTGCGGTGATTGCCATTGTGACGCTGGCCCTCGGCATGGCGGTCAACACCACGGTCTTTAGCGTGGTGAACGGCTTTTTGCTGCGGCCGCTTCCCGTGCCGCATTCCGAGCAAATTACGGTCCTGGCGCTAAAGCAGTCCTCGGTTGAGGGAAACTACCGTTTCTCCTATCCCACCTACGAAGACTTGCGCGATCAAACGGATTCGTTCAGCGACGTCTTCGCTTACCGCCCAACACTTGCGGGAATTACCGTTGACCACAAATCCGACCACTGCCTCATCAGCCGCGTTTCCAGCAACTATTTTTCATCGCTCGGCATCAAGCCCGCCTACGGCCGTTTTATCTTTCCCACTGAGGGTCGGACTCCGGGAGCGGACCCCATTATCGTTCTTGGGTACTCGTACTGGCGCCGGAGATTCGCCGGTGATCCCAAGATAGTCGGCCAAAAGGTAGAGTTAAACAACCGCGCGTTCCTGGTGGTCGGTGTCGCTCCGCGCGAATTCCACGGCACCTATCCGGTTATGGATATGGACGGCTATGTTCCCTTCAGCGCGGAGATCGGCGAAGATCCGGACAATCCGGTGCAGAAAACCTGGACCAGCCGTGGCTCGCGCACGCTTACCGTTATGGGACGGCTCAAGCCGGCTGTGAGAATCAAACAGGCCCAGGCTTCCCTTAATGTAGTCGCCGAGCGCATCGCCCAATCGCATCCGGACACCGAGAAAGGAATGACAGTGCAGGTCCTCCCGGAGAGGCTGGCGCGTCCAGAGCCCGACGCGGAAAATCCCATCCCCGCCACTTCCATCGCGTTTATGTGCCTCGCTGCGCTCGTCCTTCTGGTCGCGTGTTTCAATATCGCGAACGTGCTGCTGGTGCGCGCCACGGTGCGCCAACGGGAAATGGCCATTCGTGCGGCGCTGGGCGCGGGGCACGGTCGGCTCGTGCGACAGTATCTGACGGAAAGTCTATTGCTCGCGCTCTTAGGTGGTGGCGCAGGACTGGTGCTCGCGACGTGGGCCTCCGGGTTTCTAAGTTCGCTTTCCCTTGGAACGGACTTGCCTTTGAGATTCGATTTTCGGCCTGACGCGCGCGTGTATCTGTTCGCGCTCGCTGCCGTGTTTGTCACCGGGCTGTTTGTTGGAATGATGCCGGCTCTGCGCGCCGCGCGAACCAATGTCAGTTCCGTACTGCACGAAGGCGGACGTGGATCGTCGTCCGGCCCTCGCCGCCAATTCGCAAGAAATGCGCTAGTTGTTGCGCAGGTGGCAGGTTCCTTCGTGCTGCTGATCGTGGCCGGTCTCTTTATTCGCAGCCTGGATAAGGCCGAGAAAATGAATCTGGGTTTCAATCCCGATCATGTGCTCGATCTCTCCGTGGACGTCGAGCAAATCGGGTACAAAGAGCCGCAGGCCCGCGAAGTTTACCGCGACGTCAATAAGCACATTCGCGCTCTTCCTGGCGTGCAATCCGTTGCGGAGGCTTTCACAGTCCCGCTGGGCTACGTGGGCGCCGATGACCGCATTTGGATTGAGGAGCACCCCTACGCGGCCGGCCAACAGCCTGCGGAAGTTCCTTTCAACCAAATCACTCCTTCGTATCTCGACACTTTGCAAATGCCATTGCTACGCGGCCGCAAGTTTAGCGACGCTGACAGCGAAAAAGCTCCGCCGGTCGCCATCATCAACGAAACCATGGCTAAGAAGTTCTGGCCCAACGAGGACGCTCTGGGCAAACACTTCGGCATCAAAGGCGCGAATGGCCCGTTCATGGAGGTTGTCGGCGTTGTTCGGGACGCGAAATACCAAAGCCTGATGGAAGACCCCCACGCTTTCTACTACGTGCCCTTTGAGCAGAGTTACAATTCTTTGCGCACGATCCATGTGCGCACTACCGTCCCGCCCGAATCTCTGGCCTTGCAGATCGAATCCGCGATTCACCAGGTTGTTCCCGATGTTCCTATCACCGAAGTGAAAACCATGAACGAAGCGTTGCAAGGCGCCAACGGATTCTTTTTGTTCCGTTTTGGAGCGCAGTTAACTTCGACGATGGGGTTGCTCGGATTGATTCTGGCTGTTGTTGGCATCTACAGCGTAGTGTCCTACGCGGCCGCGCAACGCACGCAGGAAATCGGCATTCGCGTGGCCATGGGCGCGTCTCCGCGCGAAATCCTGAAAATGGTTTTGCGCCAGGGATTCAGCGTGGTGGCCATCGGCCTCGGCGTAGGCTTGCTGCTCGCGCTGGCGGGGACGCGGGTGATGAGCGGGTTGATTGTTGGTATTAAGCCGACCGATCCGCTCACGTTCGCAGTTGTGGTCGGCCTGCTTACCGGGATTGCCCTGTTTGCTTGTTGGATTCCCGCGCGCCGCGCCACTCGCATTGACCCACTCGTGGCTCTGCGCTACGAATAGTTGCCGCCGCAAGCTCCAAACCCAAGAATAGGCTGCAAAGTTGATGACTGGTGCCGGCGCGTCGTGCGCATTGGTGCGGGAGATGCAGCATGTGCGATGATGGTGTGAAATGGAGTTCGAACAATATACAGAAGCGGGGGAGTTTATTGATAGCGGGGATGCGGAGGTGCAGGAGTTCGCGCGGAAGGTGACGGCGGGCGCGGGCGATGATGTGTCGTGCGCGGTGAAGCTGTACTACGCCGTGCGCGATGAAATTCTCTACGATCCCTACTATGGCGGCGAGGCGCGGCGGTACTATCGCGCCAGCGATTGCCTGCGTGCGAAACGAGGATTCTGCATTCCGAAAGCGGCGTTGCTCGCTGCCGGAGCGCGCTGCCTGGGCATCCCGGCGCGGGTGGCCTTCGCGGATGTGCGGAACCACCTGTCGACAAAGAAACTGCTCGAGCTGATGGGTGGGGACATTTTCATCTGGCACAGCTTGACCGAGTTGTATCTCGAGGGCCGCTGGGTGAAAGCAACCCCGGCGTTTAATCTCAGCCTGTGCCAACGGTTTGGCGTGCATCCGCTGGAGTTCGATGGGCGGCACAATTCACTCTTTCACGAGTTCGACCAAACAGGCCGGAAGCACATGGAGTATGTGAGGGACCGAGGGCATTACGTAGATGTGCCCTACGAGGCGATCCTCGCTGATTTGCGGAAGACGTACCCGCGGTGGATGACGCTGGTGAGCGACGGCAAACGAGGCGAGTTTGCAACGGAAGCGTGATGGGGCGGAAGATGGAAGTCCGAAATCGGAAATCGAAAGTGTGAGAAGATCCGTCAGGATGGCGGCGCTATGAAATAAGGGCAAATTCGACGCGCTTGCGCATGGGGTCGATACGGTCGGCGCGGACGCGCACGCGGTCACCGAGATGCCATTCGAGCGGACGCGGCTTTGCTCCGCGGCCGCCGCTCGAGCCTTTTGCCCGGTGGTGGCTATCGCCGCCTCGCAGCGCGACGATGGCGTGATCGCGTTCGCGGTAGACGCAGCGGCCGTTCGCAGCTTCTTCCAGGGCGCTGACGGGTAGCAGTCCCTCCACGAAAATTTCAAATAGCTCGACGAAGCAACCGAACTTTTGCACCGAGACGATTAGCCCCTCGTATTCCTCACCGAGATGTTCTTCCATGAACTGCGCGGTCTTCCAATCCATGAGTTCACGTTCGGCGCCGTCGGCGCGGCGCTCGGCCTCAGAAGTCTCGGACGCGATCTCTTCAAGGCTTCCTTGAGAATACAAAGTAGCCTCCGAGCCGCGTTGGGGGACAACCAGACCTCTCGAAGCAGGGGAAGCGTCGGACGGGTGCGCGAGAGCCCATTTCAAAATACGGTGGACGATGAGGTCGGGATAGCGGCGGATAGGCGAAGTGAAGTGCGTGTACTCATCGAAGCCGAGAGCGAAATGGCCCAGAGACTCGGCGGCGTAGCGCGCCTGCTTGAGCGAGCGCAGCATGAGGTAGGAAAGGATGCGCTCTTCAGGTTTGCCCACGATTTTCTTAATCAGGCGCTGGTAGTGTTGCGGCGTGACGCGTAATTCTCCGCCGGGAAGCGCGACGCGCATTGGACGCTCACGGCCTTTGCCATAAGAATCGGGCCGGCCCGCTTTTGCCGGCGCGGGGACGCGTCCGTGGCGGACGGCAATTTCGCGCTGATGCAAATTCTCGACGCCAAGGGAATAGCCGAACGCTCGAGCCAGCTCTTCGAATTCGAGCACTTTGCGCGCGTCGGGCTTTTCGTGGACACGATGCAGCGATGCAATGCCGCGCTTCAGCAAAAAACT
>DATDNK010000320.1:0-5943 GCA_036518275.1 Candidatus Acidiferrum sp.
CCGCTAACCGGACACTTACTGTGGCTGCTGAGGACGGACCGGCGGCTGATACACGGGCTGAAATTGCCCGAGATTGTTGAACTGGATTTGGCTGCTGTCCAGCATAAGGTCGTGTTCCAGCACCACGTCCATGGTTGATCCGCGAGGCAGTTCGGCTTCGGGTCCGCGGGTCAACAAAACGGCTGCTAGCCCCGCAGCCGCACCGATTCCCGCACCAATGCCAGCGCCTTTGGGCGTGCGCGTGGCCAGCGCTCCAATGCCCGCACCAGTCGCTGTTGTCGACACGACTGTGCCTGTCTTCTGACCTTTGTTGCCTCCACCGGTCACTTTGCCTTCCTCATCCATGGTTTCCTTGCCGCCGGAGTCGGCGCTGCGGGGGGCAGCATTCAAATCCACGGTGTAGCCGGTGGGCAGAATGAGCGTGTTCAGGCGCATGCGAAATTCGCCGCGGCCCTTGATGCGGCCCGGGCGCTTGGACTCGATGAGTTCGCCGCGCAGATATGAACCAACGGGAATCACGATGCGGTTGTTAATGGTGATGGGGAATGAAGTTTGCAGGTACACGGAATCGCCGGGCTTGGCGCTGCGCGTGGAGATGCCGTTTTGCAGCACCACGCCGACGCGCGTGCCCGCGGGAACGACGACCTTTTCACCCGAGCCCGCTTGCGGCGCTGCAGCAGGCTTTGGCGCGACCGCTGGTGAGGCTTCGGTTTGCGGGCCTTCTTGCTGCTGCGCGGACAATGACATGGCGCAGAACAAACTTGCTGCAAGGACGAACGTGAGCTTGGCCCCGGATTCGCGGGTGTACTTCATGACTGCCTCCGTACTGGCTACTCCGATGCGCAGAATAACCGGAACGGATGCCTGAGTACAGCGCCAATTCGCTTGAACCGAAATTCGCCAAGCGAAACAACCTTAATGAAAGGAACTGTTCTCTTTCAAGCCAACTTCGCCGATGTTGGATGTTTGCCCCGCACACAATGCCCAAATTGTCATTCCGACCCTCAGGATGCGGTCTTCCGCAGCCTGAGGCGGAGGAATCTGCTTTTACTCCGCACGAAGGAAGTCTTTGTATGAAGAATTTGACGCGCCCAAACGCTGCCGAGTACGCTGGCAACACCGGATAGAATCCGAGGAGAACAAAAATGGCGAAGCTGGCGTTGATTTACGGCATGAGGCTGCTGCCGGAAGAGGATTTGGGCGAAGTGAAAGACGCGACCGTGGTGCTGAAGAACGGGCGGAGCGCGCGCGTCACCATGCACTTGATCGAAGGCAGCAAGGAAGAAATTGAGAAAACCTTCCACCAGTCGATTGAAGCCTTCTTCGAGATGTACCCGGAAATTTGAGGCGGCCTGGGTTCTGGCAAGTATTCAAAGGAGAGCGGCATTGACGAAAGACGAGGCCTGGAAGCTGGCCAACGATTGGATCGCGGCTTGGAACGCCCATGACCTGGACCTGATTCTGTCGCACTACGATGAAGCTGTGGAATTGACCTCGCCAGTTGCTGCCCGATTGTTAGGTAAACCCGACGGCAAGGTGACGGGACAGGCAGACCTAAGGGCGTATTTCCAGCGCGGGCTGGAAGCTTATCCACAGCTCCACTTCCAACTGGACGATGTTCTATGGGGCCTGAACAGCGTCGTACTCTACTATAAAAATCAAAATGGAACGCATACGGCAGAGTTCCTGGAGCTGTCAGCAGGCGGAAAAATCGCGCGAGTCACAGCGCACTATAGCGCTTAGCGATTGCCGAAATTTTCCGGGTCGGCGGCGGGATCGCCGAGATTGTCGTTGATGAGCACCGTGGACTGGCCGGTGAGTTCGAAACGCTTGCGGCACTTGTAGCAGGCAACAAGGTCGTCTAGGCGGACCATGTAGGAGGTGGCGCGGTCGAATTTCTTCCGGTCTTCTGTGCCGGCGCCGCGAGGAAGCTCTTTCTTTTTGCGGCAAACTTTCCAGCGCACGGGAAATTCAAAATCTTTGTGGCAGCTCGGGCAAACGAGCTTGGTTTTCCTGACTTCTTCTTTTTCGGTGTAAAAAGCTCGTTCGTCCATAGCTAGCTCGTGGCCGACCCCGGAAATTTTGGCAGCCGCCGATCTTTCTTTGTAACCTCTAACATCTAACCTCGAACTTCTAGATTGCTCACCGCCTCGTCCATTGTAACAAACTGGAGGCCGAGGTCGCGCCAGCGGGGAAGCCAGTGATCCAGCGCGGCAAGCGTGCGGGTGCGGTCGTAGTTGAGTTCGCGGTGATAGCCGTCGTGCAGGCAGAGGACATCGCCCGTGCCGCTTACTCCTGGTTCTGAGCCGCCGCCGGTCATTGAATGGGGCTCCTGAGTGTCATTCCGAGCGAAGCGAGGAATCTGCTTTTCGCCTTGGGAGTTCCTCTGCGCGTGAGTGGCGATGGGTTGCATGCGCCGGATCAGCCACTCGACGGGTTTCTCCTTCCAATCGCCGGGAATCAGCGTCCACATCGCGGTCTTGCAACCGAGCTCCCCCGCGGCAGGGATGACCCACGGATTGCGAAAGCCATATGGCGGACGGAACCACCTTGCGGGTGCGCCAATCGCGTTCGCGATGGCGTGGTGGCAGAGGCGCAGCTCGACAGTGATTTGCGCCGGCCCAAGCTTAAAGAGGTTCGGATGCGATTCGGTATGGTTGCCGATGAGGTGGCCGCGCGCGGCAGTCTCTCTTACCAACTCGGGACATTCGCGGACAAACCGACCAATCACGAAAAACGTGGCCTTTGCCTGGTAGCGGTCCAGAAGGTCCAGCAGCTTCGGCGTGATGGCGGGATTCGGGCCGTCGTCAAACGTGATGGCCAGGTTGCGCGGAGAATTGGTGTGGCAAACCGTTGGGCCAAAGAGTTGCGCACGCGGATAAACCGCGCCGTAGGCGGCGACGCCTCCCGTGGCAATCACGGCCGCCGGCACCGAAATCAGGAACGGATTCACGCCGCTATTCTCGCATGCACGGCCGCGTGTTTGTAGGGAAGAGAAACAGATTTGGGCGCAGCTGTACTTTCGGCTGAATCGACCGTCTTCAGGGGCGTGGCTTAACCGCTTCAATCCATGAAATCGAGAGCGCCCCTCGTCTCACAAGCACTTCGACCGCAGTTCCTGGTGGCATAGCGTCATATCGATGCGCGTCAATAGGTATTGTAAACGCGCTGCGGTTCGGCCATAAAGCAGAGACTTGTATGTCTGTCGCGTACCTCCCCCTGGAGCGGCTAAGGACAACAGCGGGGCGCTCAATTGCAGGGGAGGAATCTAAGGCTGCATTGGCATACAACAAGGCAGCAGCGGCCCAAGGGAGGGATGTGATGGCTATGTACCTCTTTTTGGGATAGTAGGAGTCCGTGTCATCACCATCGTCATTCTTCATTGCCCAGCCGAGCACTGGAGCTCCGATAAACCAAATGGTCGCCCATCCCCAAACCAGGGTTTCATAGACTGTCGGCGGAAACGTTCCGCATACAATAAAGACAACCACCATGCCTGCCGCGAAAAGGAAGATAAGGATCTTCATGATTCGGCGTTTTGGGTCATGCGAATCGCAATGAGTTCAGTCGACTTTTTCGGGCAGGCCGCGGCGGGCCTTCAGCTCAGCCAGAAGGCGATCCACTTCGGCGTCGCGGTCGAGACGCGTCAACCTCTCGCCGACGTCGTCGGTTAGCAGATCAACTTCGGCGGTGGCCACGGCTTCGCTGTGATGGACGCGGTCCTTGAGCCGTTCGAACGTGGCGCTTTTCGAATTGTCGCCGAGCATGGTTTGCGCGTGCACCGCTTTGCCAAGAGACAGGCTGCGGCGATGCCGCGCCAGCAGCAAATCGCGCTTGGATTTCGCTTCGTCGAGTTTCTGTTCCAGTTTCATCAGCGCCCCTTTCAACGCTTCGACTTGCGCCTTCTGGTCGTCCACCTGTTCGCGGTAACTCTGCGCCAGCCGCTGCGAGGTCTGGAAGCGGTCGAGCGCCGCGCGGGCCAAATCGTCCTGCAGTTTGTCTACCGCGATTTCTGCTTTACGCATCCAGTCACGGGCGGTGTCTTCGTTCTCCCGCAGCTTTTTCTCGAGCATGTGCTGGTCCGCGATGGAAACCGCCACCTGCGTCTTCACTTGTAAAAACTGATTTTCCATGTCGAGGATCACCTGCTTGATGAGTTTTTCCGGATCCTCGGCGCGGTCCACAAGGTCGTTGATGTTCGCGCGAATTAAAGTGCTTACTCGTTCCAAGAGTCCCATGATGAATCTCCTTTCGATGACTTGCTATTACCAACCACTCGAATGCCGTAAATTGCTTTCGGTTGTCACCCCGAGCGTCGGGCCAGCCGGAGTAAACTCCGAAGGGATCTGCTTCTTGTAAGTGCTTAAGAAGAGCAGATTCCAGGAAGAGGTATTCCTCGCTGGGCTCGGAATGACGATCAAGAACATCTTTCAGCAAGCTCCTAAAGCAAAAAATGCATGCCAGTGATCCCCGCCAAAACTTTTGAAATGACCAGCAACAACACAACGACAGACGGAAGTGCTTTCCCTAATGCGCAGACCGTACAGCTCCAGAAGTGGTTCAGGAAAAAACTCAACGCGACCAACAGCAGGAACCCGAGGATCAGGAACTTCGTCTTTCCGGTCATGTTCTTGCTATTCATGGCCATCCCCCCCCGAAACACAATACGTCTCCGGCGAACCCCTGAGGGCCCGCCGGAACGGAAGCGAACCTTAGGCCTTCTTCGGCGAAGAAGGCGATGAAAGCTGAGGCGGTTCCCCTGTGTTGGGTTTCGGCGCCTTATCGCCGATGAGCCGCACTTTGTTGAGCAAGTCCGACACTTGCATGCCGGAAAGCGCTTCGAAGAGCGCCGGCACCTGCGCGGCAATCTTTGTGATGTCGCCGGTGAGCTTGTACGCTCCGGCGGCGTCGCCGTTGCCCGTAGAAACGATGGTCACTTTGTCCACTTTGCTGAGAGGCTCGCTGAGAGCCCGCACGACATCCGGCAAGCCGCTGATCAGTTTGTCGACGACAGCGGCCTGGTTGTATTCCTGGAAGGCTTCGGCCTTGATATTCATGGCCTTGGCTTCCGCTTCGCCCTTCTTGAAGATGATTTCGGCTTCGGCTTCGCCCTGCGCGCGAATCGAGGAGGCACGTCCTTCGGCTTCCGTGATCAGGCGCTGGCGTTCGGCGTTGGCGAGGGTTTCGATGCGCTGGCGCTCGATTTCCGCCTGTTTCAGGACGGTGGCGATGAGTTCGCGTTCGCGGCGCGCGATTTCCGCTTCCTGGACTTTCACCTGGGCCTCGCGCTCGACTTGCTGGACCTTCACGGCTTCGGCTACTACCTGCTGTTGCATGACGTTGGTCTCGATTTCGTAGGCTTTGTCAGCGGTGGCCTGCGCTTTCTTCGTCATTTCCAAATAGCTGGCTCTCTTGATGTCCAGGTCGCGCTGCGCTTCGGCTTGCTTGGCAAGCGAAGCGGTTTCCGCGGCGACGCGCTCCTGATCGGCTTGCGCTTTGGCGACGGCGGCGGCGCGTGTGGCCTCGGCGCGCTTGATGGCGATGTCGCGGTCGGCTTCGGCGGTGGCTACTTCGGCGTCGCGCTTGATGCGCGCAACGTCGGGGCGGCCCATGTTGGTGATGTATTCATTCTTGTCGCGGACTTCCTTGAGGGTGAAGCTGACAACTTCGAGCCCCATCTTGCTCATGTCGTCCGCGCAGGTGGAGCGCATGCGGTCGCCCACCATTTCGGGTTCCTTGACGATTTGCTCGACGGTGAGCTGGCCGATGATTCCGCGGAGATGGCCTTCCATCACCAGGCGGATCAAGTCTTCGCGCTGCTTCTGTTCCTTGCTCAGGAACTGTTCGGCAGAGGTGAGGATTGATTCCTTGTCAGACTTCACTTTGATTTGCGCCACCGCTTCGACCGTGACGGCAACGCCTTGCTTTGTGTAAAGGTTCTGC
>DATDNK010000321.1:0-2010 GCA_036518275.1 Candidatus Acidiferrum sp.
TCGAACTCCTCCGCAAGATCCGCGAGCGACCGGGCGGCAAACCCACCGTTCTTCACAAAGTCATCCTGTTCGAAACTCGCTAGCGGCGTCCGGTCTCCTCTTGCGATGCGCAGCGCCCGGTAGGTGAAGATGCGCTCGGCATCCGTGATGTGCCCCAGGATCTCTTTGACCGTCCATTTGCCCGTCGCGTAGCGAAAATTTCCGTCGCGCTCTGCGCGTCCCGCGAATAGCTCTGACATGCGTTGACGCTCGGTTTCGAGAATGCCCAGCACATCTGTGCCTGGAACTTTCGAAATATAGTTGGCGTGAGACTCAGCGTATTCTCCGGGTTCTGGCCTTTTCATGGGAACACCTCTTTTTGAATGGAGCAATTATAGCGTCGCGCGTCGTATTCATATGTAATGGCCCCTCGAACGAAATTCATCGAGGGGCTTCCAAATTGGAGCGTACGTCTGCCTGGAGCGCGCAATCGCGAGTCAGCCTGCTAACCTCTGTTGACCTTGAGCCGCGGCCGCTGCGACTTTCAGTTTTTTGGCGCTTATTGCAAGATAGCGCATGAACATGTCCACAACCGATCGCAAGTCCCTGCGCGTGGCTTTTCAGGGAGAGCCCGGCGCGTTCAGTGAAGCTGCCGCCATCCAACTTCTCGGCGAATCCATAACCACGGTTCCCCGCGCTACCTTTGAGGCTATCTTTTGTTCCATCGCGGAAGGAGCTGCGGACGCGATTCTCGCTCCCGTAGAAAACTCACTCGCGGGATCGGTAGTGCGAGTGTTTGATCTCCTCTTGGAAAGCCGGCTCGCCATTATCGCAGAAACAGTTTTGCCTATCGAAATGCAGCTCATCGCGCTCCCAGGCGCTTCGCTGAAGGACATTTGTTCCGTGGCTTCGCATCCGATGGCGCTGGCACAGTGTGAGCGCTTCTTTGCCGCCCATCCGACTTGGAAGCGCGTTCCCGCCGAGGACACCGCCGGCAGCGTCCGCGAAATGGTTTCTGCCGGAGACACATCTCGTGCTGCCATCGCCGGACGGCGCGCCGCCGAACATTATTACGGCGTGATTCTTGCCGAACGCATCCAGGACAATCCAGAAAATTTCACGCGCTTCGTTCTTCTCGTGCCGGAAAAAGAAGCAGCCTCGTGGCTCACAAAGGATGCTCGCAAAACCTCCCTCGCCATGCGCCTCGCGCATCGTCCCGGGGCGCTGCTTGCGTCGCTCGAGCCTTTTGCAAAACATGGCGTGAATCTGCTCAAGATTGAGAGCCGCCCCATTCACGGCCGTCCCTGGGAGTATCAATTCTTCGTTGACCTGGAAGCGGAAGACGCCGCCAACTTGGACGACGCGCTCGCCGAAGTGCGCAAAGCCACTAGCGAACTCCGCGTCCTCGGCCGCTACAAGGCAGCTTCGCGGTAGGCTGGCTAGGGGCTGAATTGGCCCTAAGAATCGAAGAGGCCAGCACTGCTGCTGGCCTCTCTGTCCTACTGCCTTACGCACTTTACTTGAGCTTCTCAGCAATAGCTGCACTCGGCATCGCCCATGCCACCGCCGGTTAAGTCGTCGCGCATTCGCCGCAAACGACGGCCGAGGCGTTCGGCAAGCTGATGCCGCGCGCGCCACAACCGAGCCTTCAACGTGTTCTCGGTGACGCCCAGCTTCTTCGCTGCTTCGCCCGTCGAGTAGCCCTGCACCTCGCGCAGCACGAACGCGGTGCGCAGCAACGGCGAAAGCTGGTCGAGATTCTCGCTGAGCATCTCGCGAATTTCCGTGTTCTCAAAGACCTGCTCGGGAGTCAGCCCGTCGTCCGCGAAGCGCTCCGCCGCCGGCAATTCATCGTCGCGCGGCGGTTCGTCCAGAGAAATCGCCGGACGCGCCTTCGCGCTTCGCCGGCGCATGAGCGCCGCGTTGATCACGATGCGCGTCAGCCAGGTCGAAAACTGCGAGCGGCCCTCGAAACGCTTCAAATTGCGGTACGCCGAAAGCAACCCATCCTGCAACGCGTCTTCTGCGTCT
>DATDNK010000322.1:0-7241 GCA_036518275.1 Candidatus Acidiferrum sp.
GCTGCACCACCAGTTGTCGTGGAAATTGTCAATCTGGTCGAAGCCGGATTCTTCAATGAAGGAATAAAACCAGCCGCGGCCGGGATCGGCACTGACAAACGGGCGAAAGCCGGGATTGTGGAGAATGGCAAAGACGGCGGCGAATTCGCGGTGTTGGGGGTCGGTTGCGGAAGCATAGTCGGCAAGCGCGGGATTAACTTCGGGGACAAGCTCGGTGAGCGTGGGAGTGAGCTCCTGAGCGATGGGTTCGTTTTTGAGGAGGATGGCGCGGGTCCACGCGGCGATAGCAACGTCGCGGCGCAAGTCCTGCGGCAAGAGATTTGACTTTGCGGCATCCGCGAGAAGGCGAAGAGGCAATTTCTCAGTGAGAACGACGGAGGCATCGGAATCAAAATGGGGCCGCGTGGCGGCGTATTCCGGCGAGCCGGGTTTGTAATCGGCTTGCCCAGCGGGGAGCGGAGCGACGCCTGCGGCGTCCACCGAAAGACGGGGCGCGAACTGTAGAAATTCGGAAAGATTGACGGCGAGCTTCATGCGCAAGGCGCGGAACTCGTTGCGCGCGGAGATAGGCATGGTGGCGGCGTGCTTGTCGAGCAAGGCATCGAGCTCGCGGCGCGCCTGGTCGGCTTGGCCGGACTGTTCGAGCAAGCGCAGCTGGTGAAACGTTAGCGTTAGGAAAGCGGGCGAGTCGGGGCCGATCTTGGAGGCCGCGGCGGTGAGTTCGGCTACGGATGCGGCATCTTTCGGGTTGACTTTCATTATCGCGGCAACGAGCCAGGGAAGCGATTTGGCTTCGTGCCAGCGTTGGAAGGAATGCTGAAAAGCCGCTTGGCCGCTTTCCTGGTAGGTGAAAATCCAATCCGTCAAATCGCTGCCCTTGATGCGCGTTGCCTTCGGGACGGGATGCTGCGATTGAACCACGATTCCAGTGGGCTGCGGTGGAACGGGAATCGCCGACGCGCGGTCCGTGAAAGGATGATCGAGCAGCCAGAGATAATCGGTCAAATCCTGGCCCCAGTTTGGCGTGGGCTTGGCGTCGAGCACAACGGATTCGAGTTCCTGCAAGCGCTGCTCGGGATGCAAGCGTATGCGCACAAAACCGAGCAGGCGTTTGGCGGCAGGATGAAATTCGGAAGAGTTCTTGTCGGCGATGATGGTGAGGAGTTGCTTTTCGGCCTGGGCCATAGCCTCCGGGTCGAATTGATCTTCGGTTTCCGTGAGAGTGGCTTTTCGAACGAGAGCACGCGCAACCAGATAAGGAGCAATTCCCCGATAAGGAGACGACTGGTCATTGGCGATTTGCTCGAACTCCGCTTTCGCGGCGCTAAAATCTCCGGAATAAAAATGCGCGGCGGCGATTTGATAGGCGCGGTCGGCGCGAATGATTTGCGGATCTTCGGCGCGCGCGGCAGCAGGAATCACCGCGGGCTTGGGTTTCGGGGGATAGTTTTGTGAGCCGGCGCAGTTCTCGAAGACCTGACCCTGCGCGATGATCCATTCTTTGTAGACTGGATTATCGGCGCCGAACTGTTTTTCTCTTTCATTGGCGATGCGGACCGCGTTTTGAAAGGCGTCTTGCAGGCAGTTGTAGTAGGAATGAAAGAGCTGATCGCGGAACTCCATTCGAACGATTCCGGCGGCGTCGGAGTATGGCTCTCTTCGGTTTCGCGGCAAGCCAAGCGCTTTCGTATTGATCTCGCGCCAAGGGCCAATCCAATCCTGGGCTTTCTGGGCTGACGCGTTCTGTGCCTGAGGCTGCCCGGCAATTCCCTGCGGCCAATCTTTCAGGGCTTGCAATTCGGCGTCGCTGAAAGGTTTTCCGCTCAAGTTGCGATAGGCCTCGTAAAGATAAATGTGGTAATAGCCGCGCTGCAGCACACCGAGCTGTCCGCGCTCGTAGGAGAGATTGCGGCTTTCGGGGACGTGGAAATCCGTGTAGGTGGGGAGAGTAAAGTCCGGCCCGCAGGCAAGGGTCGGCGCGGGAGGAAAAATGAGTGCGGCGATGAGGATGAAGATAAAAGAAATGCGAACGAGGCGTTGCATCATGGTTGCCACTCCTTGAGGACAGCCTGCGCGGCGAACGGCGTCCAGGCCCGCGGGGAAAATACGTAAATTCTTTTTTGACGGAGGGAGCGAAAGGAGAACGAAACGCTGTGGAGCTTACCCGTAACCAGGTTACGAGAGACGAATTCGTCGGTGGAGATGCCCAGGCTGCCCTGGCAAGCAGCGACGCGGAACTCGTCGCCAGACCGGAGGAACTTGGCGACGTTCGCGGAGTCGGGACCCATGCGGAAGAGCATGGGCACGGCTTCCTGAATCGTGCCAGCGGGTAATTGTTCGAGCCAGGGATCGCCGATGCACCAGGAGGCCAGAGCAGTGATGGAAAGAGGAAGGGTAGGAGGAAGTTTGCGGCGAACGTCGGAGAGAAGCGAAACGTAGAACGGGCGCTCGCTTAGCGTGGCGTCGTAATCAATTTGGATCGCGCGGACGCCGGAGAGATTCTGGAGTTCGGCAATTTCTGCGGCGATGGCTTCGCGGTCGGAGAGGGAGTCGCGGACGGTACCAAGCGAAAAGATTGTGCTGCTCGAATAGGCGTTGGGACTTAAGGCAGGCGGGTTTTCAATTCGAACGACGGCGATGAGCGGTGTGCGGGGAGAGACACGCAGAGGTTGAAGGCGGGGCCGAACGAAGAAAGAGCCGCCTGCGTCTTTGTGAGACGTGTTGCTTGGCGCTCGCAGAATTATGGTTTTGGCGAAAAAGGCGACACCAGCATCGTTCGCATCGAGAAAGCGCAAGTCCTCCGGTCGCTCCCAAGCCCAAAACACGACGGACGGCAAGGAGGCAAGTGTGTTCGGCTGGTACATGGCGCCGGGCGTGGAGGTCAAAGGATCAGCCCCCAAATGAATTGCGCTGCTGGAACGCGAGCCAATGGCGATGGCCGCGAGTAGAAACGCCAGCGAGGCCAGCAAAATTCCACGGAGAAATCTGGGGGCGCACTTCATTGCGGAAACAGGATGCATGAGATTTGCCAAACAAGTTTGCGCAGATTCTACGGGAGTTAGCGAATCTTGCCATATCCTTTGCGTATCGCGTGACACAAGGTGTTGTTTGCACGCGGAGCCGGATGTTGGGAGCACAACCTAAGCACTAAAAGGGGACAAGCACAGACTGATTGTGTGGTGTGGCACCAGGGAAACAAAAGAAAGAGGCCGCTCGAAGTCAGAAATGGACAATAAAAGAAAGCTCGGTTGCGGCCGTGTAGGGTAAATAGAGGAGCAAAGGCATGAGGTAAATGCTCTGGGAAGAAAAGAAAGGAGTTGAGGAAGGTTTGCAGGGGCTAGTACCGGCAAAAGCAGACACACGGTGTGCAGAAGGTAGGACTAAGTCGCGATATCCCACACGTTTACGAAAAAAATCCCATGATGGCAGTGTGATTGCCCGAGAAAGAGCAAGGTTGATTTCCAGACCGCCAGCCCGTCAGCCACCGAGGCCATCTGTCTTCCATCGGGACCTGCAACAGGAAAAGCAGGTGTGTTCACCCGAATCAGGGGAGGAATTCGTGCGCGATGAGAGTACAAGGCAGCTTTGCGAGCTGCCAGAGGCCAAGCTTATCCAACTGGCGCAACGGGGCGATGCAGCCGCGTTTGAGCGCCTCTATCGGCAGCACAGTGCGCGAGTCTACGCTTTGTGCATGCGCATGCTGAGGAATCCCGACGAAGCGGAAGACTCGACACAGGAAGTTTTTCTGCACGTATTTCGGAAGATTCAAGGGTTTCGGGGCGCCTCGGCGTTTTCCACATGGCTGCATCGTGTGGCGGTAAACACGGTGCTGATGCGGCTTCGCGGGTCGAAGCTGGCCAAATCCGCCATCGTCGAAAATACGGAAGTCACCGATGAATCCGGCATGGCGAAGCGGGAGTTGGGAGGGCCGGACTTGCGCCTGGAGGGTTACATCGATCGCGTGGCCATCGAGAAGGCCATGAAACAGCTGCCGCCCCGATGCAAACTCATGTTTGTGCTGTACGACATTCAGGGTTACGCGCATAATGAGATTGCGAAACTTCTGGGATGCTCGGTGGGGAACGCCAAATCCCAGTTGCACAAGGCGCGCAAGCGGTTGCGGAAGCTTTTGCTCCGCGACGTGGAAGGCGCCGAACCGCAAAAAAGCCGTTCCAGGCGGGATTCAAGCAGTCGCGGGGGCAGGACTTTCCTGGGCCAAAGGGAGATCTACGAATCCGGGTAATTCCTTTCCTTATAAATCTTTACAAGCGTTTTCGCTTTGCCATGAGCAGACAGGCGGCCTTGCGTTGCCTTGGAGTATATGAGAAGGCATCGCTAAATCCCGACAGCGCGTTTGGCAACCGTATCTTGCTTTTACCTTGTAGCGGGAATATACTTTAACTTCGCTCTGAAGCGGGTCGAACGGATGAGTGGGCGCAAGCCCACTTTTTTGTTGGGGCCGGACGGAGTGTAGTGCGGGCCGGCTATGCTAGAGGAGTCTCTAGAGTGGATTTGGAGAAGATCCGCGCAGCCGCCGAGCGAGTGGCGCGTTCGGAAGGACTGGAAGTCGTTGATGTCGAATGGAAAATCGGCAAGCAGCGATTCCTACGAGTTTATATCGATCGGGTGGCCAGGCCGGCGGCGGCGATCAGCGATGCGGCGGGGACGCTCGGGGCGAGTGAGGTGGTAAACGACCCGTTCCCAAAGATCAGCCACGCCGATTGCGAGCGAGTGAGCCAGCAACTGAGCGTGATTCTCGATGTGGAAGAGCTAGTTCCTGGGCCCGGGTACATCCTGGAGGTCAGTTCGCCGGGAATGGACCGAGCGCTGAGGAAGGCCACGGACTTCGAGCGATTCCGTGGACGGCTGGCAAAGATTACGACTACAGAGCCGGTGGGGGACGCGAAGTTCTTTGAAGGCCGGCTGGCAGGATTTGCGAACGGGAAAGTACGGATGGAGTTGAAGGGGAAAGAAGCGCGAACCGTGGAGCTGCCGCTGGAAGCGATTCGCAAGGCAAATCTGGTCGTGGAGTTCTAAAGCTGGGGGCAGGGTTCTGGGGATTTAGGGACGCAATATGGCGAACTTGCTTTACCAACAAATCGAGATGCTGAGCCGCGAGAAGCACATCGAGCCGGAAATAGTGGTGTCGGCGATCGAAGACGCGATGGTGGTGGCGGCTCGGAAATTTTACAAGACAGAAGAGGATCTGAGGGGCAAGTTCAACGCGGAGACCGGGCAGGTAGACGTCTATTCCGTGCATACGGTGGTTGAGGAAGTGACCGATCCGAAAAAGGAGATCACGCTAGCGGAAGCCAAGAAAAAGAATCCTTCCGCGGAAGTCGGCACGGAAATCCTGACCATGAAGCCGACGGACGTGCTGGGGCGCATTGCGGCGCAGACTGCCAAGCAAGTGATCTTGCAAAAGGTGCGCGAGGCCGAGCGCGACACCATTTTCAACGAGTATAACGGGCGCGTGGGCGAACTAGTGACGGTGATTGTGAAGCGCGCCGAAGGCCCGGACTTGATCGTGGACATGGGAAGGACGGAAGCGCGGCTGCCGAAGCGCGAGCAATCGAAGCTGGAGACGTACAACATCGGCGAACGCCTCCGCGTGGTAATCAAAGCGGTAGACCGTGCGGCCAAGGGGCCGCAGGTGATCGTTTCGCGCGCGGACGCGAGCCTGGTGCAACGGCTGTTCGAGATGGAAGTGCCGGAGATTTATGACGGCACAGTGCAGATCCGCCACGCCGCGCGCGAAGCGGGCGAACGCACGAAGGTTGCGGTGCTGAGCCGCGACAAGGACGTAGATCCCGTGGGCGCGTGCGTGGGCATGAAGGGCATGCGTGTGCAGTCCATCATCCGCGAATTGCGCGGGGAAAAGATCGACATTATTCCCTTCAGCGAAGAGACCGTAGCGTTCGCCCAGAAAGCCTTGAGCCCCGCGAAAGTGACGCGGGTGCAAATCGTCGATCCAGAGGCAAAAAAACTGGAAGTGATCGTGGAGGATTCGCAACTTTCGCTGGCCATCGGCAAGAAAGGGCAGAATGTCCGGCTGGCCAGCAAGCTCATCGGTTGGGACATCGACATCAAGAGCGAAGAAGAGAAACGCCAGGAGATTGAAGCAGAAATGACCGCGCTGACCGCGCCGGCAACGCCGCTGACTTCGCTCGCAGGTGTAGGCGCCAAAACTATTGAGAAGATGGAAGCCGCGGGAATTAATTCCGTCGAGAAGCTCGCGTCGATGACCCCGGAGCAGTTGATGGAGATTCCGGGAATTGGCGAAAAGATGGTAGACAAGATCTACCAGGCCGTGAACCGCTTCTATGAGAGCGGCACAGAGGCAACTGCTGCCGGAGAAGGCGCAGCGGGTGCAGAGGCTACGGAAGTTGCCGCGGAAGCTGGCGACGAGGCCGCTGCAGTAGACGCGGCTGAAGAAGGTTCAGCTGAAAGAGCAGAAGTGATGGAGGAGGCCGCGGAACCAAGGACGGAACAGGAAGCGGCGGCCGGAGAAGAAACAGCTGCCGGGCAAGAAACACAGGCAGAAGGGGGTTCCTCCGAGAACTCAGGCAAGGAACAGCAGCAGGAAGAGGCGAAGTCGGAGTAAAGGGAAAAAAGGTTCAAGTAATAAACGGAGCGCATGAGCGACGCGAACCAAGTCCGAATCAATGAGCTGGCCCGCGAACTGGAAGTGAAGGCCAAAGCGATCATTGATCTTCTGCCCGGTTTCGGGGTCACGGAGAAAAAGACGCATTCGAGCTCAATTCCTGCCGATGTTGCGGAGAGAGTTCGCAAGAAGATTCAGGGAGTTGCGGAAGCCGAGGCGCAGGCAGAGGCTGCTGCCAAAGCCGAAAAAGAAGCCAAGGAAGCTGCATCGAAAGCGGCACGGATGAGGCCCGCCGCACCCGCGGCGCCTCCACAAACTCGCCCTGCGTCTCCGGCAGCCGTGAAGCCCGCTGCACCTGCGGTGTCGACGGCGAAGCCCGCAGCTCCAGCAGTTCACGTGGCTGCGCCACCGGCGGCGCCATCTGCGGCTCCGAAAGCTGTTCCTAAGGCGCCAGCACCGGCGCCTGCAGGCGCTCCAGCCGCCGCGAAGCCCGCTCCGCCTGCGCCGACACCCATTCGTCCGCCGGTGCCCGCAGCACAGCCTGGAGCGGCGCCAGTTCGACCTGCGGCTGCGGCTCCAGCAACGAAACAACCAACCGGCGCGCGGCCAGCGGCTGCTGCGCCTGGTACCGCCCCTG
>DATDNK010000323.1:0-2949 GCA_036518275.1 Candidatus Acidiferrum sp.
CGCCACTGGCTTCGCGGAAAAGACAACTACGGTGGCTGTTGCGGTGAGCAGCCAGCCCGTGCTTGTGGTGACTCTCTCCCCACAATCCGTGCGCGAATCTGTGGAGGTGCGCGACCGCGGCCCTTCTCTTGCCAGTCAGCCTATCGAAACTACCAGCAGCACGATCAAAACCGTTATCACCTCCTCCGACCTGGACGAAGTGCCGCTTTCCTCGCGTAGTTTCGCCAACATTTCTTATCTCGCGCCTTTTACCGCGCCCGTCGAACCTTCGGACCCCACCAAAGCTCGCATCACCGCTGTTTCCTTTGGCGGCAGCTCCGGCTTGAACGTCGACCTATCCGTCGACGGAGGGGACAACAACGACGATTACATTGGCGGCTTTTTGCAGAATTTCTCGCCGGAAGCCGTGCAGGAATTCGTGGTTCGCACGTCGCAATTCGGCGCCGACACTTCCCGGACAAACGGCGGCAGTGTGATTATCTCCACGCGCCGCGGCACCGACGATTGGCACGGCAGCGCTTCTTACTACTATCGAGGCAACGCGTTGGACGCCCGCAACGCCCTCGACAATCCCGCGCCTAATCCCAAGCAGCCGTTTTCACGCCAAAACGGAGTTGGCACCGTTGGCGGACCGCTCAAAGCGAAGAAGCTGTGGTTCTTCACTTCCTACGAATATATCGACGAAAACGCCAGCATCGCCTACAGCGCGAAATCTCTCGCCGAGTTTAATGCGCTGGCCCAGATGGCCGCCGCCGGGGATCTTGGGCCGAACATTCCTTCAATCGGCGCGATTCCCTCCTCCGTTCCCGTGCCTTTTCGCGACACGCTTTTTTCCACGCGCGTCGATTGGATGCAATCGTCGCGTTCGCAATGGTTTGCGCGCGGCTCGCTCGACCGCAACCACACACGGAATGATTTGCTGCAGCAGGGTGCGTTGCCATCCACCGGCGCGACTATCACTTCGAACTACTACAACGTTTTGGTGAACAACCAACTGCAGCTTTCACCCTCATGGCTGGGTACGCTCACGCTGGAAGCCAGCGGCTTTCATCACACCAAAGTCCGCAATTCGGAGATTGGGGAAGCCTTCAATTTTCCTTTCACTGTGAGCTTCCTCACGACTTCGGGTCTCGAGACTTTCGGCGACAATCAATTTGCTACCGCCATTGCTGCCTTCCCGATTCAGCGCGACCAGCAGAAATACCAATTCCGCTATGACGTTTCCCGCGCCGCGGGGCGTCACTCGGTCAAGTTCGGCGTCAACTTTATTCATGAACCCGTTCTTCGCGGCGCGCTCACCGGAAATCTCGAAACAGTCTTCACCTACCCGCAAGATCCAAGCTTCTACGTCGCGAATCCAGGCGTGCTCACAACTTGCTCGTCTCCCACGCCTGATCCGAATTGTCCAACCGTGGACACCACGGGACCCTCAGATGGCTCTTTTTCCCAGAGCATCCGGCGTCTTGGCTTGTATGCAGAAGACTCCTGGCGCGTAACGCCTTCGTTCACAGTAAATGCCGGCCTGCGTTACGACACCACCTTCGGATTATTTGTCGCTTCGGGCCACGACCAGAGCGTGAATCCCGCGCTCGCAGGCAATGGGGTTGTCTCCGGGATTCCTCACGATTACCGCAAGGCCATGGCGCCCCGCTTGGGCATTGCCTTTGCGCCGCACTCCTCCTCCACCACCGTCCTGCGCGCTGGCGTCGGAATGTATTACAACGACCTGGCGCAGAACGGTTGGGTGAACGCATTTACCGCGGTCAACAGATTCAATCTCGCCAACGGCACGAGCACGCGCGCGCTGATCGATCCGAATTACCACACGCCTTACGCCTTCATGGCCAGCGCCGCCTTCGAGCACGCCTTCCGGAACGATTGGCGGCTGAGCGTCAGTTACGAGCACCAACAGGGTGTCCATCAGTACCGGCGCTACGAATATCCGGGGTTTTCCCTCTTTCGCAGCGACAATCGCTCCATCTACAACGGTCTGGCCGTGCAGATGCAACACAGCTTCGCAAAAAGATTTGAGTTGACGGCGAACTACGTCCTCTCCCATGCAACCACTTGGGGTGCGACCGTCGGCGAACTGTTCGATTACGTCAACGGCGTTTCCAACGTTCGCGATCCCTTCGGCCTGGGAGATCACGGTCCCTCGGGCGAAGACATCCGGCATCGCTTCGTGCTCGCCGGGGTTTTGCAGCTTCCCTGGAAATTCGAGGCCTCAACGATTTCGCAATTCGAGAGCGCGCGTCCGTTCACCCTGATTACTCCGTTCGATGTGAATGGCGATGGCGTGGCCAACGACCGCGCCGTGGTGAATGGCGTGCAAACCACGCTGGATCAGTTCCGCGGCTCCCCGTTCTATCAGGTGGATCTGCGCATCAGTCGGAACATTGTTTTAGGCGAGCGCGCCGTGCTGCGGCCTTTTGCGGAGTTCTTCAATCTGTTCAATCGTGAAAATCCGGGAAACAATTATGTTCCCGACATATCCGCATTGCCGGTGCCAGTGAATAATCTTGCCAACGCCACGGCTTTCTGCCTCAATCCCGCTTGCACCCAAACGCATCCCATCACCAACCTAGGCCAACTACGCACTCCCGCAGGAGCCTTGGGAGACTTCTTCGGCTTGGGCACCACCGTGGGCATTCCCTTCGCCGCTCAGATTGGCTTGAAGCTCACCTTTTGAGCAGAAAACGCCGCCAGGAAGGAAGGGCGACCGCAGTTAGGCTGTGGCTTTGCGTGCCCCCCGCGGCGGTCTCGCGCCGCTGGAATTCCAGGCAGGCGGATCACTCGCAGGGAAAGATTCCAGGGAAGCCTCTTCTACGAGATCCGGGAACTCTTCTGCTGCCACGGTCTCGCCCGGCTCTCCCGTTACCGGCAGCTTTTCTTGGGGGCCCTGGTTCATAACAATCCGATTTTACTCCTGGAACCATCACTGTTGTGAAC
>DATDNK010000324.1:0-15763 GCA_036518275.1 Candidatus Acidiferrum sp.
TGGTCGAATTGTCTTGGTGTATCTGGTCCGGCCAACAGCCGAACGGATGCGCCAGTGAAAAGCAGCAGGGACACAACGGCGGGAACAACGCGACGCAGTTTCAAAGTCATCTCCCAAAGTTATTTTGTGTTTCGAACGACGGTCGAGTATATCTCACCGCCGCAAAAACAAAACGGCCACGCAGGTTCTGTGGGAGCACAAATTGCTTTGGGCCGCGCGGTCTAGGTGTGCATGGGCTAATTCCAGGCAGTCGAAGCACCCACCTTGAAGGCTTGTCTTAGGCGGGTTCCAGTTCCTCGACCTTTGCGGCTGCGACCGGCTTGGCGCGCAAGATCTTCAGCTTGGAGCTCACGAAGTAGACTGCGAACCCCGCAAACATGATGAACGTTCCGAACAGAAGTCCGTTCATTCCCAGCACCGTTTCGTGGTTGCTTTCGACTACTGCGAGAAGGAGGAGAAGCAAGGGAAACACGCCGGTCAAGACTGCTCCCGTCAGACCGCCCGGAACACGAAACCCACGCTTCAACTCTGGTTCTTTGATGCGCAGCACGACGAGAGTGACGAACTCCAGCATCAGGCTTGCGCCGTACAGCATGATGTCCAGTGTTACCAGCCGCCTGAATCCCAGACCGAGGCACAATGCCCAGCATGCCGCACAAACAATGATCGCTAGCCAAGGTGTGTTCGTACGGCTGCTCGTTTTGGCGAACACCTTCGGCAACATTCCGTCTCGCGCCATCGCCAGCGGCAAGCGCGAGTAACTCATTACCAGTGCGTTGAACATCCCGAACGCGCTCATCATGCCGCCGAGCACAATCAAGAATCGCAGCCATTCGAAACCTGCGATTCTTCCACCCAGTGCTCCGGCGACGCTTGCCCACGAGCCATCTTCACCGAAAAGGGAAGAAGGAACCCCGGCCAAGTACACTGCTGCAAAAGGCAGCACGTACGTCAGCGCGACCAGAACGACAGTGGCGATCATGGCCCGCGGATAAGTGCGTTGCGGGCGCTCAACCTCCTGCGCAATCGTCGACGCGTTGTCCCATCCCATATAGTTCCACATGGCCACGAGCACGCCGCCAATCAGGGTCAGCCCGGTGGCGGCTGGAGCTACGCGGGGATCCGCCAGAGATCCCATTTTGAATGGCGCGAAGACGACAACCAGCGCAAACGGCGCCGAGAGCAGGAAAAACAGCCAAAGTGAAGTAAGGCCTACAACGCGAATACCAGCGAGATTCAAGCCAGCACATGTCACCACGACAAACAGACCAGCATAGATTCCATGATTGCCAGTGCCAAACCATGGAGACATTTGCTTCAAATAAAACACAAACAGTGTGGGGTAGATTGCCATATCAAAAATGCTGGCAGCCAGGGACAGCCAGGCTTCCTGAAATCCCCAAAAGTTTCCCATGCCGCGCCGTACCCAGGCGTAGTAGCCCCCTTCGGCAGGCAAAGCGCTCGAAAGTTCTCCGATCATGAACGCTGTGGGCAGGCTCCATAGCACAGGCAGGAAGAGCAAAATCAATATTCCGCGTCCGTAGCCGGCGCCATGAATGATTTCTTCCGTACCGTACGTTCCGCCGGACACCATGAAAAAAGTGGCCGCAACGAGAGGCCAGAGCGTGAGCTTGGCGATCGACTTTTTAGTTGTTGGAATTACGCCAGAAGGGAATTGGGCTGGAAGCGATAACGAACTCAATTCTTACTCTCGTCCTCCTAAACGAAGCTCGCTCTCGCGCTGCGGTGAAGCGAGTTCGCAGGTGCAGAATACAAGAGTCGTCGTAGCATGCAACAAGAAAATGCAGTTAGGCGAAAGATTTTTTCGACTCGCCACTCAGACTCTCCTACCTACTACGTCTCGCTGTCTCCGACTCGGCCGTGCTGCTTCGTGACCTTACTCGCCTTGTCGCATGCTAGACTGCTCATTTGCTTTTTGCCGTCCGATCGCAGTTTTCCAAAGGGGCGTCGAATGAGGCTACCTGCTCGTGTTGGGTTGAAGGCGCTTCTCGGCTTGGTTTTGGTTATGGTCCCCGGTTCTGCAAGTCTGGCGCAGCAACCTGCTCCGTCCCTTCGCCCCATCACCATTGACGATTATTTCCAGATTCGGCCCGTCAGCGATCCTCGGCTCAGCCCAGACGGTCAGTTCGTGACATATACAGTGCAGACCAGGCTCCTGAAAGCGGACAGAAACGAAGATCGAGTCTGGATGGTTCCCATTGCAGGCGGGGAGGGTCTACCCCTTACCGCTGCCGGCGTCTCTTCATCCCACGCGCGCTGGAGCCCGGATGGCAAGTCCATTGCCTTCCTCTCCGCCCGCGACGAAGCCAAGACCCAAGTCTGGCTGCTGCCGCGCGGAGCTGGAGAGGCAGAGCGGCTGACCGAGACGCCCCAGGACGTGGAAGACTTTGCATGGTCACCTGACAGTCGCCGCTTAGTCCTCGTCCTTCGCGATCCCAGTCCCGAAGAGCTGGAAGCCGCGAAGCAAAAGAAGGATCGGGCCGCTGCTAGTATGGAAAAGCCCAAGGCTCAAAGGCCGCGGGTCATCGACCGCTTGCAATTCAAGCAGGACGAGATTGGCTATCTCGACCGCCGTCGTACCCACTTGCATGTATTCGACTTGTCAGCCAGGACGCTGACCCAAATCACTTCCGGCGATTACGATGATGCCGAGCCGGCGTGGTCTCCAGACGGAAAGCTCGTAGCCTTCAGCAGCAATCGCTCCAAGCCCGATCCCGACGCGAGCTACGATACCAATATTTGGGTGGTGGCTGCGAACAACCAGGATAAGGACGCTCACTTAGTCCAGGTCACCACCAATCCCGGCGCCGACACGACTCCAAGCTGGTCGCCCGATGGAAAATGGATCACCTATGTCACGCAGGTAGAGCCGCGCCTATTCGATTACGCCACCCATCACGTCGCCGTTTCGCCCGCCGCCGGCGGAGCCGCCAAAGTCCTGACCCTTGCTTTTGATCGCATGGCTTCGGTTCCGCGTTTTTCTCCTGATGGCAGATTCATTTACTTCATTGCCGACGACGACGGTACACAGAATTTATGCCGCATTCCCGCCGATGGTGGTGAGGTCACTCGTCCCATGGGCGGACGGCTGATGGTCAACGACTACACCTTGGCAAAAACGGATGACGTTGTCGGGCAAGTCGCCACGATCGACCGTCCTGACGAACTGTTCGCGATTACTAACGGGAAACTCACGCAGATCACTCACGTTAACGATGCCCTGATGAACCAACTCAAGCTTTCCCGCGGCGAATACGTTCACTTCAAAAGTAAAGATGGGACAACCGTCGCTGGCTATTTGTACAAGCCGCTCGACTACGTAGTTGGCAAGAAGTACCCCACGATTCTTCGTCCGCACGGGGGACCGGTTTGGGCTTATTACGCCGAATTTGACCACTTGCCCCAGCTCTACGCAGCCAACGGCTACGTGGTTCTCTTTCCCAACCCGCGCGGCTCGACCGGCTACGGCCAGAAGTATGCCCAAGCCATTTGGGCAGACTGGGGCAACAAGGACTTTCAGGACGACATGGCCATGGTGGACTATGCCATTGAGCTGGGCATTGCGGACCCGGCAAAGCTGGCCGTGGGCGGATGGTCCTATGGCGGCATCTCCACGGACTTCATCATTGCCCAGACCAATCGCTTCAAGGCGGCTATCTCCGGAGCAGGAGCCGCTCTTTTTGTCAGCATGTATGGGCACGACCAATACCAGCGTGACTACGAAGCCGAACTCGGCCACCCGTGGGAGAGCAAGGCTGTCTGGGACAAGGTCTCGCCCTTCTATCGCGTGAATAACATCAACACGCCGACGTTATTCATGGGTGGGGACATTGACTGGAATGTTCCGATCCTCGGTGCCGAGCAAATGTACCAAGCACTAAAGCGGCTCGGCCGCGCTACCGAGCTTGTTGTCTATCCAGGCGAATATCACGAATTCAAGACGCCTTCGCACCTCAAGGATCGCCTCGAACGGTACCTTGCCTGGTACAACCACTACGTCAAAGGCGATACCGCGCCAGCGCGTCCGCCGGAACCAGCATCGGCTATTAAGACCGCAGACTGAGGCTGAACGTCCATTCTTGAAGCAATATTCGAATCCGCCCGTGACCTTTGGACTTTCCCATCGTCCTATACCGAAGGAGGGTCGAGATGTCCCTGTGGAAGGACGTTCGATACAGCCTGCGGCAGCTTGGCAATAGCCCTGCCTTTACCCTGATCGCCATCCTTACGCTTGCTTTGGGCATCGGCGCGAATACCGCGATTTTCCAGCTCATTGACGCCATCCGGCTACGCTCCATTCCGGTCAAGAAGCCCGAAGAGTTGGCAACCGTTCGCATTGCGGACCGCCATTGGGGTTCAGGCCAGTTCTCCAGCCAGTATTCCCAGCTGACCTTCCCCATGTGGGAGCAGATTCGTGACCGCCAGCAGGGATTTGCCGACATTGCGGTTTGGAGCAACCAGCTTTTCAATCTAGCGACTGGGGGCGAGGTCCATTACGCCAAAGCTTTGCGAGTCAGCGGTGAGTTTTTTCATGTGCTTGGTGCCGAGCCGTTCCTGGGACGCCTGCTCGGGCCAGAAGATGACCAGCCGGGCTGCGCCATCGGCGGAGCGAACATCAGCTTTGCCTTTTGGCAGAGCAATTTTGGCGGTGATTCCGCGATTGTGGGCAAGCGGCTTACCCTAGATGGGAATTCCTTTGAGATTGTCGGCGTAACGCCGCCAGGCTTTAACGGCATTTCCGTGGGGGACACCTTCGACGTGGCGGTTCCGGTATGCATCGAGCCCATCGTGAGCCCGCGGAATAACCGGTTGACCCTTCGTCATGCCTGGTGGCTGGCTTCGATCGGGCGCTTGAAACCGGGCTGGACCGTTGAACGTGCCAACGCGCAGATAGGCGCTGTGACACCGGCGATCCTGCAGGAAAGCATTCCCCCGGTTTATGACTCCGAGAAAATCAAAAAATATCTCGAATACAAATTGGGAGTGTTCTCCGCGAGCACAGGATTTTCTTCCTTGCGGCGGGATTCCGAGACGCCGCTTTTTCTGCTGCTGGGAATTTCCGGACTGGTCCTGGTGATTGCCTGCGCGAATCTCGCGAACCTGATGCTGGCGCGCGCGGGAGTGCGGGAGCAGCAAATTACGATTCGGCTCGCGCTTGGCGCCACCCGAGGGAAGATGATGCGAGAACTGCTTTCGGAAAGTGTCCTTCTTGCGGCCGGAGGCTCGATTTGCGGATTGTTTCTCGCGTACGCCATTAGCCGGATGCTGGTTGCATTCATCAGCACTGGAGATTCAAAGATTTTTCTCGACTTGGGAATGGATTGGCGAGTTCTGGGATTTGCTACCGCCCTTGCAGTGTTGACGACAGTTTTGTTCGGGCTCGCGCCGGCATTCCGAGCGACGCGCGTGGAGCCTGCCGCGTTGTTGCAGTCCGGCAGCCGGGGCATGACCGGAGGCCGTAAACGGCTGGGCTTGCGTCGAATTCTTGTGGTCTCGCAAGTTGGTCTATCTGTGGTCCTTCTAATGGGCGCTCTGCTTTTTGCTCGCAGCCTGCGCAATCTGACGACACTTAACATAGGGTTTCAGCAGAACGGCATTTTGGTGACGAGCGTCGACTTCAAGCGGCTGCATCTTCCTGAGGGCAGCTTCGTCGAATACAAGCGCCAGCTTGTCAAGTCCGTGAAGGCCATTCCAGGTGTGGAATCCGCGGCTAACGCGATTATGGTTCCGTTCGGCGGCGAAACCTGGAACAACGAGGTTATTTTGGAAGGGTCCGAGCAGGACGCAGGTGCCGTGTGGGAGAACTTCCTGGGACCAGGCTATTTTCAGACGCTCGGGATGCCGCTGCTCGCAGGTCGCGATTTCGATGACCGCGATACAGCCAACTCTCCTAAGGTAGCTATCGTCAACCAGGCCTTCGTTCGAAAGATTCTCAAGGGCGCGGACCCGCTGGGAAAGCGTTTTCGTATTCACGAAGCGCCAGGGAAGCCACGACCTCTTTATGAAATTGTTGGGGTCACCGGGGACAATAAGTTTCAAGACATGCATGAAGAATATCTTCCCTTCATGTATTTCCCGGCGACGCAGCAGGAGAAGCCCGGCCCAGACGATCAAATTATCCTTCGATCCTCGCTTCCGCTTGGCAGCCTGATGGCTTCCGTCAAGCAAGCCATGAACGCAGTGAATCCTGGAATCGACTTGGACTTCAAGGTGTTCAAGACGCAGGTTCACAATTCGCTGATGCAAGATGAATTGATGGCCACGCTTTCCGGCTTCTTCGGTTTTCTCGCGGCCGTGCTGGCGGCCATCGGCCTTTACGGCGTGATTTCCTATATGGTTCTCCAGAGGACCAAGGAGATTGGAATTCGAATGGCCATCGGCGCGGGGCGCGGTGATGTGGTTGGGATGATCCTGAAGGAGGCGGGAATCCTGACCGTTGCAGGCCTAGTCATCGGAACTACCCTGGCCCTTGCTTCCGCGCAAGTGGTGAAATCCCTGCTTTATGGATTGAAGCCGCGCGACCCGCTTACCATGGTTTTGGCTGTGGTCACATTGGCGTCTGTCGCAGCGTTTGCCAGCTTTCTGCCAGCGTACCGCGCATCGCGTCTCGATCCCTTGAAAGCCCTGCATTACGAGTAGCTGCGCACTGCAGCAATCTGGGGCTCGGGAGTTTCCTTAGCATTTTGTCAACGCGACGGACATCCATCCTCTGATACACTACGTGCCCGTCATACTGGCAAATCCACTTTCAGGAGTTTGCGCATGAAGTTTGCGTCCCGGCTTGCCTTTGCTCTTTTTTCCTTTGTGCTTCCCGGAGTTGCTCAAGACCAAATACCAAAAGTTCCGCGAGCGATTACGATTGATGACTTTTTCGCGATTCGTGACGTCTCGCAACCCGAGCTGAGTCCGGACGGACAATGGATAGCTTACGCCGTTCGAACCAGAATGCTGAAGGAGGACAAGAACGAGCAACGCTTGTGGATGATTTCCACGCGCGGAGGCGACGCCATTCCGTTGACCGCCGAGGGCGTCTCTTCCGGGCATGTTCGGTGGGGCCCCGACGGCAGATACATTTCTTTCTTGTCGGCGCGCGATGGCGGCAAGAACCAAGTCTGGCTGTTGGACCGCCGTGGCGGAGAAGCGGTTCGCTTGACCGACGTTGCGCAAGGCGTTGACGATTTCGAGTGGTCTCCCGACAGTACGCGGCTCGTTCTGATTCTGCGCGATCCCAAGCCGGAGGATCTTGAAGCGGCCAAGAACAAGGAAAAGCCAGCTCCGGCCACGCCGCCGAAGCCCAAGACTCCGCCGCCCTTCGTGATTGACCGCCTTCAATTCAAGCGTGACACCGTTGGCTATTTGGACCGCCGCCGCACGCATCTCTATGTCTTCAACGTCGCAACAAAGGCCACGACGCAGATTACCTCCGGGGACTTTGATGACAACGAGCCGGCCTGGTCGCCGGATGGCAAGTCGCTAGCCTTCTCCAGCAATCGCTCGTCTGATCCCGACGCCAATTATGAAGCGCACATTTGGGTTGTCGCTGCGGACAATACCGATAAGGGAGCTCACCTCACTCAAGTCAGTCCTAAACCTGGACCTGACTCGGCCCCGGCTTGGTCGCCGGACGGAAAATGGATCGCTTATGTCACCGAGCTTGACCCGCATCTTTTCTATTACAACACGCGGCATCTGGCGGTCGTTCCCGCGACGGGTGGACAGGCGAATGTTCTTACACGTTCCTTTGACCGCAGCATTCACCGGCCGCGGTTTTCTGGCGATGGCCAATACATCTACTTCACTGCCGAAGATGACGGCACGCAAAATCTTTGCCGCATCCCTGCAGGCGGTGGGGATATCACGCGGCCGATTGGCGGCCGCCTTGTAGTCGGCGCTTTTTCACTCGGCAAAGACGATTCCATCGCCGCGCAAATCACGACCATCGATCGTCCCGACGAAGTCTTCTACCTGGCCAACGGCGCCAAGGAACCGACGCGCCTCACAAAGACCAACGATGCGCTCCTTGCGCAACTGCGGCTAGCAAAAGCGGACTACGTGCACTTCAAGAGCAAAGACGGCACGACCGTCGCCGGCTATCTTTACAAGCCGCTCGATTACACTCCGGGCAAGAAAGTGCCGACGTTGCTCAATCCGCATGGTGGTCCAGTGGGTCAATACACGGCTTCTTTCTATCACCTCGCGCAGCTTTATGCCGCTAATGGCTATGCAGTTCTACTTCCTAATCCGCGCGGCTCTTCCGGCTATGGCCAAAAATTCTGTGCCGCGATTTATGCGGACTGGGGCAACAAGGACTATCAAGATGACGTGGCCATGGTGGATTACGCGGTCGCGCAAGGAATTGCGGATCCCGAAAAGCTTGGTGTTGGCGGCTGGTCCTACGGCGGAATTTCGACCGATTTCATCATTGCGCAGACCAAGCGCTTCAAGGCAGCAATTTCGGGGGCCGGCGTAGCGCTCATCGCCAGCTTCTACGGCCACGACCACTATCAGCGCGATTACGATATCGAGCTGGGATATCCGTGGGACAATAAAGCCGTCTGGGACCGAATCTCACCCTTCTATCGTGTTGCAGATATCACCACCCCGACGCTTTTTATGGGCGGTGACATCGATTGGAACGTGCCGATTCTAGGCAGCGAACAAATGTACGAAGCGATGAAGACGCTCGGGCGCACGACGGAGTTGGTGGTCTATCCGGGCGAATATCACGGCTTCACAATTCCCTCGCACATCAAGGATCGCATGGAGCGCTTCATGGCTTGGTATAACCACTACGTCAAAGGGGATTCCGCACCAGCAAATCCACCACAGCCCGAGATCAAGACTGCAGGGGGTGAGTGATGCGTTTTCGTGAGCGGGCCCTTGCCGTTCCATTGTTTGTGTTTGCGTTCTCTGTTTCCACGCTCGCTCAATCTTCAGTCACCGTTGGCACGGCTTCTGCCGGGCCTGGGCAAAAGGCCACGGGTTATCTCGAAGTGCCTGCGGGGGTGGATTCAGGCGCGAACATTCCAGTCGTAGTCGTGAACGGAGTGAAGCCCGGCAAAGTTCTTGCCCTGATTTCTGGCGCGCACGGCACGGAGTACGTCTCCATCATCGCGATCGAAAAACTCATCGCGCAACTTGATCCGGCGCAACTCACGGGCACGGTTATTCTCGTTCCGCTCGTGAACATCGTGTCATTCGAACAAAAAGTTCCGCACGTCAATCCCATCGATAACAAGAGCATGAATCGGTTCTATCCCGGCAAAGCCGACGGCACGCAAACCGAGCGCGCGTCGTATCTCATTACAAAGCAAATCGTCGACCGCTGCGACTACCTCATTGACTATCACGGCGGCGATCTTGACGAGAGCCTTCGCCCCTACGCGTATTGGGGTCCGACTGGCCACGCGGAGCAGGACCGCATCTCGAAGGAAATGGTCCTGGCATTCGGCCTTGACCACATCATTATCTGGAACGAGCGGCCCACCGATCCCAATGCCACGCGCTACTTGGATAACACCGCCACCGTTCGCGGCAAGCCGTCGATCGTTGTGGAAGCGGGTCATGCTGGAACGGTCGAGACCGACGACGTCAACCTGCTCGTCAACGGCACACTCAGCACGATGCGCGCGCTGAGAATGCTTCCGGGCGAGCCACACTTGATTGAAAATCCAGTCTGGATTGAAAAGCTTTCAGATATCATCGCTGACGGTCCGGGCATCTGGTATCCGCTCGTCAAGCGAGGCACTTACGTTTCTGCGGGAATGAAGCTGGGCACGATTACCGATTACTTTGGCAAGGTCATCGCCGAACCTCGGGCTCCCGTCACGGGCGTAGTGCTCCATGTCAACGCCGTCCCCTCCCTCAAGAAGGGCGACAACATTGTTGATCTCGGCGTGGTGGCCTCTCACGCCCCGTAGTAGTGTTGGCGTGCCCTCACGAGATTCCTAATTCCAACGCAGGCTCCCAACTGGCTGGATCCCTTCATCTGTGATAAACATGCTTCATCCGTCCGGAAGGAGGATCCATGCGCAAATGGGGCATCCTCATCTCCGCTATCTACGCGCTGATCGTCGTAGCGTTACTGGTGCCTACAGCGATATTGGTTGCTGGCCCTTCGGACCTCAGCGAATTTGCACAAGCAACGCTTGGCGCTTATCGAGAATGGCTGTTGTGGGTCCCGATTGTAATTGTTCTGGGTGGGCAGGCCCTATTGCTTTCCTTGTCTGTAGATGCGTCTCAAAAGCGTCTCAAGCCTCGCGCGCACATTCTCCTCTCCTGTTCGGTGGGCGCGATTCTCACTGCGCTTCTCACTTTCGCAGTGATGGGGGCTATCGGCGTTGGGATTAAAGGAGACAAGTTCGGAGAAGGCACGTTTGCGAGTCCTTTTCTTTTTTTCGCCGTAGCCTGGCTTTTCTGGGGAATCGTCTTTTATCTCTTCTTACGCAACTCGTCGGTGGCTGTGAATCGCGTCCTGTCCTGGCTGCTGCGAGGCAGCGTTTTGGAGTTGCTCATTGCGGTGCCGTGCCATGTCATTGTGCGTCGCCGGCACGATTGTTCCGCGCCCATCGTTACGAGTTTTGGTATTGTCACAGGCATTGCCATCATGCTGCTTTCCTTTGGCCCTAGCGTCCTGTTTCTGTACAAGAAGCGCCTCGATGCCTACGCGCCGCGCCCCTCGCCTTAACGCAAAACAAAAACGGCGCTCGCACCCTCGCGAAGCGCCGTTCTTCTCCACTTCGAGAATTCGCTTAGTCTAATTCTTGCTCGCCGACTCCTGGTGATCTTCTCGGGGAGTCATCGAAACGACGATGTACTCGCGTTCCTTCCCGTCACCTTCGGCTACTCTTAAAATCAGCTTGTCCTTGTGCAGGCGGAACTGCGCGGTCTCTCCGATGGGCAGCAAGGCGGGATGTTTGTCATCTTTCGGGCGAATCCGGTAAATCACCTTCTCCGCTTGCAGCACATATTCCTGACACAGCACTTCCTGGGTCTTCTTGCTCTGGGAATCAGTGCCTAGGATTTCGCCCGCCATGGATTTTCCGCCCTTTTCCTGCATGCCGCAGGGAGCCGATTCCATGCGCAGGAGGGTGCCTTTTTGATAGTCGTCGTGTTCCTTGGCGGCACATACCCCAGCAAGCAATAGACAGCCCGCGAGCGCGAACCACTTGGTATTCATAGCTTGTCCCCTTTCTTCACAAAATAAGGGGTGCGGCCAGGGCAGAAAATAGTCCGAAAGTCCCTTTGTGCTCAATTCATTAAGTCAGGCAGCCTGTTAGGGCGAATTTCGAGTACTCTGGGAACGTACGCGGAGGCAGGCATCAATGGAAAGGGGCTGGCTGTTCGGCTTGGCTATCCTTTTGGTCGGCTTAGTCCTTTTGTTTCTATGGCATCCGCGCATGGGCGAGCTGTTTCACAAGCATGTTCGCGATCGCCCCAGGCGCCGGCTTTTCCTTGCCGCCGTGGGGTTCTTTCTGACCTTAGCCTTGGCGCGAGGAGCCGCTTATGCCGCAGGGCGGGGAATTCCTCCCTTTCATTACATTTATATCCGGGGCACTCATGTCCACCACCTGGTTTGGGGAATCCTGCTTTTGCTGGTCGTCGGATTCTGCTGGTTGATCGAGGTGGGCACGGGTACCAAGGGAACGTCGCTGTTCGCGAGCCGATTGATGTCGCTGCTCTATGGCGTTGGCGCAGCGCTTACACTGGATGAGTTCGCCCTGTGGTTCAACCTTGAGGAAACGGTCTACTGGACGCGCCAGGGCCGAGCCAGCCTCGACGCCATCTTGCTTTTCGGCGCAGCACTGCTGATTGGCATTTGGGGCCGCAACTTCCTCAAAGCACTTCCTGGAGAGGTTTTCCGCCTAGATCACAAAAAGACGCGAGAATGAGCGCCACTCATGCTCATTGCTGCTTATGCCACCACTCTTGCAGCCGCGTGCACTTTCCTTTGTCGTCGAGCGTAATGACGAAGATTCCGTCCAGCTTGGTTTTGAGCTGCTGAGGAACGATTACAAACGAAGCCCACCAACGAGCAATGCCATGTTCCGGCGTCAATGCCAGGATTTCATATCCAAATTGAATGTTTTCTTGGGTTTGCGCGACATGCGTCCAATACTCGAGCATGGCCTCCCGCCCTCGCATCGGCTCGACAAAAGGAGTGACCTGGTAGGTTCCGTCCCCCGAGTAGAGCTCGGCCGCTGCCTTGGCATCCAGCGCTTCCCACGCCTGGCCGTACTTCTCCATCCAAGCTGCAAATACTTTCCGTGTTAGACCCATTTGCTCTCCGTCAAACGTTCCAAGATTGCAGCACTTTTGCACAGTCGTGCACAGCTTTCCACAGCTGAATTTTCAGATTCCCCTTGCTAAGAAAAATCGGCAGGTTTATCTTCACCCACAGATTGAGCCGGGAAGCCTCAAAAACTTAACGGCGCAATTGAAAGAGGGCGCAGCAGCCGAAAGGTTGTTGCGCCTTCAATCTTTTTGCCCCTCCTTTTGTTGCTGCCGTTGCTTGCCATTCGCTGGCAAGAGTTTGCTACTGCTCGTTTTGCAGAGTATCCTCTCCGATTTCGGGGAGGTGTCGGATGCTTTGTCTGCTTCAGCGCCGTGCGGCGACAGCCTGGTTCTCTCGCGGAGTGGCAATCGGATTCGCATTCTGCGGGATACTCTTGATTCCCGCATTTGCCCGCCACTCCAACGAAAAATCAGTTGCACTTTCCGGCGCGCAGGGGGAATCACCCTTCGATCCAAAGCTTTTCGGCGAGATGCGCTGGCGCTGCATCGGGCCTTTTCGCGGCGGGCGCACCGTGGCCATTTCCGGCGTGCCGTACCAACCGAACATTTTTTACATGGCTGCGGTCAATGGGGGCGTCTGGAAAACGACGGATTTTGGGAACACCTGGAACCCTATTTTTGATGATGAGCCGACGGGTTCCGTCGGCGCGCTTGCCGTGGCTCCTTCCGATTCAAATGTGATTTATGTTGGCAGCGGAGAAGGTTTGCAGCGGCCGGACCTGGCGACGGGCGACGGAATTTACAAATCCACTGATGCCGGGAAAACGTGGACGCATCTGGGATTGCGCGATGCGCAGCAGATTGCCTCCATCATTGTCGATCCGAAAGATCCGAATCGCTTTTTCGTCGCTGCCGTGGGACATCCTTACGGCCCTAATCTGGAGCGCGGCGTTTTTCGCTCAACCGATGGCGGGCAGACGTTCCAGAAGGTCTTGTATAAAGATGAAAACACGGGCGCTGCTGACCTGGCGTTCGACCCCTCGAATCCACAAACGATTTATGCCGTGCTGTGGGCCGCCCGCGTCGCGCCTTGGGAAGTTCGCAGTGGCACCTCTTTCATCACTGCAGAAAGTGGGATTTTCAAGTCCACGGATGGAGGAACGAATTGGCGTCCGCTGACAAAAGGATTGCCCGGCGCAAATGAGGGGTTAGGCCGCATCGGCATCGCGGTAGCGCCGAGCGAGCCCAATCGCGTTTATGCTTCGGTAGAAGCGAACAAGAACGGTGGTGTGTATGCTTCCGACGATGCCGGCGAATCGTGGAAGCTCATCAATTCGGACCATCGCATCGGCGGACGCGGCCCGGGCGCCATGGGCATTGCTGTCGCGCCAGACAATCCGGATGTTCTATATGTCGCAAACACGACGACGTGGAAGTCAACGGATGGCGGAAAGACATTCGTTGGCTTCAAAGGCGCGCCTGGCGGCGACGATTACCAGCGCATCTGGATCAGCCCAGAAAATCCTCAGGTTATTGCCCTTTCCAGCGACCAAGGCGCGGTGATCAGCGTCAATGGCGGGGCAACGTGGAGCACGTGGTACAACCAGCCAACTGCGCAGTTCTATCACGTCACGACGGACAACCGCTTTCCGTACTGGGTGTATGGCGCGCAACAGGAAAGCGGTTCCGCGGCCATACTTAGCCGCAGTGATTTTGGCGAAGTTACCTTTCGCGACTGGCATCTCATCGGCATTTTTGAATACGGCTACGTTGCCATTGATCCGCTCGACCCGAATATCCTTTACGGCGATTGGCTGACGCGCACAAAACAAGACATCGGCGAATATGCAAAGGTCACCCCCGAGCCGATTCGCCGCGGCGAATACCGCTACGCGCGCACGCTGCCCATCGTTTTTTCTCCACTCGAGCCGCACACGCTCTACTTTGCGGCGAACGTACTCTTCAAGACCACGGACGCAGGAAACAGTTGGCAGGTAATCAGCCCCGACCTGACGCGGGGATCGTACGAGACTCCAGCGAATCTTGGAATCTTTGTGGCAGGTGATCCGGAAAAGGGAAAGCATCGCGGCGTAATTTACGCCGTGGCGCCTTCCTTCAAGGAAGCGAACACAATTTGGGCGGGCACAGACGATGGATTGATTCAGCTTACACGGGACGGCGGTAAATCCTGGCAAAGTGTGACGCCGCCGCAACTCAAACCGTGGAGCAAGGTTTCCATCATCGAAGCCTCACACTTTGATGCCGGGACTGCGTACGCGGCGATCAATTCATTTCGTTTGGATGATTTGCGCGCGCATATCTACCGCACACGTGATTTCGGAAAGACGTGGACGGAAATCACCAAAGGCATTCCCGACGGCGGCGCAAGTAATGTCGTACGCGAAGACCCGGTTCGCAAAGGACTGCTGTTCGCCGGCACGGAAGGCTCGGTCTATGTTTCCTTCAACGACGGCGACGACTGGCAGCCATTGCAGCTCAATTTACCTCACACATCGATGCGGGATCTGGCCATTCACGGAGATGACCTCATCGTTGCCACACACGGACGGTCGTTCTGGATTTTGGATGACATCACGCCGCTGCGGCAACTGAATGCTGAAGTGGCGAAAGAGAGCGTCCACCTCTTTGCGCCGCAGACAGCGATTCGTTTTCGTTGGAACCGCAATCCGGACACACCGCTCCCGCCTGAATTTCCCGCAGGAAAAAACCCTCCGGACGGAGCAGTCCTCGATTATGTTCTGGCACCTTCATCGAAGAATCCCGTGACGCTTGAAATCTTGGATGAGCAAGGCCAATTGGTGCGGCGTTACTCTAGCGCGGATAAGCCTGAGCCGATGGATGAGATCGCCAGCGAGCACCCCATTCCGATGTACTGGGTGCGTCCAACGCAGATTCTTTCTGCCGGGGCCGGTATGCATCGCTTCGTCTGGGACATGCACCATGCGCCTCCGAAATCCCTGGAACACGAATATCCCATTTCAGCGATCGTTCATGACACGCCTCAATATCCTCTGGGTGCAAGGGCCTTGCCCGGGAATTACACGGTGAAGCTCACGGTGGATGGCAAGAGTTACACGCAGCCGCTCGTCGTTAAGATGGACTCGCGCATCACGACTTCTGTAGCGGACTTGCGAAAGCAGTTTGAAATGGAAAGCGGCTCGGTCGAAGGGATGAATCGGAGTTATGAAGCTTTGGCGCAAGTTCGCTCGGTGCGCGCGCAATTGAAAGAACTGAGCGCGAAAACAGGGAAGGGAAAGCTGGCCGACTCCGTCGCCGCGCTCGACAAGAAAGCTGCCGAATTGGAAGGTGCAGCACAAAGCGCTTTTTATGGATTACCGCCAAGCGGAAAGCAACCAGAGAATCTGTCAACGCTGAACCAGCACTTTTCCGGAATCCTTGGCGTCGCCGACAGTGCTGACGCCGCTCCAACAACTCAAGCCGACGCCGTTTACAGAGAACTTAGGGAATCACTGGAAACGCTTTTGTC
>DATDNK010000325.1:0-18016 GCA_036518275.1 Candidatus Acidiferrum sp.
ACAGAGCGCGAAAGCTGGATTATCGATAACAAGGACAAGAATCCGGCGCTGACGGTCGAGCAAAACGCGGCGATGATTGAGCCGGGACTCGAGCATGCCACGGACGCTTTCAAGAAAACCATATATGACGAAGTGAAGAAGACGCTGGACACGATTTACGCCACACACGGCAAAGGCCAGTGGAAGCAAAAGCTGATGATTAATGACCGCATCGCAGATTCCGTTTTTCAGCAGGTATTGATGCGCGCGGACGAGTATAGCGTGCTGGCGACGTCCAACTTGAATGGCGATTATCTCTCTGATGCGTGCGCGGCGCAGGTGGGCGGACTCGGCATGGCGCCGGGCTCGAACATCGGAGACGGTTACGGCATTTTCGAAGCAACTCACGGAACGGCCCCGAAGTACGCTGACAAAGACGTCATCAATCCAAGTTCGGTGATGCTTTCGGGCGCGATGATGTTTGAGTTTCTGGGTTGGAAAGAAGCTGGGAAGTTGATCGAGGACGGTATCGCACGCACGATTCAGCAGAAGCGCGTGACGTATGACTTGGAGCGGCTAATGCCCGGAGCAACGAAGCTGGGGACCTCGGCTTTTGCGTCGGCGATTATTGAAAACATGCAGGGCGCGGCGGCAGCGCGGCGGTGAGTAATTTTCGTTTTCAGTTCAGTTCTCAGTTCTTAGTGTCTAGCTTTCATTTTGGTTTTTGTTCTTGTGGCGAGACGAAGCCAGTCAAGTGAATCCTGAGGAGAAAGAGGTGAATACTTCATGCGGAAGAAAGTGACGGTGGTGGGAGGCGGTTTCGTGGGATCGACCACGGCGCAGCGCATTGTGGACATGGAACTGGCGGACGTGGTGCTGACGGATATTTTGGACGGGCCTCCGGCGGGAAAAGGATTGGACATGCTGGAGTCTGGGCCGATCACGCGAACCGATTCGCACGCCGTGGGTGTTTCGACAGCGAGCGGTGACTATTCCGCGACGGCGAACAGCGACGTGGTCGTGATTACGGCGGGGTTTCCGCGCAAGCCGGGGATGAGCCGCGATGATTTGCTGAAGGCGAACTACGATGTGGTCAAGGGCGTGGTCGAGCAGATTGTGAAACACTCGCCGAACTGTATCCTTGTCATGGTAACTAATCCGCTGGACGCGATGGCGCAGGCGGCGCTGAAGATCAGCAAGTTCCCAAAGAACCGCGTGATGGGCATGGCGGGAGTATTGGACTCGGCGCGAATGAGTTCATTCGTGGCGATGGAATGCAAAGTCAGCGTGGAGAACGTGCACTCGTTTGTGCTGGGCGGGCATGGCGACGATATGGTGCCGCTGCCGCGGTATTCGACGGTGGCGGGAATTCCCCTCCCCGATCTGCTGCCCAAGGAACGCATTGACGCGATCGTGGAGCGCACGCGCAAAGGTGGCGCGGAAATTGTGAATTTACTGAAGACGGGTTCGGCGTATTACGCGCCGTCGGCCGCGGCAGTGGAAATGGTCGAAGCGATCTTGAAAGACAAAAAGAAGATTTTGCCGTGCTGCGTGTATCTCGAAGGAGAATACGGCATCAGGGGATTGTTCGTCGGAGTGCCTGTGAAGCTCGGAGCGAAAGGTGTGGAAGAAATTATTCAGATTAAGCTGACGCCGGAAGAAAACGCGGCGCTGCAGAAGTCCGCCAATTCGGTGAAGGAACTTGTTACAGTCTTGGGGTTGTGAAGTGGAAGTGTCTCTTCACTGATTTGCCGTGGGGGGCAACCGATGAAGTCCTCGAAGTTCATCATTCATTACTATGTGTTGGTCTTTTCTCTTCTTCTGCTTGCCATGCCCTTTTACCACCAAGCGACCGGCAGCGGAATGCGCCCGGCCCTAACTCTCAACCTCGATTCTGTCGCGGTGATTGCAGGGCTTCTCGGTTTTGGGGCATTTGTGGCGATCACAATTCTCAACCGACGGATTACGGCGCTGGAAAAGGCGATGGCCGCGAAGAATCAGCAACCATGAGGCCGACGAGGAAAGCTATGAAACATTGCAAGGCTTTGCTATCTGTGGGCTTGCTGGGATTGGCGGCTATTTTTCTGGCGAAAAACGGCGAGGGCGAGACGAAGCCGGTGCGCGTGGCGCTGGTCAAGATGCCTTATGTGGGCGAGCGGAATGTTCCCGACACTTCGCGGGGGCCGGCCTATTTGGAAGAAGGCGGCATTCGGAAGCTGCTGGAGCAGCAAGGCGTTCAAGTGAAGCCAACGGACACGGTGGCGTTAACCGCGGACGAAGAAAAGGCGTACGGGTCGTGGAATCATCTGGCGCTGGCGGCGGGTGATATGTCCAAGCTGGTTGCTGAGGAAAGGCGCAAAGGATTTCTTCCCATCGGATTGCTGGCGAATTGCAACGGCTTGTTGGGGATGGTGAGTGGTCTGCAACATTCCGGGCCTACCGCAAAGCCGCTACGCGTGGGCATGGTCTTCGTTGACGCCCACGGTGATTTCAATACGCCGGAGACGACGCTGAGCGGGATGCTTGGCGGCATGCCGGTGGCCATCGCAGCCGGACAGTGCTTAACACGGATGCGGACGAAGGCGGGATTGGAACCTGCATTGCCGACGCGCCATATCGTCGAAGTGTGTGTGCGGGATACGGACCCGCTCGAACAGGAACTGCTGGATCGTTCGGAGATTCAGCAGCTCACGCTGGAAGATGTGCGCACTCGCTCCGCGAATTTGCACCGCGAGATGAAGAGGCTCTCGGAGCTCACCGACGTGATTTACGTTCATGTGGACATGGACGGCCTCGACCCGAGTGAAGTGCCCGGCGTCGCGCTGCCTGTTCCGAACGGGCCAACCAGCGCGGAATTGGCGGCTGCACTCACGGAGATGTTCAAGTACGAAAAGGTGGGCGCGTTTGGCGTAGCGGCCATGCCGTATGACGATCGCGATAAAACTGGTATTTCGAGGAAAGCGGCTTACAACTTGATCCTCGGTGCGGTGAAGGGCGTGCAGCAGAGGAAAAGCGAATAGCGCGAGAGAAAACTAAGGACGGCCGCGCTCCTACACACCTCATAGGTCCAGATGCTAGGCCGCGCATTCGCCGCGGCCAAGCTTGAGAGAGAAGGTTTCCGTATCGCCCCAATCGAGAAAAATATCTACGGTGGAGTTTGTGACTTCTACGAGCGGGCGCACACGCTCGACGATCGCTTTGTCAGGCGTGCGCCCAACCCAAGCGTTGAACGACTCGCCACGTTGGCGATCCTGCTGATAAAACGCGAGAAGTTCGCGAATGATGCCGGGAATCGGCCGCGCGGGAACGGGCATGACTTGGCGCCCAAAGCGCACGCCATCGGCGCTCACCTTGCCACCTAGGAGTAGTTGGTAGTAAGGCGCCTGCTTTTCTTCGATCTTGCGAACGTTGCCGTAGAAGCCGATGTCGGCGATATGGTGCTGGCCGCAGGAGTTGGGGCAACCGCTGATCTTGATTCGCAGCTTTTTGATTTCGGGGTCGTCATAGCCCTCGAGTGCGCGGGACAGTTCGTCAGCTAGCGTGAGCGAGCGCGTAATGCCGAGATTGCACGTGGTGGCGCCGGGGCAGCCGGTGACATCGGAGATGGTGCGCGCGCCCGGAATCACCAGATCGAGCGCACGAAGGTCGTTGTAGACGGCGCGGACGCGGTCGAAGGGTACCCAGGGAATGACAAGGTCCTGATTAATGGCGATGCGCACACCAGTAAGATCGTGATTTTCGAGGATGTCGGCGAGGCCGCGCATCTGTCGGCTGAGAAAGGTTCCGGCGAGGAGCTTAATCCAAATGGCGCCATAGCCTGCCTGGCGCTGCGGCATCAGGTTGTGTTCGGCCCAGCGGTCGTATTCCGAGTCGGACGCGGTATTGTCCAAAGTGAGAGTCAAAGGCGCCGGAGAGATATTGACGAGCGTGGGACGAATCGGAGAATCGACGGTGAAAACCTCGGCGGGCGCCTGCGACGTTTTGCGCTTTTCGAAAACTAACCGGCGAAACTCTTCAATGCCTTTTTCGCGTAGAACGAATTTCAAGCGCGCTTTGAACTTGTTCTTGCGATTGCCGGTTTCGCTGAAGACACGCAAAACGGCTTCGATGGTGGGAAGCAATTCCTCTTCCGGCAAAAATTCTGTTAGAACGGCAGACTCGGTCGGAAGGCTCCCCAACCCGCCCCCTACGAGAACTCTGAAGCCCCGGTGCGCCGTGCCATTCGAACCACGAACCTGGGCGATCAAACCTACGTCGTGGATGCCGGCAACGGCGCAGCCGCCGTCGTCGGCGCAACCGGAGAAGGCGATCTTAAATTTGCGCGGCAAATCGTGAAAATCCGGATGGCGTAACAAGTAGCGCGAAACGCCCAGAGCGTACGGCGTAACGTCGAAGGCTTCGCCGCGGCAGATTCCCGCAACGGGGCAGGCGGTAACGTTGCGTATGGTATTGCCACAGGCTTCGCGCGTGGTCAGGCCGCAATCGGCAAGCAAGCGCATGGCGGCGGGCACGTTTTCGAGTTTGACGAAATGGAATTGGACATTTTCGCGAGTGGTGAGATGGCCGCGGCCAGTGGAATACTCGTCGGCGATGCGCGCCAGGACGCGAAGTTGCGATGGCTTCACGACGCCGGCGGCAACCTTCACACGCAGCATTTGGAAGCCTGGTTGCCGCTGGCCATACGTACCATGCTTCAAGCGGAACGGGCGAAACTGTTCCTCGGTGATTTCGCCGCGGCGGAGCTGCTGGGCGCGCACTTCAAAGCACGCTATCTCCGCTTCAATGGCCTCACGGCTGTGCCTTTCTTCGACTTCAGTCGTTGTAGCGACGGTCATAAACCATGGCCCCCAAATCTGTTCCTCACGCGAAAACTTCGTCGGCAAAAACAAAAAAGCCCACTTGCCAACTTTTCTGGCTCGTGGGCTTCGGAACTTGATGATTACGTTAGACTAAGTCCGCAAACTCCTCTGGCCAGAGATGGGTGTCATTTGACACGCGGCGCTACATGCGCAGGGACAACACATCATCTGGCAGCAGTTCATCATAATGTAGCGGCAGGATACTTTCCTGGCGACTCCTCTGTCAAAAGGAATCCGTACGAAACGTTAGATGCATGGCATTCAAAAATGTAATCAAAGATTTTGCTTTCGTACCCGGAATTTCGTGACCTAACCGGACGCGATTGCTTCCATGGCAGGCTAAAGTGCGCCCCCAACAAGTTTGGGGCGCAAATGACCCCGTGGACCAGAGGCATCTATTGTGGCTTCGCCGCCACCGGCGCCGCAGCCTTTGGCGCGGACGTCTTCGCAGGGGCGGCTGCCGCTGCGCCAACCAGCATGGCGTGCTTGATTACATCCAGCTTGGGATATTTGCTGTCGAGGTAGGCTTTTCCGGCCCTTTCAATCTTGTCCTGCTCGTTGGTGGGCTGGTCGTCGTACTGGTCATAGAGCATTTCTGCGACCTTCATACCGGCCGCGTCGACCACGCCGAAAGGTGCAAACCCCTTCGAATCCAAGAAGGAATTATCTTTGAAGTTGATGAAAATCTGCGTCGAGCGTGAATTGGGCGCCGATGTTTGGGCGTAGGTGACGAACCCGCGCTTGTTGCTCTGGGTTACAGGATCATCCTTGATATTGGCATTGCTCCAAGCGGTAGACACGAGCGGATAAGAACTGATACCAAATTGCGCGACGAAACCAGGGACTACTCGGAACACCACCATATTGTCATAGAAATGATGTTTGACGAGATTATAGAAGCGGTCGGCGCCGATGGGGGCCCAGGCGCGGGTGACGGTCATGACGAAATCGCCGCGCGTCGTCTCGAATTTAACCTGGAATGTTTCGGGCGCCTTCTCTCGGAGCATGGAAGGTCGCAGCAACGTTCGATCAAAACCGGCGGCCGCGGCGGCCTTTCCGGCTGCAGGCGCGGTGGCCTTCGGCTTCGCCGGAGTTTGCGGAGGAGTTTGCGCCTGCGTTTGCATCGCGAGCGCGAATGCCGCACTGAAAAACATCACTGCCACTAGCTTTCTCATTACAGTTCCCTCTCTTTTCGGAAGATCAACCTGGAAAAAGAAAATGCTATTTCTGCGGCTGCTCGGACAGCTCCCGGCTGACCCGCTCGACTTCGGCCATGACCCGCAGAGTATTTTCGCCGAGAATCCTCTTTACGTCACCCTCCGAATAGCCTTTTTTCAAGAGTCCGTCGGTTATTTTGGGCAGCTTTGAGGCGTCCTCCATGCCATACGGCATGTTCGCGCCGTCGAAATCCGAGCCCAGGCCCACGTGATCCACTCCGGCGACCTTCACGGCGTGGTCAATGTGCTCGATGATTTTTGTCCAATCCACGCGCGGGAGCTTTCCTTGCTCGACGTATTGGCGCGTCATGCGGTCACCTTCCAGAAGTTGGCACGCCTCATCATCACCGCAGCGCTTCTGCACTTCTTCGCCAATCGCTTTGTTAATCTCCGGGTTTGCTTTTTCGGCGTCGCGAAATTCCTGGCTGAGGAAGCCGACATGATAATTGATTTGAATGACGCCGCCCTTGGCAGCAAGATCCTTCATCATTTGATCGGTCATGTTGCGTGGAGCGTCGCAAAGGGCGCGGCAGGAGGAGTGTGAGGCAATCATCGGAGCTTTGCTGACTTCGAGCGCGTCATAAAAAGTCTTGTCGCTGATGTGCGAAATGTCCACGATGACGCCGAGACAGTTCATCTCGCGAACGACCTCCTTGCCGAAATCAGTGAGACCATTGTGCGCAGCGGTGTCGCCAGAGGAATCGGCCCATTCATTGTTGCCACTGTGCGTCAGAGTCATATATCGGACACCGAGGCCCGCAAATTTGCGAAGCACGTCGAGGTCGGAGTTGATCATGTGGCCGCCCTCGACGCCCATCAGCGCGCTGATTTTGCCTCTTTTGTGAGCGGCGCGGACTTCGGCAGCGGTGGTCGCGAGAGTGAGTTCTTTCGGATGTGCACTCACCTGCTCGCGCACCGCCTCAATCTGATCGAGGGCGCGATTTACCGCTTCTTGCCCCGTGATTTTGCTCGGAATCCAGATTGAGAAGAAAATGGCGTCCAGGCCGCCTTCGCGCATGCGGGGGATGTCGATGCTGCCATCGGTATGGCGAGCAAGAAGGTCAAATTTTCCGCCAAGCAAGCGTTGCGTCGTATCGTCGTGAGTGTCCAGGACAATGGACGAAAAATGCAGTTTCCTGGCGCGGGCAGAAATATTGTCGGACTTCACGGCCACCGCCAGGAAACAGCCAGCCGAAGCACAGAGTGCTGTCGTAAAGAAGATTCGGAGCATCTCAATTCTCATTTCTCCATGAAGCAGTAAGGGCTTATTGTGTTTGCAGTTCCCTGCTCACTTTTTCCGCTTGTTCCATCACCCGCAGCAAATTGCCGCCGAGGATTTTGCGAATGTCGTCGTCTTTATAGCCTTTGCGCATCAACGCTTCGGTGATTTTTGGGAGCTTGGAGCAATCTTCCATTCCCTCCGGCATGGTCGCGCCGTCAAAGTCGGAGCCGAGACCGACATGGTCGGGACCGACCAGTTTCACCACGTGGTCGATGTGGTCAATGATTCTTTCCCAGCTCACGTGCGGAAGCTTGCCTTCTTCGGTCAACTGCCTTTGCGCATCGGTCATTTTGCGTGTGACGCACTCTTGATCGTCGCCGCAACTCTTGGTGATGGCGTCGAACTGGGCAACCACGCCACCGGAGAGCTTGTCGGAAGCGTCTTTGTAAGCCTGATCGATGAAGCTGCGTTCGTAATTGATCTGGATGACACCGCCTTTGGCCGCTAGCGCCTTGATCATATCGTCGGACATGTCGCGTGGGTGATTGCACAAAGCACGGCAGGAAGAGTGTGACGCGATCAGGGGAGCCTTGCTAACTTCGAGCGCGTCGTAAAACGTTTTGTCACTGACGTGGGAAATGTCCACCATGATCCCCTGGCGGTTCATCTCGCGGACAATGTCTTTGCCGAAATCGGTGAGCCCGTTGTGCACGGGCTTGTCGGTTGAGGAGTCCGCCCATTCGTCGTTATAGAAATGCGAGAGCGTCATGTAGCGGACGCCTAGGTCACCGAACATCCGCAACACGCGAGTGTCGTTGCCGATCATGTGGCCGCCCTCGACGCCTATGAGAACCGCAATTTTTCCTTGCGCGTGAGCATGGCGAACGTCTTCGGCAGTACGGCAAAAGGCCAAGTCTTTTGAATACTTGGCGACATTTTCGTGAACCGCATCAATCTGGTCGAGGGCCTTCTGCACGGCTGGCGGTCCCATGATGCGTCCGTCAATCCAAATGGAGAAGAAAATGGCGTTCATCCCGCCTTCGCGCATGCGGGGAATGTCTACGTGACCGTCGGGATTGCGCTTGCCCAGGTCGAAGTCCTTGGAGAAGAAGCGCTGCGTGGTGTCGTCGTGGGTATCCAGCACAATCGAAGAGAAGTGCAGCTTCCTCGCGCGCTCTGCGATGTCGTCGGCCGACGCGCGACGCGATAAAAACAATCCTGCTAACAGGCAGGCGCTGACACACAGAATTGCCAAAACACGACGCATCGAGGTCCCCCAGAATACAAAGTGCAGAGAGAGCTTACCCTAAGAGCGTTCCAAGGCGCACGCACTCGCGATAAAACCCTCAACCAAGAAACCAGCCAAGCAGGGCTTGTTTCCACGCGTCGCGATTCACTTCGGCAATCGACTCAGTGAGCGGAATATTCTTCGGACAGGCACGCACGCAATTTTGTGCGTTGGCGCATTCCTGAATGCCGCCCGGACCCATCAACGCTTGCAGGCGCTCACTCTTGTTCATTGCGCCAGTGGGATGCATGTTAAAGAGACGAACCTGGCTGATGATCGCTGCGCCCACGAATTGATTGTGCTCATTCACTTGCGGACAAACTTCCAAGCAGTTGCCACAGGTGATGCAGTTTGAAAGTGGATAGCCTTTTTCCTGGACCTCGGGAGAGACGCGGGGGCCTTCTCCAAGATCGTAAGTGCCGTCAATGGGAATCCAGGCTCTCACGCGCTTCAAGCTTTCAAACATGAACTGGCGATCGACGGCGAGATCGCGCACGAGCGGAAATTTGGACATCGGCTCGAGTCGAATGGGTTGCTCGAGCTGATCTACGAGAGCGGAACAGGCCATGCGCGCCTTGCCGTTAATCAGCATGGCGCAGGAGCCGCAGATTTCTTCGAGGCAATTTGAATCGTAGGTGATAGGCGTGGTTTTCTTCCCATCGCGCGTGACGGGATTTTCCGCGATGTCGCGCAGACAAATAATGACGTTCATCGAAGTGCGCCAATCGAGGGAAAATTCCTCCCAACGCGACGGCTCTTTCGGCCCCGCCTGACGCTTTATTTTGACGATGATCTTTTTTCTTTCTGCCATACACCCTCAACTCAATTTGGCGACTGTCGCTTCCGTGGAAGACCATTCCTCGTCTGCCCGCCGCAAGCAGGCTCCCCGGAGTGGCCATCCTTAGTGGATGGTCACTTCGCGGCGTCGTACCTTCGTGAACGCGGCTTGATTAAAGAAATATCCACCGGCTCATACTTCAATTGAATATCGTTGTTCACCCACTTGGCGCGTGTGGTCTTGAGCCAGTTGGCGTCATCCCGGTCTGGAAATTCCGGCTTGTAATGCGCACCGCGCGATTCGTTGCGCGCCAGCGCTCCGAGCGTGATAACACGGGCCAGAATGAGCATATTATTCAACTCGTGCGCAAAGTTCAGTGTCTGGTTCGACCATTGTGTCCGGTCGCTCAAATTGATTTTCTTGTAGCGCTCCTGCAACGTGCGAATCTTAGCTTCCGCTGCTTGCAGGTTCTTGTTGACGCGCGTTACGGTGACGTGTTCCGTCATCAACTCTCCGAGTTCACGCCAGATGGTGATCGGATTCTCCGTACCTTCTTGACTCAGCAGTTTTCGATTCTTTTCTTCCTGGCGCTTCCGTTCCGCTTCGAACACCGTGGATGGCGCTGCCTCGGCTCCTTTTTCGATGTTCTTGACGTACTTCACGGCCGCGCTGCCAGCAAGGCCCCCGCCAAAAATGCAAGAGACCAGCGAGTTCGCTCCGAGGCGATTCGCGCCATGATATTGATACTCGCATTCGCCTGCGGCATAAATGCCAGGCACGTTGGTTGCCTGGTCCTCGCCATTCACCCAGATACCGCCCATCGTGTAATGCATCCCGGGAAAAACCCTCATCGGCTCTTCGCGAGGGTCCACGCCGAGAAACTTTTCGTAGATTTCGAGGATGCCCTCAAGCTTGCGGTTCAACGTCTCGCGCGGAATGTGTGAAACATCCAGATACACCGCGGCTTGCCCATCGAGGCCGAGTTTCTCCTGATACACGATGCGATGAATTGCGCGTGTGGCGATATCTCGCGGAACCAGGTTGCCATATTTTGGATACCACTCTTCAAGGAAATAGAAGCGCTCAGCTTCGGGAATCTCTCTCGGCCGGCGCTTGTCCGAGGGATTGCGCGGCACCCAAACACGCCCACCCTCCCCGCGCGCGGACTCGCTCATCAGCCGAAGCTTGTCTTCGCCGGGAATCGCCGTCGGATGCACCTGGATGAATTCACCGTTGGCGTAGTCCACGCCCTGTTGGAACAGCGCCGATTGCGCCGAACCGGTGCACACGACAGAATTCGTCGACCGCCCAAAGATCGCGCCGATCCCGCCGGTGGCAAAAATTGCGGCGTCGGCGGGAAATGTCTTCACTTCCATGCTGCGCAAATCCATCGCGCAAATGCCGCGGCAAACCCTGCCTTCATCGATGGCGGCGGAAAGAAACGTCCAGCCCTCAAACTTTTTGACTCTGCCCTCAGCTTCGTGGCGCCGCACCTGTTCATCGAGTGCATACAGCAGTTGCTGGCCAGTCGTGGCCCCCGCAAACGCCGTGCGGTGATACAAGGTGCCGCCGAACCGTCGGTAATCCAGCAATCCTTCCGGCGTGCGGTTGAACATTACGCCCATGCGATCAAGTAAATCGATGATGCCCGGCGCCGCTTCGCACATGCGCTTGACCAGCGGCTGATTGGCCAGAAAATCGCCGCCATAAATCGTGTCGTCAAAGTGCTTGTCGATGCTATCGCCTTCGCCCTTCTGATTCTTCGCCGCGTTGATGCCACCCTGGGCGCATACCGAATGCGAGCGCTTCACCGGCACGATGGAAAAAAGGTCGACCGGAATCCCGGCCTCGGCCACTTTGATCGTGGCCATCAGTCCGGCCAGACCTCCACCTACGATAATGATCTTGGGCTGTCTCATTTGGGTATGTAATAAGAAGCGAAGGGGTGCCAGTTCAGACGAAAACTCAGCACAATGAGAATCCCCACCACGCCAAACGTCACTCCAATCACGGCGCCCAGGCGTCCAGCGGCCTGCTGTGCCTTAGCGGTGGCGGCGAGTCCCCACTTGCAAAGAAAATTCCAAATCCCCACGCCCAAATGAAACGAGGAGGCAAGAATCCCGACGACAAAGAGCGCCAAATACCACGGATTCGCCATATCCTTTTCTACAGTCGCGTAGGTCGAGTGGCCGTGCGTCAGCCAGCGTTCGGTGTATAGATGCCAACCAATGTAGGCAAAAGCAATCAGTCCCGTATAGCGCTGCGCCACATAAAGCCAGTTGCCCACCCAGGGATACGACGAGACGTTGGATTTTCCGCGCCACCAGATGTACACGCCGTACACGGCGTGGAACAGCATCGGAACGAAAATGACGCCCCACTCCACAATCGGCCGGAACGGAATTGTCTGTAAATCGCGCGAAACTTCGTCGTATTTCGCAGCGTTTACCAGCGCCGCGCTGTTCGACCAGAAGTGTTCTGCCAAAAATGCTCCAACGGGAAGTACACCGGAAAACGAATGAAGCTTTCTGAGAAGATAACTTGCGTCAGGCTGACTTGCCGTCTCCGACATGCCCTCTCCGCCGCGGGATTCCTGGCCGGTTCGCGTTTTTAGGAACCGTAGGAGCGACCTGCTTGCCTGCCCGCGGCAGGCTAGCTGCAGGCGGTGAGAATCGCGGCAAAACCAGTATAGGCAGATACATCGGTTGATGCAACTCACCTGTACCGCGGGACGGTTTTCTGTGGACCACATTACGCTAGAGTTTTCCTTGAGGGTGAGCGCGGGCCGCGCGAAAATAGAATTGTCGTCAGACGGGATCCACCGGGTCTGAGCCCCTCCTGGTCGCACTCCCCGATCTCTAAGGAACTGCTATGAGCACAACTCTCAGCCTTGTGTCCGAACTGGAGCGGGTCGCGCGTGCCCTCGATACGGAAGATGCCGGTACGGCTCAACCTTCCATGACCGCTATAGCGGAGAAGATCGCAAAGACCATTGGTGTACGGAACGAGGAAGTGGCCATCCTGGCGATATCTAAGCGCTGGAAACATTTGCATTTTCTCGCGCCGGAGACGCTGAAGAACGTGGGCTTCATTCCCCTATCCAGCACATCCGCTCTCGCCGCGAAGACCGTGCGCGAAAGCCGCCCGGAAATTGACAATAAGTTCAGCGCCGCGCGGCATGCCGTGGTATTCGAGAACATAAAACTCAGCGGCGAAAGTTCGGACCCAATCCGAAAAATCCTTAGCGCGCCGATTCTCTTCGACGGCAAAGTCGTCGGGGTCATTCAGGTCAGCCGCAAAGGCACAACGTCCGCGAGCGCGGGCCCCGATTTCACGGCGGAACACCTGGGAAATCTGCTGGCTCTCTGCAAGCCTCTGGGAAAGTTCGTGCACCGGGCCGCCGGAGAGTAGCGCTTCCCCGAAGCGACTGTTAGCTGCTGTTCATAATTCCAAAGCGTAGTCTAACTTAGCCATCAAAATGCATTGACACTCGAATACCTTCTTGTTACTTTTGCGTTGCCCTTAAATTTTTTTTGCTCTCAATCCTTTCAGGGAGGCGCGAAAAACCGGCACCATGGCGTTCGTTGCGAAGAAGATCTTCCTCACGAAGGGTGTCGGGAAACATCGGGAAAGGCTCTCCAGCTTCGAGCTGGCTTTGCGCAACGCCGGGATTGCAGCGTGCAATATCGTCCGCGTTTCCTCCATCTTTCCTCCGAATTGTAAATTAATTTCCCGCAGTGAAGGGTTGAAGCATCTCAAGCCGGGCCAGGTAGCATTTACCGTCATCAGCGAAAATTCCACCAAGGAACCGCATCGCCTCATCGCCGCAAGCATCGGGCTAGCACTGCCGAGCGACAAAAGCATGTACGGCTACTTGTCCGAGCATCATTCTTTCGGGGAAACCGAAGAAGTCGCCGGTGAATATGCGGAAGAGCTCGCCGCGGAGATGCTCGCTACCACTTTGAACGTGGAATTTGATCCTGATCTCAGCTTTGACGAGAAAAAAGAGGTCTACCGCATCTCCAACAAAATCGTTCGCACCATGAACATCACGCAATCAGCCGTGGGCGACAAGCGCGGCCTCTGGACCACAGTGCTAGGCGCCGCCATCCTCATCGGCGACGACGACTAAGTTTTTTCAAACCAAGCCTGGAGGTGAGCAATGACGCCTTTTCGGTTCCTGCGTCACATTGTTGCGGCTTCTTCTCTGCTTTTCTTGTCTACGGTGCTCCACGCCAAAGACCGCATCACCATTCTTTACGACGCATTTTCGGATTCGAAAGAGATCATCAAGGACTGGGGCTTTTCAGCACTCATCGAGCATAGCGGGAAACGCATTCTCTTCGACACTGGCAACAACGCGGCAATCCTCGAGCACAACGTCAAAGCGCTGGGCGTCGACTTATCCAAGCTGGATTTTGTTGTCATTTCCCATCGCCACACCGATCACACCACAGGACTGAAATATCTTCTTTCTATCAATCCGAATGTTCCCGTCTACGCCCCCATGGAATCCTTCGGCATCTTCGGCGGTGCAGTGCCCCCGACGCTGATAAAACCCGTTGCTTCTCTGCCCGACCGCATGCGGTATTACGGGGGGAAGTACCCAGACAAGATCCCTACCGGATATCCCTGGAGTGCCGGGAATTTCGTGCTCATTGATAAGCTGACGGAGATTTCCCCGGGTATCTTTCTTACGCTTGCCGTCTCGAAGACTCCCGGCACGCTCGAACTGCGTGAACTTTCCCTCGTCCTGCGGGGGCCCGATGGTCTTTCTCTCGTGGTGGGATGTTCACATCCGGGAATCGAGGAAATCTTGCAAGCCGCCTCGGCGATTGACCCACATCTTCATTTTCTTTGCGGGGGTCTTCATCTGGTCAGCACCCCAGAGCCGGAAATCGACCGGTTGGCCGACAGCCTGAAGAACAAATGGAAACTGGAAAAAATCACGCCCGGGCATTGTACAGGCGAACCCGCCTTTTCGCGCCTTCAGAAAGTCTTCGGCGATGATTATCTCTATGCCGGTGCGGGCACGCGACTCGAAATTCCCTAGAAAGCTTCAAGCGTCGAGGTCGTAGGCCGTCTTAAGCCACTTCTTCACTTCTGCATCGATTTGCGAAGCCGAAGTTAGCTCAATCCTGTGCGTGATGCGGTCCTTTTTCGTAAGTCCGCCCGTATCGACGAGACGTTTCGGCGGTTTCCCTTTGTAGTGGGTCAGCGACAAGCCCAGGTCTACACGAGTGTTGGTCGTCGGTTTTATCTGCGCAAATACATGGTTGCGGTAGAGCGGCACAATGGTTAGGCAAGGACACGCTTTCACATCCGGACCCAAGGATTTGCCCAGCTTCAAGAGCTGGTCATAAACTGGCCGCAGCACCGCCTTCTTCCCGGAATATTGCTTCTCCACGTATTGGGGCGCCGCCATCAAATATTTTCCCGGCGAATCCTCTTCCGATTCTTTCCCCGCCACTCGCGCAGCAATCCACCAGGCGGAATTCGTTCCCAGCCTCTGTTGTACATTCAGCCACTCGCGTTGACTCTTTTCGCCTTTCGGTCCTTCTTTCTTAGTCAACGCGATCCATTCCTCGAGCGAGCGGCCTGTCTTGCTCTTCAGTTCGGCAACCCACTTCTGCACCATCGCCACGCCGGGATGCACATCGTAAAGCGATTGCGTTTTCGCTGTAGCCACGACTTCAACTCCTTGCAGCACCTTCACCCATCACGAATGCCGCCCCCACTATTTGTCGTGTTTAAAGTGGCCCAGGCGCTCCAGCACAGCACCGACAATCAGCGGCAGCGCCACCGTGGCGTCGTCAAAGACTTCCGCAAACTGGCCGCCTTCCTCCCGTGGAACAAACTTGCCCCACGAAACCGCCTCCGTGTACGTGCTGCCGCTCAAGCCTCCCCAGCTCACCGGCTCCGGGCAGATGCGCACGCCGTAGTTGTAGCGCTTCAACGGCAATTTCTTGTACCCGCGCCGTGCCAGTAGCTCTGCGTACACCCCAAATTGCTGCGACCAGTTGCGAGGCACGCCGCCTCCTACGGTGAAAATGCCCATGCGTTTTGTTTCCAGCATGGTGTTTGCAAATTTCTCGAAGTCCTCAAACGGGTCGAACCGCAGGAGGGGCCGGTTTTCCCTCTGTCGCGCAATCTTGTGTAAAGCGAAGTCGATGCCCAACTCCGAATCGCTGAACGCCGGCACAAACACGGGGACATTGTGCTCGTAAGCCGATTTCAGAATTCCCTGCCCTTCCGCATGTTTGTGCAGAAACTCGCCGATGCGCCGGTGAATCTTCCAACTGCAGACCACTTCTTCGGCGTCCCACTCCTTCAGAAGCTTCTGCATCACTTCTTCCACGTGATCGAGATTGACTTCTGGCTCGAGCGAATCGTAGACACGGTTGTAGCCCGCTTCGAACAGCGTCTTATCATCCACCCTCGGGTCATAGCGGAAATGCGAATGGCCGGTCGCTTCCACCAGACCGTGGGCCATCAGCGCCCCCGTCGAGACAATGGCGTTCACCACGCCGGACTCAATAAGGTCGCAAAAAATCAGGCCCATCTTGCCGACCGTCAATGCGCCGGAGAGCGTCATCACCACGAAGCAATCTTCGTCTCGCGCCATCGCTTCTAAGACGTCAGCAGCATCGCCAATTTGCCTGCCTGTGAACGCCGTATTGCCCATGGCGCGAACCAGTTGGTCGATGGTTCGGCAGCGCGATAAGTCCAGTGGGAAAATTGGCCGGAGCTTGTCCTTCACCGGATCGTGCAACACCCGCCCGGTCACAGTCTTGTCTTGCTGCTTCCCCATCGCGTCTCCTCAAACTTAAAAGGTTAATTGCCTGGAGCGAATGAACTGCGATCTTGCCGGCAATTCGTGATGATGCTTCTACGTTCGGAAGATTTTTAGTACAAACTCGGCACAAAGAAAAGAAAAATCGCGCATGCAAAGCCGCTTGTTGCTCATGCTAAACTAAAATTCATGGCCGGCAAATTCACCATTGGACTCGTGCAGATGAAGTGCACGAAAAATGCGGAGGAGAATCTCTTGCGCGCGATCGAGAAAATTCGCGAAGCGGCGGCGCGCGGCGCGCAAATCATTTGCCTTCATGAGCTTTTCCGTGGCGAATATTTCTGCCGCACCGAAGACGCCGAACTGTTCAATCTCGCGGAGCCGGTGCCCGGGCCTACCACGGAGAGACTGGCGCAAGTCGCGAAGGAAAAGAGGGTCGCACTCGTCGTTTCGATTTTCGAACGGCGCGCGCCCGGTGTTTACCATAACAGCTGCGCGGTATTGGACGCGGACGGGAGTTTCCTCGGGAAGTATCGCAAGATGCACATTCCCGACGATCCGCTCTACTACGAGAAATTTTATTTCACGCCGGGCGATCTTGGCTTCCCCAATTTCGATACGAAGTACGCGCGCATCGGCGTGCAAATTTGCTGGGACCAGTGGTATCCCGAAGGCTCGCGCCTCACTGCGCTCGGCGGCGCACAAGTGATCTTCTACCCCACAAGTATCGGCTGGCATCCCCACGAGAAGGCGCAGTTCGGCGCGGCCCAGCTCGAAGCTTGGAAGACGATTCAGCGCGGACATGCCATCGCCAACGGAGTTTATGCCGCGGTGGTCAACCGCGTTGGCGTTGAAGGCCATCCGGAGAATGGAGATCCGGGTCTGGAATTCTGGGGTAATTCCTTTGTCGCCGATCCCTTCGGCCAGGTGATTTCAGAAGCTTCCAATTGCAAAGAGGAGATCCTCGTCGTCGAATGCGACCCCGCCAAGAGCGAAGAGACTCGACGCAACTGGCCCTTCCTGCGCGACCGCCGCATTGACGCCTACCAACCCATCCTCAATCGCTGGCTTGGCGAAAAGTAACTTGCCCCCCTCTTTTCCTCTGCGATCTCTGTGTTAAATTCCTTCACCCGATGAAGCAACCCTCACAAACAGCGACACCTTTCTCCCTCGGCTTTCGTATGCCTGCCGAATGGGAACCCCACGAAGCTACCTGGCTCGGCTGGCCCCACGAAACAACCGACTGGCCTGGAAAATTTGCCGCTATTCCCTGGGCTTTCGCGGAAATCGTACGCCACTTGTCTCGAGTGGAGCGTGTTTTCCTATTGGTCGAGAACCGCATAGCAAAGTCGCGCGTTCGCTCGATGTTGAAGAAATCCGGAACGAACCTCGATGCCGTGGAGTTCTTCGTCATCCCCACGGATCGCGGCTGGATGCGAGATTCCGGCCCCATCTGTGTTCGCAACGAATCCGGAGAAGTCGCGTACAGCAATTTTCAGTTCAACGGCTGGGCCAAGTATGCGAATCACAAGAAAGATGCGGCCGTTGTCGCGAAAGCCAACAGGAAACTGAACCGCCGCCTCTGGCAACCGCAACACAAAGGCCGTCGGGTCGTTCTCGAAGGTGGCAGCATCGACCTCAATGGCCGCGGCACGCTGCTCACGACAGAGGAATGTCTCTTGAGCAAAGTCCAAGAGAGAAATCCCGGTTTTACAAAGGAAGATTACGCCGAAATCTTTCGCGAATACCTTGGAATTACAAACGTTCTGTGGCTCAAAAACGGTATCGCTGGTGATGACACGCACGGCCACGTGGACGATCTCACTCGCTTCGTGAATCCTTCCACGGTCGTGACCATTGTTGAAACTGATTCGAATGAC
>DATDNK010000326.1:0-4004 GCA_036518275.1 Candidatus Acidiferrum sp.
CGGAGCGGAAGTGAACCAGAAATATGGGCAGTACATCACAGGGTTTACCAAGGCCACGCAAGCTTTTCTGCAACGGCACCGGGTATTTCCCATCTTGGTGGCCATGGAGCGGCTTGACGCCGATGCGTGCCGAAAGATCGCCGAGCAGATTCCAGGCACTCCCGTGTTTACTTCCGACGATTACGACATGTTCCAGCTCGTCTCCATCTTGCGAATGTGTTCCTACATGGTTTCATCGCGCTACCACGGCATCGTGACTTGCATGCCGAGCTTAGTGGCTTCCGCAGGAGTGACCATGGACGAACGCATCCGCAACCTGATGCGCGAGCGCGGCCATCAGCATCTCTTGCTGAACGTGGACGGTCCTGACCTCGAGCCAAAGTTGCTACAAGTCATGGAAATGTTAGTGCAGGAAGCGGAAGGCGTGCGCGAAGGCATTGGGCGCACTGTGGTTCGCAATCTCAAAGGAATGGCGCGCATGGGCACTTTTCTTGAGAATGCCGTGCACCGCCAGTATCCGGACTTCCCGATTCGAAGCGGCGTCCTTTCCTGGGAAGATTACCTGCCGCCGCTGAGCCGGAACTTGCTCGGGTTGATGGAGCGCTATGATTCACCTGCAATCGTGCAGCACTCCGTTGCCGGGTCTGCTTAGCGATGACCACGGCTGAGGACGGCGAGGTGCGCCCAGCGCGTACGTCCCTCGTCTATGGCTTCTTGCTAAGCGGAATTGCTCTCTTGGTTGGGGGCGAGTCACTGTGCTTCTTTGGGCCTGAGAGCCGCGCACGATTGCGCGACGTTGTGTGTCACATTATCCTTTATGGAGGCATCATTTCAGTTCTCGCAGGCATAGCTTCCAGGTTTAGGCGCAAGCGCTAAACTCCCATGCCAAATTTTCTAGAAAATATTTTCGCGCAATTGAAAAAGGCGGGTGCGCGCGTCGTGTTGCGCGAAATTCGCGGCGAACAGTTTGTGAGCGTGACTGGAAGCGAATTGCTCGAGCAGGTTCAGCAAGTTCGGGCGTTCCTGCACAATTCTGGGTTACAGCCTGGAGACCGGTGCGCGCTGCTAGCGCAGAATTCTATTGCTTGGGTGGCGTTTGATCTGGCGATGATGGCCGAGGGCGTGATTGTCGTGCCTCTTTACTCGCGCCAGACGCCCGGCGAGATAGCCGGGATGCTGAAGGATTGCCAGCCGCGGCTGTTATTTGTGAGCGATGCTGCGCTCGGCGAAGCGGTTGCGCAGGTGTGGCGTGATGCTCCGCAGCGAGTTCTTCTTGATCAAATTGTCAAAGAGAACTCATCGAATGCTTTCCTTCCCGACCAACCGATTCCACGCGTGGACGCTGACATCGTCACGATTATCTACACGTCCGGCACTTCAGGCGAACCGAAAGGCGTGTGCCTCAACCTCGGAAACCTGAACTTCATGCTCGACCGGACGACTGAGCGCCTTGGGCAGTTGATGTCTGCAACTGGTGCTGGAAGCCCGGACCGGGTTTTTCATTACCTCCCTTTTAATTTTGCGGCGTCGTGGCTGCTTTTGCTTTCCTGCCTGACGCGCGAAGCGGTGTTGACTCTCTCGACCGATTTGAACAAGCTGGCGGATGAGATTCGCCTTTCGTCGCCGAACTACTTTCTGAATGTGCCCACGCTGCTCGAACGAGTACGGCGTGGCGTAGAAGAAACGCTCTCGAAGCGTGCCGCGCCCATTCGGTCGTTAGTCGAGAGGTCGCGCGCAGCGTGGCAACGGCAAAACGAGAAGAACGCCAACGCTCTGGATGGATTTCAGCTTTGGGTTGCCAAGAAATTGATCTTCAGCAAGATCAAAGGACGTTTTGGCCGTGATTTGCGAGCGCTTATTTGTGGTTCCGCTCCCCTGGCGCCGGAGACCCAACAGTTTTTCCAGATGCTGGGTATCCCGGTACTGCAAGCCTACGGTCTGACGGAAACCACCGGCATTTGCACCATGGATGACCCTCGTGAGGCCTCTGAGCCCGGTTACGTGGGCGCGGCAATCCCGGGCGTCGAAATGAAAAGGGCCGAGAACGACGAAATTGTCACGCGGGGGCCACACATTTTTCCGGGGTACTGGAACCGCCCGGAAGAGACGGCGCGTGTGTTGCAGGATGGGTGGTTTCACACGGGAGATCAGGGTGAAATGAATGCGCGCGGAAAGTGGCGCATCAGCGGAAGGATGAAGAACCTGATCGTTTTGAATTCGGGACACAAGATCGCGCCGGAACCGATGGAAGAGAGAATTGCGCGGCTTCTTCCTGCAGCCCAGCAGGTTGTGATCGTCGGGAATGGCCGTGGCTACCTCTGCGCGCTGATTGCAGGGAACGTGGAAACCGCCAGGGTTCAAAAGGCGCTGGATGCTGTGAACCGCGAACTGCCGCATTACCGCCAGGTCAGAAGTTTCAAGCTGATCGGCAATTCCTTTACACCGGAAAATGGGCTGCTGACCGCCAATGGAAAACTTCGCCGCGATGCGGTGAACGCGTGTTACGCTGCGGAAATCAACGCTATGTACGAGTACAAGAAAGAAAGTGAAGGTGTCAGCAGGCAGCACGCATGAAGAGCTTTAAAGGCAAAACGCTGCGCTGGGAATGGAGCGAAGGAAGCATCGAGCTGACGCTCAATCATGCGCCTGCCAATGAGATTGGCACGGCCATGCTTGAGGAGCTGGAAATATTTGTCGGTGCCTTTGATACGCTCGTGCCCGAAACTTCCTCGTGCATTATTTCGAGCGCCCGCAAGTCCGTTTTTTCAGCAGGCGGGGATCTGCGCGAACTCTACCATCAAGCGGCATCGGTCCCAGAGAAGGAACGGCTGGAAGGAATTCACAGTTTCCTGCGGCGCATTCATGCGGTCATGAACGCGATTGACGCAGCGCCATTTATCACCATTGCGGCGGTTCACGGCGCGTGTCTGGGCGGAGGACTCGAGTTGGCCCTCGCTTGCGACATCATTATTGCTGATAAAATGGCTCGCTTTGCTTTTCCGGAATTGCGGTTAGGATTCATCCCCGGCTTCGGGGGCATTCCACGCCTGAAGCGCGATGTAGGCAACGCAATCGTCCGCGATCTGCTGTTTACGGGCCGCACGATAAATGCAGAGCGCGCGCATGCCCTAGGCCTCGTGGCGCAGCTTGCCGGCGAGGGTAAAGTTCTTCGCGTGGCGCAATCCACGGCGGCACAGGTAGGAAAATACGACCCGGTGGCGCGCGCCGCCGCCAAGGAATTCATAAAGCCGATTCCTCACGAAGAACTCCAACGGGAGATAGATATTTTCTGCGAGCTTTTTACGCGCCCGGAGGTGATGGCGGCCCTGAAGAAGTTCGTCGAAGACTCAGGTCCTATGCCGTATCTGCCTTGAGAGAACGTGAACTTACCACTGTCTTTTCTCCCAGGGAGCCGGGGTCTTCCTCCAGTGAAAACCCTCGACAAATAGCCCTCCCAGGAGAAATCCACTCCCCATCAGACCGAAAGCTAGGATCGTCAAAAGTGTGAGTTTCGTATTCTCTTCTTTTGTTAGGTAGACAACGTGTCCGTGAGTGTTCTGTGCAAAGACTCTACCCGCAGACGCAACGGGTTGCGTTGGCCGCGTCCTGTCATACTGATACCAAACGTAAAAATGGAAAAGCCAGATTGCAAGTCCTGCAAAGCAAAGAAATGACCCAAGCACTCGGGCAGGCTTGCGATATTTGCCCGCGGCTAGCGGCAAGGTCATGGAACCCCGATCAACTATTCTAGCTGTGCGCTCGGCATTGGGCCGGACGCAATCAGACCAATGCTGTCGATCCGTTAACTTTTGACTGTCAGACGGTCAGTGGGACTAACACTACGCCGTAAATTTCGTTTCCACACCTAGAGATGATAAATTTGAGCTTCTTATGCGCACCCTGGAGCAAACCACACAGGAAGTACTCGACCTGGCGGTGAAGCATTTTCAACTGCCTGCGGGCTCACTCGCGCCGGAAGACGATTTCTTCAGGAAGCTCGGGAT
>DATDNK010000327.1:0-4914 GCA_036518275.1 Candidatus Acidiferrum sp.
CTACACGCTGCAGGTCGCCCCTGAAGATTGCACCGGCTGCCGTTTGTGCGTGGAGATTTGCCCGGCCAAGAGCAAGAGCGAAGTGAAGCACAAAGCCATCAACATGGAGATGCAGGCGCCCCTGCGCGCGCAGGAAAGCGCTAACTGGGACTTTTTCCTTTCCTTGCCGGAATTCGACCGCGAGCGCATTTCTCACACGCAGGTGAAAGACACTCAGCTTCTCGAACCTCTCTTCGAGTTCTCCGGCGCTTGCGCGGGCTGCGGCGAAACTCCATACATCAAACTTCTGACACAACTGTTTGGCGACCGCCTATTGATTGCCAACGCAACCGGTTGTTCTTCGATTTACGGCGGCAACCTGCCCACCACGCCGTACACCGTGAATCGCCAAGGCCGCGGCCCCGCTTGGTCGAACTCCCTATTCGAAGACAATGCCGAATTCGGCCTAGGCATGAGGCTCGCGATTGACCAGCAAGCCTTGTTCGCGCAACACCTGCTCACGCAACTCTCCGGTCCGCTGGGCGGAGAGCTGGTGGCGGCCTTGCTCGAAGCCGATCAATCTAAGGAATCCGGCATCGAAGCGCAGCGCCAGCGCGTCGCCGAACTCAAGCGCAAGCTCGCTGCCATCGATTCATGGGAGGCTCGCGAGCTTCTCACGGTTGCTGACGCGCTGGTGCGCAAGAGCGTCTGGATCGTCGGCGGCGACGGTTGGGCGTACGACATCGGCGCAGGAGGCCTGGATCACGTGCTCGGCTCCGGGCGCAATGTAAACATCCTGGTTCTTGACACGGAGGTTTATTCCAACACCGGCGGGCAAATGTCCAAAGCCACTCCTCGCGCTGCGGTAGCCAAATTTGCCACCGGCGGCAAGGAAATGGCCAAGAAAGATTTGGCCATGGAAGCCATCAGCTACGGTTATGTATACGTTGCGCGCGTGGCCATGGGTGGCAGCGACACCCATACCATTAAGGCGTTTCAGGAAGCCGAAGCCCACAGCGGTCCGTCGCTCATTATTGCCTACAGTCACTGCATTGCACATGGCTATGACATGGGCTTCGGTTTGAATCAGCAGAAAAACGCGGTGCTTTCGGGCTATTGGCCGTTGATGCGCTACAACCCAGCCTTGCGTCTCGAGGGCAAGAATCCGTTCCAGCTCGATTCCAAAGCGCCGAGCATCCCTCTGAAGAAATACGCTTACGAGGAAGCGCGCTACACCATGCTTACGCGGAGTAATCCCGAAGCAGCGCGTAAATTGCTTCACGAAGCGCAAGACGACGTCGAGCGCCAGTGGCGTGTTTACTCCAACCGCGCGGGCATGCCTGGGCGCGGGGAGACTCCCAATATCGCCCCCCATGAGCCGGAAGAAGCTGCCGTCGAAACTGTCAAGAAAGGAGGCGACGAGGAATGAGCGACATCTCAACACGCTATCTTGGTCTTCCCCTGAAATCACCTCTCGTGGCTTCCGCTTCGCCCCTGTGCGAATCCGTGTCCAACATCCGCGAACTCGAAGACGCCGGCGTTGGCGCTGTCGTCCTTCCATCTCTTTTCGAAGAACAACTCGAATTGGAAAGCAACGCGTTGGATGACGATCTCTGGCGCGGCGCGGAGAGTTATCCGGAATCCCAGTCCTTGCTCCCCGATCTGCATGGCTACAATCTTGGTCCCGATGGCTATCTCGATTTGATTGAAGGAGCCAAGGCCGCCGTGGACATACCCGTGATCGCCAGCCTCAATGGCGTGTCACCAGGTGGCTGGGCCGAGTACGCGCGGCTCATGGCGGAAGCCGGCGCGGATGCCATCGAACTGAACATCTATTCCATCGCCACCGAGCCGACCGTGAGTGCGGCTGAGGTCGAGAAGGGCTATATCGACCTCGTACGGCAAATCAAACGCACCGTACGCGTTCCAGTCGCCGTCAAGCTCTCGCCTTTTTTCAGTGCTCCCGCAAACATCGCCGCGCGTCTCGATGACGCAGGCGCCGATGGCTTGGTCCTGTTCAATCGCTTTTATCAGCCCGACTTCGACGTGGAATCCCTCGAAGTCGTGCCCCGGCTTACCTTGAGCCATCCCGACGAATTGCTCTTGCGCCTTCACTGGGCCGCCATCCTCACTGACCACGTTGAGGCGGATTTGGCCATCACCGGTGGCGTGCACAGCGCCATTGATGTCGTCAAGTGCATCCTGGCCGGCGCGAACGTGACCATGATGGCCTCCGTGTTATTACAGAGGGGAATTCACCACGCCTTCTCCGTCCTTACGGATCTTCATCGCTGGCTCGAAGAGCACGAATACGATTCCGTCCGCCAGATGTGCGGCAGCATGAGCCGGCGCTCGGTCCCTGACCCCACCGCGTTTGAACGCGGCAATTACATGCGTGTCCTCAGTTCGTATGCGTTTCGTTCCGGGCACATGAACCAATAAGCACAAGCCCTGCTCTTATCGTGCTCTCGACTGTTAGGCATAGGTAGTACGCTAGTGGCGTCAACATTGTTCTCATGAGCCATCTGATGCTAGTTTTTCGGTAATCTTGTGGAGGTGTGTCGGTGCACTTGATTCGTGGAAAAGCCTTTCCGTGTATATCGCTGGCAGTTTTTCTGCTCTTCGGCACCTCTTTCCTGCACGCCCAGGACAAACCTGGTCCTCCTGGGAATCCGAAAATCGGCTTTCTTATGGATTCTTTGAAGGTCGAACGCTGGCAGACGGATCTCGACATTTTCCAGAAGCGCGCCGCCGGACTCGGAGCGCAAGTGCTGGTCGAGACCGCCGAGGGCGACGATGAATTGCAGTTCCAACAGGCCCAGAAGTTGCTCGGCGCGGGCGTCCAGGCCCTGGTTCTGGTGTCGCACGATACCGAAAAAGCCGCGCGTATTGTCGATGCGGCAAAGGCCAAACAAGTGCCTCTGCTTTGTTACGAGCGCCTGGTGCGCCATCCGGATGTCAGCCTTTTTGTGGGAGTCGATGCTTCGGCAGTAGGCTCCTTACAAGCATCTTCACTCGCGCGATTGGCTCCCAAGGGAAATTATGTTCTGCTCGCCGGATCTCCCGCAGATGTCAATGCTAGAACTCTGCACGACGCGCAATGGAGGGTCTTGAGACCGCTGGTGGACCGCGGCGACATCAAAATCGTCTCCGACACCTGGAGCAAGGATTGGAGTCCCGCGGAAGCGTACGCCCACATGACCGACGCAATTGAACTGGTGAAAGGCAACATCACTGCCGTGGTCGCTTCCAACGACGGCATGGCGGGTGGAGCGGTCCAGGCGTTGTCCGAGCACAACCTCGCAGGCAAAGTCCTCGTGTCGGGCCAGGACGCGGACTTGGCAGCCATCATCCGCATCCTGGACGGAACGCAAACCATGACCGTTTACAAGCCTATTGGATCGCAGGCAAGGCTGGCCGCGGACGCGGCGGTGGCTTTGGCAAAGCACGAGTCGGTAAAAACAACAGATTCTCTTGAGAATGGGCAAAAGGCCGTGCCTGCGATTCTACTTGCGCCGGTAGTAGTGACGAAGGACAACGTCAAGCAGACCGTCATCAAAGATGGTTTCCAAAATCTGGAGACAATTCAAAAGAGCTTGCCTAAGGAAAAGTGGCCTCAGTAGGAAGGTTACCACTGTAGATTCGGAGAATTGGACCGTGGTCGAAGGCTTGGTCGCTAGCTTCTAATTCCAACTACTTCAAATTCCAGAACGTGGCGTCTGGCTTCAAAAGTTCAAATCCCGCATCCCAGGCCTCATGGCTTCGCCACACCACTTCGGCTTCTGCCTTCCGCCCGGTTTCCGGATGAACCAACCGCACCCGCCGATGCAACGGCAAATCTGCCCCCACGACGGCCATGCAGCCGGAGTGGCTCACGTCCACAGTGACGGCGTTGGCGCTCTCCTTCTGCCCGCCTTGGTCCCATTCCACCAACAGCTTGATGCGCGAAATTATTCGTTTATGACTCCGCAACCTTTCCCATCGTTCTTGGAGGGCGCTCGCGGCAGTGCTTGAGACGATGTTCGTGCTCATGGGGACCTCACCGTGGATGTCTAGCCGGGACCCGAAGGGAACTATAAAGTTAGTCCCGTGAGCCGCCCAGGTCAATAGTACTTTTTCAGAGGCCCACTCTTGGTTAGCCCCTCCACTGCCAGTTCTCGGCCTCTTCCGTGGCTGAAGTGCTTTCAGGGTTGCCATCTTCTTTCTTGCTTCGTCGGAAATCCTCACTGCGAATGCAGAGATCTACCTCGATGGGCCGATTCCGTCGGCGGTTCCCTAAGAACATTTACAATTAGTGCACATGGGTGCAACACCTTTCTAATGCAATCTTGCCTTTCCCAGATGCCCGTTCAAGAATATCTATACCCTTCAGTTTCGACCGGATCCACATTCCTTAGTTTGATCCTCGGAATACCCACGGGTCGATTCTGCATTCAGCGCGGTCGATGCAGTCGTATGCTGGCGCGGCAAAAGTAGTGACTGGATAGATTTAGATTTTTAAGAGGAGATACATGTTGCGAAAGACCGAAAGACGTAGGTATGCAATGCTCCTTTGTAGTTTCCTGATTGCTTTTCCAGCAAGTTGTTTTGCGGCTGCAGACGATGCGACTCCGGATGCACCTGCACCTCAACACTCCAGGAAGGGAGATGCCGGTCAGATCGGCGTGGGCGTGCGGCTTTCAACGCTGGGCGCCGGCGCGGAGGTTGCGGTCTCCTTGACCAACAGACTGAATGTTCGCGGCGGCTTCAATATTTTTCAGTACAACCGCGGATTTAATCACGACGGAATCACCTACAAGGGCCAGCTCAATCTCCGCTCCGGGGAAGCGCATCTGGACTGGTATCCTCTCGGTTACGCCTTTCATCTCAGTCCCGGCCTTCTGGTTTACAACGGGAACGGCGCAACGGCCACGGCCAACGTTCCAGGCGGTAGTT